>NZ_AP025028.1:3321504-3653421 GCF_003114835.2 Leptospira kobayashii | reverse complement strand
GGATTTGCTTTTGAAATTTTTTCCAAGAAAATAAAAAAAACAAAACGAAGATCCAGTAGGCAGGGAATAAGAATTTTGAAACGGGGAGTTTTGCATTTTCGATAAAGACGGAAGATAGATAAGAACTGGGATTTATTTTGAAGGAAGCCCAGGTTTCCAGTAGCAATTTTTTAATCGGAAATTCATTCGGAGAATAAGATCGAAATCCGAGATGACCCAAATAAAACACAGCAACTTTATATAAAATTATGGAAACGATTACAAAAAGAATGGTTTTGGATTTCTGACCGTTTTTATCCGCCAAAAATAAAATCAATAGGGGAAGGCCGGAATGAACGGCAAACCATGATTCGGAAAGTAAACTAACGGAAGTAAGTAGGATGAAAGGAAAAACGAAAGAAAATCGGGCCTTATCTTTTCTTTTGAATAAAATAAAAAAACAGAGTACTAAAAATATTTCTGCGGAGTGAAATCCCGGTAGATAAAATTGCCCCCAGGATACCGGAGAGATTTCGCCTAATTTCAAAAGAAAGACAGATCCCGCCAAACTCGCGTAATTTGGAATTTTCATTTGGCGGAAAAAATAATAAACAAAAACAAAACAAAATCCTGCATAAAAGGAATATAGAGTAAAAACTTCGCTTGAGAGAGGATAACCTAAGATAAAGAACAATACATCAGGGAAAAAATAATGGGAAGGAGGAAAAGACCATCCTGTCACATAGGAAGGAGCGGTCCAAAAATCACCTGCAAATAAAAAGGGATAAAGTGCATCACTATTTGTGACTTCCCCGAAATGATAAAAATAAATCCTTTCCCAAGAGGGAAAGAGAATCCAAAAAAAGAAAGATACAACTAGGATTCTTAATACAAAGAACATAAATCACAATTAGAGTTTGATTATGATTTAATAACTAACACATTTTCTTTCGAAAGTTTTGAATCTTTCGGGAAAATCCAATTCCACAGTCACCGTCTTATCCGCCTGAAACGGATGAGGAAATTCGATCTTTTTGGAAAATAACAACAATCCGTATTGTGCATATTCTTTTGCGGATCTGGAATACAAACTATCGCCTACAACAGGGCAGCCCGATTTTTGTAAATGAACACGAATTTGGTGGGTGCGCCCTGTTTCCAAATCCAAAGACAAAAAGGAATACTTTCGTCCGGTATGGGTTTGTATTATTTTTTCCGTTTTATAATGAGTGACTGCGGCTCTTCCGTCTTCTCTGACGCACATCTTGATTCTTTCCACGGGATGGCGTCCGATCGGTAGATTGATCGTACCTTTTCCTTCCACAGGCGATTGCAAAACCCAAGCATAGTAACTTTTTTTGACCATTCTTTCTTGGAACATTTTGGAAAGCGCAGCGTGTGCTCTGTCCGATTTTGCAATGACAAGCACGCCTTCCGTAGGTTTGTCCAAACGATGTACAATTCCCGGTCTTCTGTCTCCACCCACACTGGATAAGTTTTGAAATTGATACAGCAGTCCGTTCACAAGCGAAGGGGAGTCGTCACCCGGCCCGCTATGACAAGGAATGCCCGCTTTTTTATGGATCACCATAAACTCTTCTTCCTCGTACAAAACAGGAATGTCCATTTGCACTGGCTCCAAACGAGAAGGAGGTTTGGGAGGAATTTCAATTAAGTATTTTTCTTCGGTGGAGACTTTATGTCCGTTTTTGAGAGGCTTCTCCGGGTTTTCCGAATTCTTAACAAATCCGGAATCGATCCATTTTTGTACCGTGGATCGGGACAAATCATCACCTGCATTGTCTTTTAGGAAAATATCCAGGCGAGATTGATTGTATTCTTCGGAAACAGTAACAAATATTTGCATTTTCGGTTGTTATCTAATGAAAAGTTCTAAACTATGGAATCTGAAAGGTAGGTCAACTGATGAAAAAAGGAATTTTTAATCTTCTCCTCATCGCTGGTATTTCGCTCGCTATTTCCAATTGTTCTTCTACAGAACCAAAGCAAGAACCACAAGCAGATACGTCCACTTCATCCAATACTTCAAACACTGTCTCTTCACGCGACTTGAATTTGGTAGCTTTGGACGAAATCAACACGGCACTGAAGGATTATCGTTATCCGGATGGAGTTCGTAGAAGAGGATTTAGCTACAAACAAGCTGACGTTCAAAAAGAAGACTTCAACACTTGGGCAAAAGACAACGTTTCTTATATCAAAGAAGCTTTGAACAAACTTCCTGCAGAGTATCTTTTGCAAATTATCGGGCATGCTGACGCATCCGGTCCGGAAGAAGCAGAAGGCGCTAAAAAAGGTAACGGATATTATTCTCAAATTCGTGCCGATGCAGTAAAAGATGCACTTGTAAAACAAGGAATTCCTGCTGAAAGAATCACTACGAAAGCATCCGGTTCTACCGCTCCTATTTCCGGTTTTTCTGAAACAGACGGAATCAACCGCCGAGTTACTTTCCAAGTAGTTACTAAGTAAACGTTCGACGTTCCCCGCTCCTGCCCGCGTAACTTCCTGTTACGACGGGCGAGCTTCGGCCGTCCTGGCCTTCGCCACCGCGAGAAACATCTCACTTGCTTTTAATCAAATTCAAAACCTTTTAAACTATTTTTAATTGCCTTTCGTCTTTGGGCACCTCGGATCTGTTAGATAACCGAAATCCGTTCAAGTCCCCGACCGGGCTCTTCCGCGACTCCGCATCCGCTTCGGTCCTTCGGACGGAGACCTGACGGTCTCCTCGCTCCGATCCCTGGCGCTTTGGAATCATCCGAAATTGGTATGAAAGGATTTTTTCGAATACTATCCCCGCCCTATCGACATTGGGAGGGGTTAACCACCCGCCACCCGATGTCTTCCTTTTATCATATCACCTTCTCCTTGTAAAGCGAGGTTAGTGTTTCCCGAAATTTTATTCAAATAAGTTCGCCTTTTTGCCATAAGCCCGTTTGGTCCCAAAAACATTTGTGGTACCTCTTACGAATTTCCCCCGGCAACCTCCGCGAGTTCCCGAACTTCACTGTCTTCTTTCGATTGCGAACAGGTTCTTTACCCGGAAATTATTCGAAAAACGGATTGACTTTATTTAGTTACAAATTACATATAATGTAATTTGTAACTATTGGAGAACGGAGATGGGAAATTTAAAACAAATCAATTTGGGAAAAGGCGGGCCGCTGGTTTCCTCATTCGGACTAGGTTGTATGGGAATGTCCGATTTTTACGGAAATAAAGACACCCGCGATGATAAGGAAAGCATCGCTACGATTCATGCCGCATTGGAAGCAGGGATCAGTTTTTTCAATACTGGTGATTTTTACGGAATGGGGCACAACGAACTTTTGTTACGTGAAGCTATCAAGGGAAAAAGGGAAAAGTTTTTTATCAGTGTCAAATTCGGAGCCCTTCGTTCTCATAACGGCCAATTCCTAGGTTATGATCTAAGGCCTCAAGCAGTGAAAAACTTTGTCAGTTATTCATTGCAAAGATTGGGAACGGATTATATCGATTTGTACCAACCTTCTCGGCCTGATCCTGAGGTTCCCGTGGAAGATACTGTTGGTGCAATTTCGGAACTCATCCAAGAGGGAAAGGTTCGTTATTTGGGTCTTTCTGAATCAGGAGAAGAAGTAATTCGAAGAGCGCACAAAGTGCATCCTGTTTCCGCTTTGGAAATCGAATACTCTCTTGCAACCCGAGTTGCCGAGAAAAAAATTCTGCCTACAACGAGGGAGTTGGGAATCAGTCTTGTTGCTTACGGTGCTTTATCGAGGGGACTTCTTTCCGGAACCATCACAGGAAATTTAGCACCGGGAGACTTTCGCTCCTTTTCTCCCAGATTCTCCAGCGAGAACCTAACTAAGAATAACCTTCTTGTGGAAGAATTGAAAAAAATCGCAGATGGAAGAGGAGCAACTCCTTCTCAAATTGCACTTGCTTGGGTGGCAAACCAAGGTGAGGACATTCTCACATTGATTGGAACTTCCAAGAGAACTAGGCTTGCCGAAAATCTGAAAGCAACGGAAATCCAATTGAGTGATGAGGAAAAATCCCGCTTGAATGAGATTTTTCATGAAAACGCAGTTTTAGGAGAAAGATATCCTTCACAAGGAATGGCCCATGTAGTAAGTTGAGTTATGCCTAGGACGGGACTGACTCCCCTTGAGATTCGGGAAAAAGCGATCGATGCCGCCGAAGAAAGAATTCGTCGGCACGGATTTGAAAAATTCAGACTAGTTGATATTGCGAAAGATTTAGACGTAAGTCACGTCGCTTTGTATAAACATTTTCCCGATAAACAAGAGTTACTGAATGCCGTTTCCCAAAGATGGCTGAACCGAATCGATGAAACTCTTCTTAAAATCGCCGAAAAAAAGAAACCATCCAAGGATTTGATCTTTGAGTGGTTTCTTTCTTTTCACCAATTGAAAAAAGAAAAAGTGCAAAAGGATCCCGAACTTTTCAAAGCATTCGACATGGCGGCAGAATCCTTAAAACCGTTCGTTGTAAAACATATAAATGAAATGCATCGCCAACTTCAGATGTTACTTCAGAAAGCTTTGGATGAAAAAGCAATCCAAGGAGATACTGCCGCAAACCTGGGAAAAATATTTTTCGAAGCCACAGTCGGCTTTCATCATCCAAAATTGGTTTACCAACATCTGGCGGAGAAACGGGAAAAATTGTTAAAACAGATTTTAGAAGTTTTGTGGAACGGAACGGAGGGAAGATCTTAGAAGAGAAAGATGAAAAACCAAAGGAACCGGTTTTTCGATGATATTCATTAAACCATAGAACCAATTGGAAGATATGGCATACCTCCAACTGATTTTGTCAGTGTTTTCGACTTTAAATGATTTTCTTTCCGTTGATGACTCGGACCAAGATCACTATGACAGCAACAATAAGAAGGATATTAATGAATCCTCCCATCGTATACGAAGTTACATAGCCGAATACCCATAGTCCGATCAAAAGCAAAGCAATTGCTTCTAACATATAACCAGCCTTACTCAATCTGTTTTATTTCGACAAACGAGTAACGTCATCAATCACTAAATTTCGGATTTGTCAAGGCTAATTTCATCTTACTTAAGATGAGGCGATTGATCATTAAAGGATGTTAAGCGTTTCGGTTGATAAATCAATTATTCCAAATCAAAAGGTTCCCATTTGTTGTTTTTAAGATAATATGCTTTTTTACCTTTCAGCGGTAAAGCATACGATTGTTTTTCCTTTTCGTTGAATAGAATGATGTAATTTTCGTCTCTGCTCGTTTCCGTTAGGGTGGCGGAAGAGTTTCCGATGATTTGATTCCAGGAACCGTCCGGATTTCTTTTAAATTTCACTTCTTGTTTGATAATATATGTAAAGGCAGATTCCGTTAAATCATTGTTTACTGATGTACTGTTGTCGTTAGCGGGCGAAGATTCGTATTTTTTGATAGCTGCTAAAAAACTTTTCTCATTATTTCCGTAAAGTTCCGCATCAATTACTTTCCCATTTCCATCCAGTATATACATAGTTGGGTAACCTTCAAATTTGAATTTATTCAAATCCGGACTAGTATCCAATATTTGTAAGGGAACAAATTTGGAATTTAAAGTTTTGATTACATTGTCTTTGGAAAATACTTCATTTTCCATATGTTGGCAATAACCGCACCATTCCGGAGCCGTTACGATAGCAAAAATATTTTGTTTCGAACTTTTGGCGTTGGCCTTTGCAGAATTCAAAGAGCTGATCCATTGTACACCGCCGGTATTTCTTGATTTAATCCCACCTATTGCCTGTTTCTCTCCGGAGATTGTTACCGCTAAAGTTTTTTTAATTATTTTCGGTTCTAGGCATTTTTCACTCGCAGTGATACACCATTGCGTATTGATTTCCAAGACTACATTCGTTGCAACTTTCGAAACACTCCTTCCGTTTGTTTCGAAAATAGTCAGCACATACGTGCCTGCTTTGGAAGATCCTTTTCCTTGTAAAATAAAGTCGTCCCCCTTTTTTTCAGAAGAAGGTGCTTCCTTTACAAGTGCTCCGAAACCTTTTGTTTGAATGGAAAATTCGGTAGGTCGATTGAAACTGAGTGCGGACGCTTTTTTTATATACAAGTGTTTGTCTTCCGGGATGAAAACATCTAATGTAATATCCGCACTTCCGCCGGATTTTATTTCTAAATTCGAGTTTGGTTGAATTTGAAACGAAGTGTCCGTTTGAGAAAATAGAGAAGGGGAGAGGAAAAGAGAAAAAATAAAAAAGACAGTAAATGTTTTGTGTTGGTTCGCAATGATTTTCATAAAATACCTTGGACGAAAGGTATAGGCAGAATTCACCTTTGTCAATCTTCAATGATTTGAATTTTATCAGGTAAATAAAAAATTATTTCCCGCACCCCGAACTTGTAGAAAGCCCTCGCCGGCTGTGAGCCGGAGAGGTGCCCATATTTTTACCATCAGTTTACACTCGTCGTAACACGGAGGTTACGCGAGCAAAAGCATGGACCAACGAACCTATTTAGAGCTTAGGTGTGATCATATCCTCAGGTCTTACCCATTGGTCGAATTGTTCTGCAGTCAAAAGCCCTAGTTTGATTCCTGTTTCTTTCAAAGTGGAATTGTTTTTGTGAGCTGTTTTTGCGATCTTAGCGGCATTGTCATAACCGATGTGCGGGTTGAGTGCAGTAACTAACATGAGTGAGTTGTTCAAGTTGTGTTGGATGTTTTCTTTGTTCGGCTCGATTCCGCGTGCACAATGTTCTTCAAAAGAGATCGCAGCATCGGAAAGAAGTCGGATCGAATTCAATACATTGAAAATAATCACTGGTTTGAAAACATTCAATTCGAAGTTTCCGGAAGCACCGCCTACGTTTACTGCTACATCGTTTCCTATCACTTGCGCGGCAACCATGGTCATCGCTTCGGATTGAGTCGGATTCACTTTGCCCGGCATAATGGAAGACCCTGGCTCGTTTTCAGGGATACTGATTTCCCCGATGCCGCAGCGTGGTCCGGAAGCAAGCCATCTTACATCGTTTGCAATCTTCATAAGAGAAGCGGCGATTGTTTTCAAAACACCGCTGACTTCGACAAGCGAGTCATGCGCGGCGAGTGCTTCGAATTTGTTTTCAGCGGTAACGAAAGGAAGTCCTGTTTCCTTTGCAATGGCTGCTGCACCTTTTACTGCAAATTCTGGATGAGTGTTAAGTCCTGTTCCTACGGCTGTTCCACCTAACGCTAAACGATATACGGAAGGTAATACTCTTTCGACTCTTTCGATTCCGTAAGTCAATTGTTGCACATAACCTGAAAATTCCTGACCCAAAGTAAGAGGAGTTGCATCTTGAAGGTGAGTCCTTCCGATTTTAATTACGGATTGGAATGTTTCCGATTTTTTTTGCAAAGTGGTACGTAGGGTTTTCAGAGCAGGGATGAGTTTGTGGACAAGTTGTTCTCCTGCGGCGATATGCATTGCAGTCGGAAAAGTATCGTTGGAACTTTGTGCTTTGTTTACATCATCGTTCGGATGGATCGGTTTTTTGGAACCCATCGTTCCACCCGCCATTTCAATGGCACGATTGGATATGACTTCATTCACATTCATATTGGTTTGGGTGCCGGAACCGGTTTGCCAAACCACCAATGGAAAATGATCGTCTAATTTTCCGGATATAACTTCGTCTGCGGCTTTAAGAATCAGATCTTTTTTGTCTGCGGGAAGAATTCCCAATTCATGATTTACGATGGCTGCGGATTTTTTGAGAATCCCGAAAGCACGAATCATTTCTCTGGGGAAACGATCTCCGCCAATTTTAAAATGATGCAATGATCTTTCTGTTTGTGCTCCCCAATATCTGCTGGATTCAACTTCGATCTCGCCCATTGAATCTGATTCTTTTCTAGTGCTCATAAATCCTCTTAATAAACTTTGTTCTTCCTATTTTATAAAATAAAATAAAATGAAAAGGAAAAACATAAAAAGCGATTCCAAAAGAATCGCTTTTTTCATCGGGAGATATGTTTGAATTAAAAAGGTTTGAAAATCGCTAAATACGCGGCTAAAAAACCCAAAACAGGGAAACCGAACCATAAGAATTTAGCATAACTTTGTCTTTTGTATACCAATGTAAGTAATCCGCCAAACAAAAGCCAGATTACAATCTTCGCATAAACCCAACCCGGCCAAGAAGCATGAGGAATTCCCAATCTTGCCATCATTCCGAATCCTGCAACGATGAGAAAAATCAGACCGAATCCATGTGTGGCGGCAGCGATTGCTTTCCATTTGTTTCCGGATTTTGTTCCTCCGTTGATGGTGAAAAGAGCAACCCCACCTAGAGAGAGAAAGAGCAAAAATATTCCCACCATGTGCATGAGTTTGTAAACTTGATAAGACATAAAGAACCTTTCCTATATATAGTACTACTTCATCCTTAACAAATGGTTTTATTTATCTATAGTTTTTATGAAACGGTTTCAAAAAAAAGCTAGTGAACCTCGGCTTCCCATTCAATCTCACTGCAAAACATATGGATAAAGCCAAGACATTGATTCTCATTCGCGGCCTTCCCGGCAGTGGAAAAACTTCCTTTGCGGAACTACTTTCCGAAGGAGGAAAGTATCCTGTATTTTCAGTGGATTCTTATTTTACCAACAAAGATACCGGAGAGTATCTATTTAATTACAAAGAGAACCATCTTGCTTATAAGGAATGTGAAAACAATACAAAACAAGCGATGCAATCCTCAGTCGAAAAGATATTTATAGATCATACATTCACTTTGGATTGGGAAATTGAACCTTATTTCAAATTGGCATCTAGCTACGGTTATTTGGTGTTCGCATTCACTTTGGAAAACAGACATAACGGTGAAAATGTTCACGGACTTACGGATGAACAATTATTGAAAATGGCCAAAAGTTATAAACTGGAATTGTTACCGGAAAGATTGAGAGAGAAAAAGTAAGTCGAGTGTCGGTGAATGGGAAGAATCGGAAAGAGAGATCAGTGTGATAAAAGAAAAGGAGGGGAATCAAAGGACTCACACTGCAAATGTCGTAAAACATCTGCAGCGTAAGTAAAACGGGAGACTATCTCCAGTTGTTTGTTTTTGGTTTTGCGATGTTTACTTTCATCTCACGGTTCAAAATGTTTTTACCGTTCAATTCTTTGATCGCATTGTCTGCTTCTTGAGCGTCTTTCATTTCGATAAAACCGAAACCTTTAGATCTTCCAGAGTACTGGTCAGTGATGATCTTTGCAGAAGTTACAGCACCGTGTGCTCCAAAAAGTTCGCCGAGTTTTCCTTCGGTCATATCGTAAGAAAGGTTACCAACGTAAATGTTTACTGACATAAAATGTCCTCTAAAGTTAAATTTGGACTCTGAATTTCGGATTTCGCAACGACAGAAAGCCCAGTTTGAATGGGAGTAGGTAGAGAACTTTAGAGGAATGCAGGGAAACTTAAGAAACCAAGCTATCGGCGTGCAAGCTATCAGAAAGGACTACTTCGGCGGTGAAAAATCTATAAAATACTCTGAATCTCCACCAGTCTATTTTATGGCATAAAAAAATGCAACTGGAAAGATAAATTCAGAGTATTGATTCGAGTAAATTTTGTGAACAAAGATCAGTGGTGGTGGTGTCCGCCCGGCCCATGCACATGCCCGTGTTTCAATTCTTCCTTGGTCGCCTCTCGAATTGACTGGATAGTTACGTCAAAATGAAGGGTTTCTCCGGCTAACGGGTGATTGCCGTTAAGAATTACATCGGTTTCCCGAACTTCATGTAAATAAAGAACCATCGGACCATCTGCGGAATCCGTTTGAAATTCCATACCTACTTCCAGTTCCGCATCCGCAGGGAGTTCGCTTTTGGGCACTTGGAAAACCAATTTTTCGTCATATGTCCCATAACCATTTTCAGGAGAGACGACTACTTTTTTAGAGTCACCGCTTACTAAACCTTCCAATTCATTTTCTAAGCCGGGAATGATATTACCGGAGCCATGAAGGTATAATAGTGGTTCATCGGACTTGTCCAGAGTCGCACCCTGGGAATTTGTAAGATGGTAGGAGAACCCTACAACCTTTCCTTTGCTGATTGAATTTGACATATTCATTACAATTTTAAAGTGGAAAAAAATACTGCAACCGAATAAAAGATTGGTATAAAACCGTTGGTGAGGAAATTTCATACTCGGTATTAATATTCAATATGAATTGGTCTCTTCTTATACAAGTCCTTGGCGGTCTGGGAATTTTTATCTACGGGATGAAACTTCTCAGCGAATCATTACAACGTGTTGCCGGTGAAAGATTACGTTCCTTTCTTTCTTCTATGACAAAAAACAGAGTCTCTGCCGTTTTAAGCGGGACTTTGATTACAGCAACCATTCAGTCTTCTTCTGCCACAACCGTTTTGGTTGTCGGCTTTGTGAATGCTGGACTCATGCAGTTGACCCAAGCGGTCGGTGTCATCATGGGGGCAAACATTGGAACTACGATCACTGCGTGGATTGTCTCCTTATTAGGTTTCAAATTCAACATTGCCTCTTTTGCTTTACCTGCAATCGCACTGGGAATGATTTTGCATTTCTCCAAAAAAGAAAGCAGATCTGGTTGGGGGAGTTTTCTCATCGGTTTCGGATTTTTGTTTTTGGGATTGGATTATTTGAAATCATCCGTTCCCGATTCTGCAAAAAGCCCGGAAACATTCCAATTCTTGCAACAATATACGAATATGGGATTCAATACGATCCTCTTATTTGTATTGATCGGAACCCTGTTAACAATCGTAATTCAATCTTCTTCCGCTTCCACAACCATTACGATCACTCTTGCATTTTCGGGATTTATACCGATTGATGCGGCTTATGGTATGATCTTAGGTGAAAACATCGGAACCACCATCACCGCCAATCTAGCAGCCATACCGGGCAACCGAAATGCCAAAAAAGCCGCATTAGCACACACTATGTTTAATATAATCGGTGTTATTTGGGCATTGGTCTTTTTCAAATTTTTCACAGGTATTGTGGATGATATGATTCCCGGAGATCCTTTGACAGACAAAGAATCCACCAGATTTCATATTTCCCTTTTCCATACTCTTTTCAATGTTACAAATACCTTTTTTATGATTTGGTTTGTGGACACTTTGTCCCGATTTGTAAGCTGGATTGTGGATGGATTCGGACCGCTTAAGGAAAAAGAAAGAGATTCGATTCAACTTTTGCAATCCGGTGCCGTAAAAACAACTGAACTCGCCATGGTGGAACTTTCCGAGTTTACTAAAAAAATCATTCGGGAGACTTACGATTTTTTCCCGCTTATAGAACAGATTCTACTTCGTCCTTTTGATCCCGCAAAAGCGGCTCAAGTCCTTAAAAAAGAAGAGGAATTGGATCTGGTTCGTTCTCAAGTTCTTACCTACCTCAACCAAATCCAGGAATCCGGTGTTACCGGAAGTTACGGAAAAGATGTGCTCGGGATTATGGAACGTGTGAAATCCATCGAAGAGATGGGTGATAACTTTGCATCTATCGCACGTAAGGTGAAAAAGGCTCATAGACAGAAAGTATCTTTGGACAAACCTTTCGAATCCGCAATCAAAGAGCAATTGGATTTGCTCAAGCACCATTATGACCTGTTGCTTTCCAATTTGGAAACGAGCGAGTCTTTTGATATTTTAGGAAATCCTCAGATCCGAAACCAGAGTCGTGAATATCGTTTTGAAATGATCCGTTCTTTGAAAAAGAACGAGAGCAAAGTCAGAAAGAAAAAGTATCAAAAGAGATCCAATTTTCTACCTGCACTACTCTATCGTGATGTTTCCAGAAACTTGGACAATATTTCTCGTTTTCTAAACACTTCGATTTATGCGGATGTTTAAAATCTAACTTCCTTCGAGATCCCTGTGCCGTGCCCGGCACGGGGTTTTTTATACAATTTCAAACAGAATGAAAGTGATGTCGTCCTCAGGAGACGTGGTTTTGATTCTGGTTCGGATATGATCTTCCATCATCCGGTAGAGGCTTGAAACCGGTTCATCCCATCTTTCCTGTAACCATTTTAAGAGTTCTTTTTCTCCCGATCCGTCCGCAAAAGACTTATTGCCTTTTTCGTCTCTTTCCCATGTTTCCCAGAGTCCGTCCGTAAAAAGTAAAATCTTATCGCCGATGGAAAGTTCATACACTTCTTCCGGATAAATCAATTCTTTCGAAAATCCGATCAGCTTCCCTTTCGGGCGGATGGGTTGTATTGTTTTTTCTTTGCGTTTGAACCAATACAGTGCAGGGTGTCCTGCATTTGCGACTTTCAATAATTTTTGATTGAGATCCAAATAAATGGCTGAAGCGGTTAGAAATTGATTTTTATAATTGCCGACTAACGATTGATTGATTCGTTCCAGGATCTTTCCCGGGCTATTTGCAAACTGAGTGGAGCTGGTGTAGGCAATTTTTAACATAGCGGCTTCAATCGCCGCAGGCACTCCATGTCCTGTTACGTCCGCAATCAAACAGCTGATTTCCGAATTTCCCAGATTTGCTATATCGTAAAAATCTCCTCCTACGAGAGAGGCCGGGATATAGCCTGCTTTGATTCGGATTCCTTCCGGTTCGGGGATGTGTTGGGGAAGAGTGGATTCCTGAAGTTTTTGTGCTAAGATGAGTTCTTTTTGAAAAGCAATTAACTTTTGTTTGTTGATCTCGGCTTTGATCTGAATCCTTTCTTTTTCCTTTCTAACCATGGAGATCCGATCTCCCAGTCCGAAAGCCATCAGATTCACTTCGATGGCCATTGAAATTTGAAATGAATTTTCAGTGAAAACGTTTACAGGAAGAAATCCCATATACTTCAAAAGGGATGTGATTCCTCCGATGATGACTACCAAGAACGCCAAAAAGAAAAAACGGGCGGGGCGGTATCTTTTTTTAAATGCAACATGATAAGCGACGATCAATGTTAAAAATGCGAGAAACATTGAAAAAATATCTCCCGTTTCGTTCATCGAGCGATAAGACAAAACGGGGAGCAGTAACAAACAAATCACCGGAAAAAACATCAGATAAATAAACAATCTGTAGGCGGTTAGCGAATTTTCCTTTAGATTCATCATGGTAATACACATAGGGAATATCGTGAATAAAAAGATGAAATAAAGTACGTTGTGTACGTTCCAAACGAAGTAAGGATGATTTTGCAAAAAGAAAAAAGGGAGATGTCCGTTGAGCGATAATTGAAATAAAGTGGAAGAAAAGATAAGATAGATTACATAATAAATATAAGCTTTGTCTTTTACTAAAAAAAATACGAACAGATTGTAAAGTGTCATAACACCTACAATCCCGAAATAGATTCCCTGAAGGATGTTGTCTTCCATTGCAAATTCATAAAAATCTTTTTCTTTTGCGATGTAGATGGGAACTGACATCGAACTATCCGTCGCCACTCTGACGAAAATGGTTCTTGTTTCGCCCGGTGATAAACTGACCAAATGGCCGAATCCTCTGTATTTTACTTCTCTTGCGGAAAAAGGATAAAGTCTTCCTTGCGATTTTTTACCCCAGGAATGATCCGAATAGAGATCGTAAAAATCAATTTCATCTAACAACGGATATTTGATGAATGCAATTATATTCGTTACAAAAGCGGAATTGTTGGAGAGGTGAAAACAAAACCAATAATCCAATTCGGTATTTCCAAAGTTGGGAACGACTCCGTTAGTGTCTTTGAATACCAAGTTTTTTCTGGAATCAATGATGGGTTGGATGCCCAATAAGGAATTGTTTGTGCTGAAATACTTGAGATGAGGGGAAAGATCCAATTTTTCATCCAGGTTACTCACTTCCAAAATGGTTTGGGACGGGCAGACTGAATTTTGAGGTTCTGCGATGAGGGGAAGTTGGAGAAAAAGAAGGCAGAAACTGAAAAACCAAAACCCTTTTAGAATCGACGAAAGTTGAAAACGATTCCTGGGTGTGATTTTTGTGTCCATGGTCGAAGAAGGCTTCTACATTAAATCAGAAGCCTTCCTTTGTAAATCTGTTTGTGGAATCAAAACAAGATTATGCTTAAACTTTAAGTTGTGACAGGCTGAATGCCTGCAAGAATCCTTAGAGATTCGTATGCTTTGTCTTTTTGAGCTACTTTTGTTTTGTTCACTGCTTTTCGGATGATGACATCCCATTGTTTTTCCGGATGTTCGCCTTTCATGTTTTCCAACAATTCCAGTACGTCCTCATCATCGCTCGCGTTGAAAATCTCTTCTTCGTCGTAACGAAAAAGACCAAATAAACCATCAATGTAGTCACCTACACTCATGCTTTCCTTTTGGCCCGGTGTGATTTTCTTTTTCTCCATTTTTCGCAGATCTCTTTCTCTGCGTTCTAATTCTGTGCGTTTCATGGTCTGGACCTCTTTCGAGTCTCTTTTCTTATTCTACAGCCATCATTTTGCGATGCCAACCCCCTGGACAGAAAAAAGCCTAAAAATTGTCTCGATTTCTAGTGGGGATCGGTGTTCTATGAGAAAGAATGTTGTTCCGGGCCCAACTTTCCCTTTTGATCGCTGCCATTCTGCTTTTTCAGGCGGTATTCCTGAACAGTGGTCTTTTCGGTTATTGTTTGGAAGACGGCGCGAAAATCTGCGAATGCAATCATGGATCCCGTAAAGAGCTCCATAAAAATCCGGAAGATGAAATGTTTTCCAAAGAAAGAGTGACCGTTTCTTCCCACGACGATCACAAACACGGCGCTAAAATTTTGCCAAGCTGTCATTCTGCAAAGTCGGGAGAAACACATCTTTGTTCTTGCAAAAAGAACAAATCACAAGCTTCCAGTTTGCGGAATTTCCATCAAACTTGGAACCACCAAACAAACTCCTCCGAAGTTTCCGTACAATACGATATCTTATTTTCTGTCATGATCCTTTCCGAAATCCCAAAAGAAGGATTTGATCCTTCTCCTTTTTTCCCACCCAAAACTTAAATCCGGGAAAGCCCTCGCGCTCTTGCCTGTGGAATACTAAATCCATTTCGCATTGATTGTATACCGAATGGAGTATACAGTTTCCTTTTACTGTTTAGTTCACCTAACAAAATTAAGTTTTACTTTGCTTCCGAGGATTTATGAAAAAATTATTATATATGATCTGTATTGCGGTTTTGAGTGTCGCAAATTGTAAAGAGAAAGAGAAGTCGGATGATACAACTAACTTTGGTTTGCTTGCGATTGCTGCGAGCCTAAGTTCCGGAATTACTGAAATTCCATTTCAAATTGTGGCGGGATCGGATACCGCACCAAAGTGCAATAAACTGATCCAAGGGCATTCCGGTTCCGTGATGGATACAAAGCATATCTCCGAAAGTATGAACTTCTATATCAAAGATGCAAGATTTTACGTGCATGATGTAAAACTCGTAAAAGCGGACGGATCTACTGTCGATTTTACATTGACTAGCGATAATAAATGGCAGACTTCCAAAGTTGCTCTTCTTGATTTCGAAGATAAAACGGGCGATTGTACCGGGACTACGGAAACAAACACCAGTATCAAAGGGACAGCACCTGCCGGAAGTTATGTGGGAGTTCAGTTCAAAGTGGGTGTTCCTTTCGATTTGAACCATTTGAATAGTACAACTGCGGATGCTCCTTTGAACAATTCGGGAATGTTTTGGGCATGGGCATCGGGATATATTTTTATGAAATTCGATTGGGCTGCCAAAGAAGGAGCTGGAACAAGTAATTCATTTCACTTGGGAAGTGTTGGTTGCAACGGATCGGGAACTTCCGTATTAACTACATCCTGCACATATCCGAATCGTCCTACAATCACGATCAAAACTTCGGGAAGTGTCACTTGGAATCCTACTGCGAATCCGGTGTATTTTGATATCAAAGCACTTGTCAGTGGTACAAATTCGAATTTGAGCAGTTCTGGAAAGGCTTACACTTGTATGGCGGGAAATAACGGTGGAATGAGCGGAACTACCGCCGCAGATTGCAAAATACTTCTGAACAACGTCGGAGTGAACGAAACGGACGGAACTTCTGCGAGTGTCCAAAGCACTTTTTACCTGAAGCCTTAAGGAGAAGGGGAGGGAAGTCTCCCCTTTCGTATGATTTGGAATTTAATTCTATGAATGTTAATTATGGAAAAACCGTTATGTTAGATTTTTTTATGAAATTATATAAAGCATTATTGTTATTGGGGATTTTGAGTTTTGCAAATGCTTGCGTTCCCGATTTTTTAGATCTCAAAAAATCAAAAAACGATAACAATCTTCTGCTACTTGCTTTGGCCCTCAGTCAAGGTTCCGGTTGGGTTTGGAATTTGCCCCCCGGTTTTCCTACACCTACGGTTCCTTCTGAGAATCCTATGTCTCAAGCCAAAGTGGATTTGGGCAGATTTTTGTTTTATGATAAAAAATTGTCTGCTAACGAATCCATGTCCTGTTCTTCCTGCCATTTCCAAAATCTGGCCTTTTCGGATGGAAAGGCCACTCCTTCCGGAATCACTTCGGAAGCACATCCGAGAAATGCGCAACACCTAAGCAATGCAGCCTACCATCCTCGTCTAACATGGAGTAATTCCCTATTGAAAACTTTAGAACAACAGGCACGTGTTCCCATGTTTTCGTTGGCTCCTCCTGAGCTAGGTCTTGCAAATGAAGATTATTTGGGAAAATTGAAATCGGATTCCAATTATCGGAAATTATTCTCCGCCGCATTCGGGAACGGGGATTCCGCAGTCACCGAACAGAATGTACGGTTTGCTTTGGCAAGTTTTCAAAGAACGATGATTTCCGGTTATTCTCCTTTTGATAAGGCAAATAATGGAAACCGTTCCGCTATGTCCGCATCCGCAACCAGAGGGGCGAGCGTTTTCAACGGGGAAGTTGCGGAGTGTTTTCACTGCCACGGAGGGTTTAATTTTACCGATACGACCCTTCATACGAAACAAACTTCGGAAGAATTCGCTTACCATAATAACGGAACTCATAATAATGCTTTTTATGACGCACTTCCTTTGAATAAGCAGGGACTTAAAGAAGTCACTCTTGTAAATTCGGACCAGGGCAAATTCAGAGCACCTAGTCTTCGTAATGTGGGGGTGACTTTCCCTTATATGCATGACGGAAGTATTATGTGCGATGATTCTACGAATCCGGGTCATCCCACCGGTGTCGCCAGCGGCGCTACACTTGAAACTTGTGCGAGAAATGCATTGGGAAAAGTAATCGATCAATATACTGCAGGCGGAGCGGGCACCCCCAAACACACCAGTATTGATACTACTTTGATCCGTCCTTTTTCTTTGCAGCCATCCGAAAAAGCGGACTTGATCAATTTTCTTTTGGCATTGACCGACTCGGAGTTTTTAACCGATTCCAAGTTTTCCAATCCTTTCCCATGAGATGTTCTTTGAGTTGCATATTAGAACCTAACAACTGATCATTTAAAACTAAACCTTATTTGAATACAATGTATAACAAACAATTTTTCTTTTCCTTTCCACTTTCTTTGTTATTTTCCGCAGGTTGCACGTTCGGTTCCATCGGAGATGCAAATGCGGAAAAATTGACAATCCTTCAAAACCTGCTCTCTCAAACCAATGGAATCCGAACCAACTTACAAAGCCAGGTGGTCTTGTATGATGACCAGGCGGACGATTCTCTCGGCGGGTTCAATCTGATCAGCAATAACATCACCTATGCTGTTACGATTCAATCCTCGGTTTTGAAAATCGATTCGGGAAGCTATCGAATCAATCCCAGCAATCGCTTGTTTGGTTCTGTAAATGCAAACTCCTCCGTTTCCGCAAAAACGCATACTCCTTATACGGTTCCTTTGGATTTACCTACGACTGATCCTTATGGCAAATCGTATTCTTATATAGGCAGTTCCGTGTTGAATTCGTTTTTTACAACGAATGCGCAGACGGATACAGGATCGGCCTATAATGTTCCAAACCTAACCAGCATTACAGATGCACCGGTCGGGGTAGTATCACTTGTATCGATGTCGATCCAAGAATGGTATTGGGATTTACAGATAGTTAGAAACGGCGGTTCTACTATCAAATTACAAATTTATCTAAAGCCGGGAACCAAAACCATTTCTCCGAAATGTAGAATCCCTGCGGATGGTGCCCGTAAACTTCCCGTTCCGATTGCACTTCAGTATTCCAATATATTCAAAGATCGGATCTACCTATCGCAGACTTATACTTTCTTACAGACTTTGTTTGCAAATTATCCCGGTTATATAGGAAGCACTTCCTCTCTTGTAGTCGCCGAATTTTCCGCTAGCGACTTATACAAAATCTTAAGCGATAATCTTTCTACGGAAGATCTGGTCTTTTTTGTTCCGGGATGTTTTCCCAACGTAGAGTTGCGGTAAGGGAACATGTCAATATTACCAATTAACATAAATCAGTCGAAAATCACTCCAATGAAATCCAATTTTTCAAATATATTTTCCCTCCTTTTCTTATCTCTCATCGTTCTTTTCTTTAACGGCGAAATGTCCGCACATCATACAGGTTCGTCTGACAGTCCTAATGCGACTGCCAGGTTTGTGGATCCTTTTACGGGGAAAAGGGAAAAACCTAGCAATTATTTGGTGGTCACTCAAGACTACTACAAATCGACGAGAGAAAATAGCAATTTGTTCACAACGACTGCATTTGCGGAAATGAATTTTTTCGGAGGAAGGTTCGCTCTGAATGCCGCTGTTCCCTGGAATTATTACCAGCAAAGGAACAGAGAAGATGCAGCAAGGGTAGGCAAAGCGTACGTAGGCTTCAAATACCAACCTTTCTTCGATCTGGACAAACCCTATTTTTTCGTGATCGAAGGATCGGTCGGATTTCCTTCCGGGCCTGATACGGACCGGTTTACGGGAGGGGACTATTATGCAGGCGCAGGTTATTTAAAGTTAGGTTATCTCTACGAAAAATGGTCTTTTGTTTCCAAACTCGGGGGCATTCAACCTTTGACCCGCCCGCAACCGAATAATCTTCAGGACAATGACGGGATTCCCTATTGGTTGCGACTTCCTTCTGCAACCCCACCAACACCGGAATACGAATTCAAAAAAACTGCGATTCTCTCTGCTTATGTTACTTATTATTTGATGCAGGAGATTTCCCTATTCACAGGGATTTTATACCGTAATCCTTATAACGGAGTGGATTTCTCAGCTAGCAAGGATAAGCTGAACCCTCAGTACTTTACGGAAGGTTCCGTCGGGTTCTCTTGGAATTTTTCCGAAAAATACAATTTGAATCTTGCCTATCGGTATCCGTTCCAGAGGGACCGGGACTACAGACTCTATCATTCCGCCTGGACATTTGCCTTTTCCATGGAGTGGGGAAGCGATTGACAGTAGGAGACGGATTTCTACTCTGCAAGGAAATCGCTTAAAATAGAGAAATCAATAAAAAGGTAATCACATGAGTAACGTTGAAATCGTACCAGTTGGAGAACTTCCACCAGTCGGAGTTGTCCCGAAAAAAATGCACGCACAGGTCATTCGTCCGGAGCGTTACGGGGAACCAACCAAATCCTTTCAATCAGAAGTAATCGATGTCCCTGAAATTGCACCTAACGAAGTGCTAGTTGCTGTTATGGCGGCAGGTGTAAATTATAATAACGTATGGGCGGCACTCGGTTATCCGGTGGATGTTATCGCTGCCAGAAACAAAAAAGGTGAACCGGAAAAGTTTCACATCGGCGGATCGGATGCATCCGGTATCGTTTATAAAGTCGGATCGGAAGTCAAAAACGTGAAAGTCGGTGACGAAGTTGTAGTTCATTGCGCGATGTGGGATCCGAAAGACCCTTGGGTGGTTGCCGGAAAAGATCCTATGTTTGCTCCGAGCCAGATCATTTGGGGATATGAATCCAATTGGGGTTCTTTCGCACAATTTTGCAAAGTACAAGACCACCAATGTCTTCCTCGTCCTCAACATCTGACTTGGGAAGCTTCCGCAGCATATATGTTAGTTGCTGCTACCGCTTATCGTATGTTACATCATTGGAAGCCGAATGATGTACAACCGGGTGACGTAGTTTTAATCTGGGGTGGTGCCGGCGGACTCGGTGCTATGGCGATCCAAATCGTGAAAGCTGCGGGTGGAATTCCTATCGCAGTAGTATCTTCCGATGACAAAATCGATTTCTGTAAAAACCTCGGTGCGGCTGGCGTGATCAATCGTAACAAGTTCAAACATTGGGGTGCTATCACATCCGAGATCAACAAACCGGAAGTATTCGGTCAATGGACCAAAGATGCGCGTGAATTCGGTAAAGCGATCTGGGACATCGCAGGCAAAGGTAAAAATCCTCAGATCGTTTTCGAACATCCGGGAGAAAGCACTCTTCCTACTTCCACATTTGTTTGTGAAACCGGCGGTATGGTTGTAATCTGCGCCGGAACTTCCGGCTTCAATGCAACGTCTGACCTTCGTTATCTGTGGATGAGACAAAAACGTCTGCAAGGTTCACATTTCGCGAACGACGAAAATTGCCGCGACCTGAACAATCTTGTGATCCAAAAGAAAGTCGATCCTGTTCTTGCTAAAACTTATGAGTTCAACGAAACGGGAGAATGCCATCAGTTGATGCGTGAAAACAAACATCCTGCTGGAAACATGTCGATTTTGGTAGGCGCGAAAACTACAGGCTTAGGCGCAAAATAAGCGTTCGATGCTTCTAGCTCGTTTTCTCGGGACTTCGTGTCCCGAAGAAAACGCTCCGGCATCCGTGCCTTCGCCACCGCCGGAAGCATCTCACTTGCGTTAAAATTTTAATACAAATAAGCCATTGCCAGTTTGTTGGGGCGCCTCGGATCTGTTAGACGATTGGAATCCATCTAAGTCCCCGACCGGGCTCTTCCGCGACTCCGCGTCCGCTTCGGTCCTCCGGACGGTGACCTGTCGGTCCCCTCGCTCCGATCCCTGGCGCTTTGAAATCATACAAGACTGTGGGATAGGTAGAGATAGGAATTTTTTAGAATACTATCCCCGCCCTATCGACATTGGGAGGGGTTAACCACCCGCCACCCAATGTGCTCCGTTTATCATGAATGGGTTTCGATGGCAAGAATCTCCCTTTTTTCACGGAATTTTTTGCAAATAAGTTCGCCTTTTTGCATCTTTGGCTTTACCCTTTTGCGTTTTTCCACATATTCTCTTTGGGTATGAAGCAAAAATTGAACCTGATCACCTTGGGAGTATCCGACTTACAAAAGTCGCTTGAGTTTTATGAAAAAGGGCTTGGATGGAAAAAATCCAGCGCCAGTCAGGAATCAGTCGCCTTTTTTCAGTTAAATGGCCTTGTGTTGTCTTTGTTTTCAAGAGATTCACTTGCCGAAGATGCTCATGTTAATTCCGAGGGAAAAGGGTTTTCCGGAATCACTATAGCTTACAATGCTGCTAGCGAAAAAGAAGTGGACGAAGTGATTGAGAAGGTTCGTTCTCTTGGAGCAAAGATTCTAAAAACTCCACAGAAAGTTTTCTGGGGTGGATACAGTTCCTACTTTGCCGATCCGGACGGACATATTTTTGAAGTGGCGCATAATCCTTTTTTTCCTTTGAATGAAAAGGGAGAAGTCGTACTACCGGATTGATTCGTCAAACGCTTATTAGCGGATATGCGCAAGAGGAAAAATATGATTAAAAAAATAACATTGATTCTTTTAATGGTGATTGCTTATCCAATAACTTCGCAGGAATCTAAGTTTGAACTTGACTGTGTAAATACGAGCCGACCTGAATTTCGACTTAATTACTCAATAATGAGACACATGAATCCGACAATATCTACCGGAGATTCAGTTGAAATTGGTAAAGCTGCAGGCACTTCTACAGCATATCCTGAAACTATTTCAAAATTATTTGAAATTCCTTATCGAAAAGCTGAGGCATTCTATGCTGAAAGAAAATTTAACGAAGCTGTTACAATTTTAGAACCAGCAATAAAAACTGAAAAAAATAATCCATTTCTTTTGAATTTTTATGCTAAATCATTATATGCAGCAAATAAAAGAAAAGAAAGCTTTAAAGCATATCTGAACCTAATTTCCTTAATTGACGCTGAAGAAACACTAAACAGCGATGGTTCGCATAATCTCGTAATCATCGACACCTGGTTTTTAGAGGCTTATTGGAAAATTAGCACTTTATACCTTGAAGCTCAAGATTATGAAAAATCTATATATTATAATAGGAAGATGCTCGATGTCATAACGCTCGGAAATACATATTATAATCCAAATATGATTACTTATAATATTTCAGCCTTGAGTTATCTAGCAGAAGCTTACTATTTCTTAAAAAATAAAGAAGCGAATCATTTTTATGTTTGTGAAACTTTGAAACTTGATAAAAACAATAAAGATGTTTTGCAGTTTCTTATGCTTTAGTCTTTTTCTTCTGAGTATAACTATATCTTACCGTTACGCTTTGGGAATTAACCCTCGCTCGGTCTCCGACACATTGTCATGAGTCACGCTCCTTGTATAGCTAGGAAGCTCACTTACTCATCCTCCATGTAAGGCTTCGCCACGGGCAAAGTCGGCAAGGCTAATTCGATCTTCGAGTTAACTCGCCCCCGAATCTCATTGACAAAGAAAATCAAAAATTTTTATTTTAGTTACCGAACTTTTCTATGAAACAAATTCAACTTTCTTCTTTCGGAATTGAAAATCTCAAATTGGTAAATGCGCCTGATCCCGGCAAACCGAACAAAGGAGAGGTGCTAGTCAGAATGCGCGCCGCTTCTTTGAACTTTCGTGACAATCTGGTCATTGCAGGCAAATACAATCCCAAATTTCCCACACCTATGGTTCCTTGCAGTGACGGAGCAGGAGAGGTGATTGAAGTTGGAGATGGGGTAAGTGAATTTCAGGTGGGGGATCGGGTATTGGCTACATTTGCCCCTCATTGGATCGCCGATAAGGCAACTCATCAGGAGATGAGATATACGTTAGGTGGTCCTCTGGACGGAACTCTAAGGGAATACATTCTGTTTTCCGAAACGGGACTTGTTAAAATGCCTAAACACTTAAGTTTTGAAGAAGGTGCCACATTACCTTGCGCGGCTCTTACCGCTTGGTCCGCTTTCCATATTTACAGTCGTTTGGTGGCAGGAGAAATCGTCGTGATCCAGGGAACGGGAGGAGTCTCTCTATTCGGATTACAATTTGCCAAACTTTCCGGTGCAAAGGTAATTCTGACTTCGTCCAGTAATGAAAAAATAGAGAAGGCAAAATCTTTGGGAGCTGATTTTTGCATAAATTACAAAGAGACACCCGATTGGGGAAAGGAAGTCCGCAGTCTTACGGAAAAGACAGGCGCCGATCATATCGTAGAGGTAGGAGGGGCGGGAACTTTGGAACAGTCCATCGCCGCCTGTCGACCGTTTGGTGTGATTCATTTGATCGGTATTCTTGCCGGGCGTTCCGGTGAATTGAATTTACTCCCGGCAGTAATGAATAATATCAAAATCCAGGGAATTGTAGTAGGTGGACGTAAAGCGTTCCAGGAAATGAACCGAGCTATCGAATCAGGCGGATTGAAGCCGATTGTTGATAAAATTTTTCCTATGGAAGAGACACGGGAAGCATTGGATTATTTAAAATCAGGTTCTCATTTTGGAAAGATCGTGATTTCCATTTGAACTCTATCATCAACTTGAACCGACTTGAAATTTTAACATCCGGATCTGCGGATCCGAAAAAACTATTATTGATCTGGCCGTCTACCGGCGGAAACGCACGTTCCTTTCGTTTGAAAGAATCCGAGCTTGCTTCGAAAGACTATGCCATTATCCGATATAACCCTGCCTCTCACGGGAATTCCGACGGAACTTATGATCCACAAACAGCAGTTAAAGATATTATTCAATTTTTGAAATCAAAAGATTGGATGCACCTTCCTACGGTCGGGATCGGGCATAGCGGAGGAGGGGCAGCGCTTCTCATGATGGAGGATTTTGTAAATTTTAGCAGTCGTTATCTTTTGTCTCCCATTCTGGATAGTCGGTTGAGTCTTTTCTATTTATATGAAAAGGGAAATATCAAACAGTTTTTGGATCTGCTTATGACTGATGAAAAGTCGAGTGAGTTGAAAAAGGAAACGATTTTGATGCAAAATGAACAAACACTTCGGACACTCGGCAATTCCGATTGGTTGGCATCGGGAGATGTTGATATTTTGGATTTTCCGGTTCTCAATTCTAAGATTCGTTTTTCGAGTTTGAGTCTATTTCTTCGGAATTTGTTTTTACCCGGCTTTGCCGTGAACGATTCTTTAGGGAAGGTCACAAAACCGGTTAAGATTTTTCTTCCTACTTCGGACGATTGGTTTCCTATTTTCAGAACTGAGGAGGCCGCAAAACTTGCAAGCGTCAGCACGGAAACCATTCCTTCCGCAAAAGATCATTTTTTCACCGGCTCTTGGATTTCGGTTTGGACTCGGATCAAATCCGAAATTTTATAAATCAATTCCATTTATCATTGAAGACGAATGGATTCATCCGAGAGGATATAAATTCTTCTTTTCATCTTTTGGGAATCCATTATACTTTGGCTCGATTTCAAACATCACATCCGATACTCTTTTTGAAATTAAAGACTCATCGGGTGTATGAATTTAAAAGGAATCAAGTAAACAACCTATGAATCTAGAGATTATCTCCCTTCTTCTTTTTGTTATCTGGACAATCGGACTCGGCTTAAGTTTGGTCGGTTATCGAACCGTTCAGGTATTACTCGGAAAAAAACAATCCAATGAATTCCCTGCAGGCATCCAACACGGATCGGAACGTTATTGGAGACTCAACAGAGCACATGCCAACTGTCTGGAAAACCTACCTATCTTTGCAACCATTGTAATCGTTGCGACTTTGACAGGAAGTACGGACGATGTGTTCGCAAATACTACCTTGGTTGTGGTTGGGGCAAGAGTTTTCCAATCCGTTACACATATCATTTCCGGTTCCGCTAGGGCAGTCGATATTCGTTTTACTGCTTATGTTACCCAAATAGTCTGTTTTGCGTTTTTGATTTGGAAGATTTTCGCTTAATTTTCGAATTTGAAAATCAAAAGAATGCAAATATGTGTTATTTGATTTTCGAAGTTATTTAGTAAATTGGTAACCCGCGTATCCTACTAAAATGCAAACGGATACACTGGTTACGGTATAAAGTGCTAGGATCGAAAATGAATTGGATTCGATCAGCTTTACATTTTCAAAAGCGAATGCGGAGAAAGTAGTGAATCCTCCGCAAAAACCCGAAGTTAATAATATTCTGGTTTGCGGATTCATCCAACTACGACTTTCTCCCCAGCCGTAAAAGACACCGATGAGTAAAGATCCGATCACATTGACTACAAATGTTCCCAGGAAAAAGGATTTCATTTGATGATTGATCATTGTGCTTAAGGCATATCTACCCATTGTTCCGACAAATCCGCCTAGTCCGACGAGCAAAATATCTTTAAACATAAACATCCGAGTTTAAAAAATCCGCTTTTAAACTCCTTCCCGTTTGAGATCCCTTCCCATCAGATCTTTCACCACTTCTTTGGGATCTTTGTCTTCGTATAACATTTTATAAACTTCACCTGTGATCGCCATCTCCACTCCCAGTTTGTCCGCAAGATTTTTTCCGGACTCGGTGGTTTTGACTCCTTCCGCGACTTCATTCATTGATCCTAAAATATCTTTCAGTTTTTCGCCTTTGCCCAAACGAAAACCTACGGTTCTGTTACGCGATGCTTCCCCACAACAAGTGAGAACCAAATCTCCCATTCCTGCCGGTCCGAGAAAAGTCATCGGATCCGCACCCATCTTCAAGCCCAATCTGGTGATCTCGTTTAACCCGCGTGTGATGAGTGCCGCTCTTGTGTTTTGGCCGAAGCCCAATCCGTCGGCGACTCCTGCGGCAATGGCAATCACGTTTTTTAAGGCTCCACCGACTTCCACCCCGACCACATCGGGAGTCCAATAAGTGCGGAAGTATTTGAAACTGAATATTTCTTGAACTCGTTTTGCCGTGGCTTCGTTTTTGGAAGCGATGGAAACAATGGTAGGGACTTTGCGCACCATCTCTTTGGCAAAACTGGGACCGGAAAGATAAGAAAGTTGAGAATGAAAGGAACCGGGCAATTCCGATTCGAAAATTTCAGATACGAGCCTAAGGGTTTCGTTTTCAATACCTTTGGATGCGGAAACAATCGGGATTTTTTTAGGAATATGGTCTTTGATTTCCTTTAAAATCCCGCTCAAAGCATGGGAGGGGGGCGCTGAGACGATCATATCTTTGTCTTTGACAACTTCAATGAGATCCGTGCTCGCTTTGAGCAGGTCCGGTAAAACCAAATCCGGCATATGTTTGTTGTTGATATGATTTTCATTGATGGATCTTGCCTGATCCGGATTGCGAGTCCAAAGAATCACATTATACCCTTTATCCGCAAGGATGCTACCTAGTGCGGTGCCAAAACTTCCCGAGCCAATTACTCCGATCTTCATGAGTTCAGTATCTTAAATCTGCTTTCCAAAAAGGCAATAGAAAATAATTTTAAATTATGCTTTTAACGGATCTCTTCCGTTTCAATCCTTTGAACCTACTCTTGCCACAAAAAGTGGTTCCAAAGAGTAATTATAAAGTCACGCTCTTATTGAAAAACTTAAGAACTGTCATTCGGACTGAAATCATCGACCAAGAACCCGATTTGGAAACCTTGGAAATAACATCTGCTAACGGAGAGATTGTCCTGACGGGAGTTTATCTGATGGGTTGGCTTTGGGTTGCCCGTTTTCTAGGTGTGGAAGCCATCCACTATCGGGTAAGGTTGAAACCTGTACTGGTAAAAGACAATAAGGCTCATTGTAAAATCGTAGGTTATCGGGTTTGGGATACAAAACCGAGACGTTTTGATTTTGTAAGATGGTTTGGAAAGGTGGAACCTTTTCATAAAAAGAAAGTTCTCGATTCCATTTTGAAATCATCTCCCCATCTCTTATCTTTAACAAGCCTTCAATGGGAAATCCGAATCAATTTGAAATACTTTTTGGAACTTGTTCCTTCCATTGCAGGGAATATTGAAATCCAGTATGTAGTAGCAGACAATTCCGAAATTTATTTCTTCGTCCGTTCGGGCACCATCCTGAAACCGCTCGTGGATTTTTTCGGACCTGAGTATGTAAAGATCGATTATATAGAAGAGGACAGGGATGTTCCTCTGCTTCTTTGGGGAAAATCGTAAAATCTTATGAAGATCATCTACTTAACGGATATTCATGATGGTCTTCACGGATTAAAAGCCATCCTGCAAAATACGGAAGCCGATCTTTATTTATTTTCAGGAGATATCATTTACAAAGCCTTCTTTTCCTACGATCGCATCATCGATTTTTGCGGAGTTCAGGAAGAGTTGTATTATCTGTTAAACGAAAAGAAAGACGATATCACTCCTTATGATTTTACTACCAAGGCTATTCGTTTTCCGGAAAAATACGATACGGCCGTTGTTGAGAAATCGCATACTTACCGTCATCTTTATCAAATTGCAGCGAAAACAATGAAGGATAAGTATGAGATCATTGAAAAGCTGATTCGCAAATATGCAAAGTCGCCTGTTTATTGTTTACCGGGAAACTATGATCTGGATCTCCAATATACCGAGCTTTACGAAAGAGACATTCATCGTAAAAATTTCGAATTTAAGGGTTTGAAATTCGCGGGTTACGGTGGAGCTCCTGTTTGGACTTCAGGGATTCCCGAGAAATTAGCGGTTGTTTTTCATGAATACACCAAACATGGCAAAAATTACAGCGAACCGGAAGATTTTTTCCGAGAAGAGGAGCCTGATATTTGTGTGATTCATAATCCTGCTTACGGATTTTTGGACAAGATTCCCGGAGTGGGAAATATAGGAAGCCAAGGGATCCGCAGATATTTGGACGATTATTCCCCGTCTCTCGTGGTTTCAGGTCATGTACATGAAGACCAAGGCGTGGTAAAAAAAAGAGGAACCGTATACTTGAATCCGTCTAACTTCGGTCCGGTGGACTCCGTTCACGGCTTTCAGGAAGGCGGATATTTTGCTGAAATATTCATAGAAGATAAAAAAGTAATTCAAACCAACCTTTGCCAAACAACGGACGAAGGCTGGAATCAGTTGATTGAGGTGGACTGTTCGGAAAAAAATCTCAAATTGATCCGCCAAAACCCGATCTCCAAAGTCAGCTCGGAAGATTTTATACGCGAGAATTGATATGGTAACATTCGTTACTGTTTGCGGAGTATTATTTACGATCGGTTTTTTTCTCTACGCGCTTTCCGCAGTGGATAATCGTTCCCTGGATAAAAAGGAAAAAATAAGAAAAGCAAAAGACGATTTATTCCGCGGAGCAGATCCTAAGAAAGTATATTCGAAAGAATGGAATCCCGATGTTCCCAGACCTCGCCTTTGCCCTGTTTGTGGAACAATGCTTCGCAAAGACGAGTTCTTATACGCTGCCATTTCCAGTAAAATCAATTCGGAAGGCAAAAAACAGGCGCAAATCTACGGATGCAAATACTGTTACTTGCAATTGGAACAGGACTCCGGTTCAATTCACAATAAACCGGAAGAACAGCCGGAGCTCTGATGGGAAAAATCGATTTAGACACAAGTATCACTTCGATCAAAGGGATCGGTCCAAAGAGATTGGAAGTTTTAAAATCTCATGGAATAGAAACTTACGGCGACCTTCTTACTACATATCCTCGTCGTTATTTGGATCGGAATTTTACAAAGGATATCATTCTCAAACAAGGTGATATTGTAACACTTCTCGGATCCATTTCGGATTCTTATCTGGTTCACGGTAGAAAATCCAGACTGATTGTAGGATTTCGTACTCAAAACAATGAACGTGTGAATCTGGTTTTTTTTCGGGGAGTTAATTTTTTTAATAAGCTATTTACCGTTGATCGAAAGTTAGTTGTTTCCGGTAAATTGGAATATTTCAAAGGTTATCAAATTCTACACCCAGAATATGAGTTGCTAACCGACGGACACGAAGATGAAAACGATCTATTGCATGTGGGAAGGATCATTCCTCTTTATCCGTCTACGGAAGCTTTGAAAGAAGAGGGTTTTGATTCGAAAGGATTCAGAAAAGCGATCGATTCGATTTTAAAACAGGGAACCATTCCCGAAAATTTGCCTACTAAGGTCATAAAAAAAAGAAATCTGATGAATCGGGATGAAGCTATCAGGATCATTCATTTTCCGGAAACGATGGAATCCATCCAACCCGCCAGGCAAAGATTCGCCTACGAAGAGTTATACTATTTTCAGCTATTGTTATTATACAAACAAAAGGAAAGGGAAAAAGTCAAACGTGTGCTTTGGCCACTTCCTAAATCCAAAAGCGCCGAGAGCCTTTTGAAAAATCTTCCTTTCTCACTGACGGAGGATCAAAAAAATGCGGTGGATAGTATCTTAAAATCCACTAAAAAAGACGCTCCTTTGGCGGCTCTTCTTCAGGGGGATGTAGGATCGGGCAAAACAATTACGGCACTACTCATTGCGCTTCATTACATAGACAATCGAATTCAGACGGTTTTCCTTGCACCGACCGAGATTTTAGCCAGACAACATTTCGAAACCATTTATAAATTTCTGGGAAATATGCCTTTCCTTGGAATTGAACTTTTGTTAGGTGGTGAAAATAAAAAGACCCGCGCGGAAAAACTGGCAAGAATCAAAAACGGAGAATCTTCCTTGGTTGTGGGCACTCATTCTTTGTTTCAGGATGATGTTCAATTTGCGGATCTCGGCCTGGTGGTGATCGATGAACAACATAAGTTCGGAGTCGATCAACGGGAAACAATCCGTTCCAAAGGAAAAAATCCCGACATACTTGCGATGACTGCGACTCCCATTCCCAGAACCCTCTGTTTGACTTTGTACGGGGATTTGGAATTGGTAAATATCCGTTCCAAACCCGCCGGTCGAAAACCGATTGATACCAGATGGTACAAGGAAGATCGCCGAACAGGTGTTTATAATTCCATTCGAAAGTATGTAAAAGAAGGAAGACAATGTTATATCGTTTATCCTCTGGTGGAGGATTCTGAAAAATTGGATTTGGAATCTTGTACGAAAGCACATGAGGAGCTGAGTAAGGATATTTTTCCCGATTTGAAAGTGGGGCTTTTGCACGGAAAGATGAAGAGCGCTGAAAAAGATACCGTTATGGCCGCCTTCAAACAAAACAAAATCCAGATTCTGGTAACGACGACAGTCGTGGAAGTAGGTGTGGATGTTCCCAACGCAACCATACTTGTAGTGGAACATGCGGATCGATTCGGAATCTCTCAATTGCATCAGTTGCGGGGACGGGTGGGAAGAAGCGATCTGGAAAGCTATTGTATTTTGATGACTGGAAATTATATCAGTGACGATGCTATGGAACGATTGAACGCACTCGTTAATTCTAATGACGGTTATGCGCTTTCCGAAAAAGATTTGGAAATCAGAGGCCCCGGTGAATTATTAGGAGTGAAACAAAGCGGACTTCCCGAATTTAAAATTGCCGATTTGGTGCATGATCGCAATTTACTTGAGGATGCAAAAAAAGATGCGACTGAATTTGCAAACGGAGATGATACGGAAAAATGGGAGATCCAATCTCGTTTTCAAGAAGGCAAATTTTTATTTGCGAATTGACTTCCAAACTGTTTTGAAATATGTTTCGTCTAAGGATTTATATGTATAAAGTTTTTGTTTTCATCGTATTTTTCATTTGTATTTCTTGCGGAGATCCGTCCGTTCAATCCGAGCCGCAACAGATTGAAAACTTATATTTGGGTGTGGAAAAAGAATCTTATCTTACCGGAAAATTCAATTCTCCTAATGTACTTTCCGAGGTTCAACCGGATGATACTTCTAAGGACCATTACCTCAGGCCGGAAGTGAAGAAAGCATTCTTAAAAATGATCACCGCCTTCGAAGAAGGCAAACCTTCCTCTTATAAACAACACATCTTTCTTGTGTCTTCGTTTCGAAACTTTTCCCATCAGAAGGGGATTTGGGAATCAAAATATACCGGCAAAAAAGTTATGCGCGAACCCATCAAAGACAAAACCCCGGAAGAGATTATCTCTCTCATTCTGGAATTTTCGAGCGCACCGGGTACTTCCAGACACCATTGGGGAACCGATTTCGATATTAACGCATTAGAAAATTCTTATTTTGAAAATTCAGGAAAGGGCAAAGTTCTTTACGATTGGATGAAAGAGAATGCTTCCAAATACGGATTTTGTCAACCTTACAATGAATTGGCGAAGCGCGGGGGAAAAGGATACCATGAAGAAAAATGGCACTGGTCTTATGCTCCTATCTCCAACCGATTGCAAAAAGAATGGGTCAAATCTTTTCGGGAGAAAAAGATCAATCTTGCCGGTAGCTTTCTCGGTGCGGATATATTGGGTGATCGGGCCATCGATTATGTTCAGTCCATCAATGCCGATTGTGCGGGCATTTCCCTTCCTTAATATTAGATTTTCTTAAACAATATGCCGGCCGCCTCCCACTTCGTGGGACCCGGCTTTTCGCTCCAACCTCCGCCAAAGGCAGAGGGTTTCCGCTGCAATCCGTGGCGGATAGAAAAGAAATGTGACATAGTTTTACCTAGGAATCGATCGAACCCCCTCCCTTTTTAGGGCGGGGGGTGTGGGTCGTGGGCTGCAACCAACCGCCTAACACAAAATCCATCTTTTGCCCATCCTAATTTGACTTTCTCGAAATTTTTTTCCAAAAAGTTCGTCTTTTTACCGAACCGATCCCCGCGCCAGCGATCGCAGCGGAAATTAGATATAAGGATGAACTCTTAAACAGGGAAAAGATTTCTCGTGGTGTGTCCCGTCTAATTGCAGCGAAGAGCGCGGTCGATTAACAGAAGGTAGTTGAAGATCGGGAAATATTCGAGGCGCCCAAACTAAACATTATTAGTTTTTAAAGATTTCGATACAATTCCCACATGCTGGAAAGAAGGATATCAGCTTCACTGTAGATGGGTTTCCAACTCAAGAGAGATCTTGCTTTTGCAGAAGAGGCGAGTAACTTCGCAGGATCACCTGCACGTCTCCCTACGATTTTGTGCGCAATCGGTTTTCCTACTACCTTTTCGGCAAGGTCAGTCATTTCTTTGACGGAATAACCTGATTCCGAACCGAGATTGACCGTCAAACTTTGATTAGTTTCCATGATCTGTTTCAATGCCAGTACGTGAGCTGTTGCCAGGTCCGATACATGGATATAATCTCTAATGCAAGTTCCATCGGGAGTATCATAATCATCTCCGTAAATTTCGAAACCTTGCCGTAACCCGGAAGCAACTTCCATAATGATCGGCAAAAGATTCGCGGGAGCTTTTTCGATTCCACGAACTCTTCCTTTGGTGTCGTAACCGGCAGCATTGAAATATCGCAAAGAAGCGGACTTTAAACCTTTCAACTGATCAAACCAACGTAAATTTTCCTCGGTGCATAGTTTCGTATAACCGTAGTAATTCTCCGGAGACAGTGGATGTTTTTCGTCCAAGGGAAGATACTGTGGCGTTCCATAAACCGCAGCGGAAGAGGAAAATACTATGTATTTGCAATCATTCTCTAACATAGCGGATATTAGTTGGAATGTTCCGCTTAGATTATTGAGTGTGTATTTTGAAGGGTTGGTCATGGATTCGCCCGCCGCTTTCCATGCTGCGAAATGAAAAACCGCATCTATCGGGCGGGAGAAAACTTCCTTTAGGACATTCGGGTCCTGGATACGACCTCTGATGAATTCGTTTCCGGGAAATAGATTGGCTTCGTTCCCGTTTGCCATATCATCTACGACTAAGATGTTATGACCAAGCTCCATTAATTCTAAAACAACATGGCTACCGATGTAGCCGGCACCACCGGTTACAAGAATCCTCATTCTTCCGAACCACCACCACCTATGGCCCTATGGTCGGTTACACCACGTTTGCCCGATTCAAAAAACTCGATAATGTATTTTACTTCCGGGATAGGGTTAGGATCTTTCTTTAGTTCGGTTAATGCTTGTTTTGTGTTAAGTCCGCTATGGTAGATGATTTTGTATGTTCTTTTGATCGCATTGCGAACATCCGAAGAAAGTCCCGCTCTTTTCAATCCGACCGAGTTGAGCCCGATGACTGTAGCAGGATTTCCGTCAATTGTGCAATAAGGAGGAACATCTTTCACTACTTTGGCAAGACCGGCGATCATGGAATAATCTCCCACTCTCGCAAACTGATGCACTCCAACAAGCCCCGAGATAAAAACCTTGTTTCCGACTACAACATGGCCTGCAAGCATACTGCTTTGTACGATGATGTTGTTGTCTCCTACAATTACATCGTGAGCGATATGGATATTTCCCATTAAAAAGTTATCATTTCCTATTTTGGTTGCTTCGCCTTCTTTGGTCCCTCTGTGGAAGACGCAATTTTCCCGGATGGTATTACGATCGCCTATCTCCAGATAGGTTTTTGTTTCCGGTTTGAATCCTAAATCCTGAGGAATTCCGCCTAGTGCAACACCGGAATAAATTTTGTTGAATTTGCCGATATGTGTTCCCGAATAAATACGGACGTTGGAATCAAGAACTGTTCCCTCTCCGATTTTTACGTCTTTATCAATAACGCAAAACGGACCTACTTCCACGGATTCGTGGAGCTCTGCTTTTGGATCAATGATCGCTGTGGGGTGAATCTTCATGTAAGATCAGAAAAAACTCCTCCGAGACAACTGCAAAGGATTTTTTGAAAAAGTAATTTACAGCTCAGTTCTCGGCAGAATTAAATGGGTAGCAACGGAGTCCCAATTGAACGTTGACTGGTCCAGAATAGAATCCCTCGTTGATATTAATGATCCGGAAGATCAAGCTTGGCTTAAGGATATGATTGTTTCCTTATTGGAAAACATGGCGGTTCGTATGCAAAATCTTACTCAATTGGTTCAATCCAAACAGGCGAAAGAACTTCAGGCGGAACTGCACCAAATCAAAGGTGTCGCTGCCAATTTCGGTCTTGCTGCCATGTCTAAGCTGGTGGTGGATGCGGAAGCTAAAGTCAAAGAAGGTGATATCGAAGGATCCGTTTCCCTTTCCATTCAGGTTCCTCCCGTTTGGGAAGAAACCAAAAAAGAGCTACAGGCGAAGTTTAAGTAGTTCCTCTTTTATTTAAGGAATTTTTCCGCCATCTCGACGGCCACCTTGCTTCCGTTATAGATTCCGTCTTCGGAACTTTTGATCACTCTCTCATTCATTCGCAACAGCGGTTCTTCCGAAGAGGCAAAGATTCCCAACAGATCCGCGGCATGTTCCGGTTCTCTGCATTCCACGGTTCCTTCTCCCAATTCCAAAGAACGGGATACGGAACCCGCTTCGTGATCTCCTACTCTTCTGATAAATAATTTTGGAATCGGATAAAATGCAAGTTCGGAAGGTTTTGTTACCAAAACATCAGCCAATCGAATCAGCTTTTCCGTAGCGGAAAATGCTTCCGTATGATTGGAAAAATTAAATAGAACGACAGAGGGCAATTTATCTTTTTCCTCTTCTTTGAAAGAAGATGTGCTGATGAATTTTTTCAAGTCATCCCAATTTAAAATGGATTCATAAGGTATTTTTTCCGAGTTCAGATAAGATTCCAAACTGTTCAGTACTTTGTTATGATCTCCGGTGTTGATCCAAAAATAACACTTCTTATCCAATAGTTTATTCTTTGTTAAATGGATAAGTTCTTTGATGTATCCTTTTTGCGCTCCTGCTCCACCGATCGGAATCAAAAACCGCCTTTTTCTTTTGTAAGTAATTCTTTTGATACGTGCTTCCGAATCTGCGATCGCATTTTTAGCGATATCTTCGGAAACCCAATGACCTGCAACGGAAAGATTTTCCTTCGGAACTCCCATTTCAAGGAATTTCATATAAGAAGAAGGGCTTTGTACCAAATTAATTGCACCCGGAACTAATAGATAATACTGAGGATGGTTATCACAGATTAGGTGGATGACTTTTTTGAATCCGGCTGCCACAGCGATCTGTCCGTTGAGAGGGTGCGTGGAAATGACCGGACTGTCTTTGGGAAGGGAGGACATTATATTTTTATACGAATCCGCGAGAGAACAGGATAACTCGAGTGAGGTGAGATTTCCTTGTTTTAGAAACTGGCCCCATGCCCATTCTGCGGCACCACCCAGATCGGTGGAAAGCCGGCTCAGATAACTATAAGAACTGTCTATATCGGAAATGGCCTTTGCTTCGTTCGATTCGATGGCAAGTAAGTCATGAAGATACGTGGGAATTTTCTTAGCGAGAGAGTGAGAGTAAACGGACAAAGCCATTCTATGATGTCCGTATCCCATTCGGATAGATCCGACGATCAGACCGGTTTCTACGGAGGATTTTCCATTGGTGCCGATGAGTCCGAGGCCCGGATAAAGGGGGGAATTTTCGGATCTTAAGGGAATCGGTTTGTCCGGAAGGATAGAATATTTTTTTCGAAGAATGGTAGAGACAAGCCCAGTCATCTGTTTGGATAAAAAGCCGGTGCTCAAACCGAAAAGAGGTTCCTCGTTCATGCAGGGAAGGCTAAACGTTAAGTTTGGAGTTTCAAGTGAAATTTGAATTCTTAGCTGACAATACGCTAAATTTCTAAGTTTTTGGTTTCATGGAACAAGTTTGTATTATAAACGGGGCTAGAACCGCATTCGGAAATTTCGGCGGCTCACTCAAAGATTTTAGCGCAGTGGATTTGGGTGTGGAAGTTTCCAAAGCTGCTTTTTCAAGAGCGGGAATCGACCCTGCTTCAGTGGAAGAATCCATTTTCGGAAACGTAATCCCGACGGGAAAAGAAGGAATTTATTTAGCAAGACATATCGGTTTGAAATCAGGGGTTCCTGTTTCCTCACCCGCCCTCACCTTGAATAGGTTATGCGGTTCAGGGATGGAAGCAGTGATCCAAGCGGCAAAAAAAATCCTACTCGGAGAAGCTCATACGGTTCTTGCCGGTGGAGTGGAATCAATGAGTAACGCGCCTTATGTGGTTCGTAATGCCAGATTCGGAGTGCGTTATGGAAATGCAGAATTTGAAGATTCTTTGGCACAAGGTCTCACCGATATTTATGTGGAACTTCCCATGGGAATGACTGCGGAAAATCTATCCGACCAGTACAAAATTTCCCGTGAAGAACAGGATGAATGGGCAGCGATTTCGCAAGAGAGAGCCGAAGCGGCTACTCTGAGCGGCGCATTGAAAGAAGAGATCCTGCCGATCACCCTCGGAGGAAAGACTCCGGTTGTGTTTGATAAAGACGAATTTGTAAGAGGAAAAGCAGGAGCCGCAAAACTTTCCACTTTGAAGCCGGCGTTCAAAAAAGACGGAACCGTGACTGCAGGAAATGCTTCCGGAATCAATGACGGTGCATCCGCAGTAGTTGTAACATCTCTAACCCAAGCAAAAAAACTCGGCAAAGAACCACTAGCAATTGTTAAAGGTTGGGGACTCGCCGGTTGTGATCCTGCCAAGATGGGAATCGGTCCTGCCGTAGCAATTCCCATCGCTTTGCAAAAAGCAGGCCTTGGTTTGAAAGACATCGGACTGGTTGAAGTAAACGAAGCATTTGCAGCGCAATACCTTGCAGTTCAAAAAGAATTGGGATTGGACCCGAAGATCACTAACGTAAACGGTGGTGCGATTGCAATCGGACATCCGCTCGGAGCATCGGGAAACAGAGTGACTCTTACATTAGCGCTTGAAATGCGAAGAAGAGGGGTTAAATACGGAGTAGCATCGCTTTGTATCGGAGGCGGTCAGGGAATCGCAATCGTTCTAGAAAATCCGAAAGCCTGATGTATTTACTGCTTCCTGGAAGACACCACTTACTTACCAGATTTCAACATGAGTATCTTTCCATGTTGGGAAAAGAAGGGCTTTGGGGAGCAGTGGACATATATGGAAAGGATTTGGAAGTCAAAGAAAAGGTAACGGCAGTTATATTTGCTGTTACCTCCGCCAATCATTATTCCACAAGAAGAAACCCTTTGCCTCTCTACCAAAGGGCGATGATGATCCAGGATTTTTCTTCGGATCTGGGATACTCTTCCTACGTGGTTCCTATCGATGATGTAGGTCATTCGGAACATTTCGGGCAATATACGATTAAAAAAATCGAAGCCGAAACGGACGGACTACTTCGGTTGAATTCCGACAATACGATCGTCTTGTGTTCCACACCTGTTGTAAAGTTATATGAGGATTTGGGGTTTCGTATTTTGCCTGTGGAAAAGATTCCGGGCAAAAAAGAAGAATATCTGACTAAACTGCCGTGGCAGATCATAGAAGGGATTGTTTCAGATGATCGTCCTATCGATAAACATTTGGAATACATCAATTACGTTCATCCGGCTAGCAAACGTTTGTGGAAAGAATACGGAGTGGTTGAAAAGGTTCGACTCTTGTTTTCCGATGCGGTTGTGGGAGAAGACGGTGATCTTACGGAAACCAGGAATTACAACTCGTATGTAAGGGAAATGGACGAGATCGCAGAACTTAAGTTTAACGAAACTAGGGATTTTATCCGCCCTGGCAGAATCGGCGACATAGGTTGTGCCGTCGGTTCCTGGATCAAACTGGCTACGGAAGAATCGGGTTTGGCGGAAAGTGATTTTTACGGAGTGGAGATTGCCCGTAAACTTTACGACATTTGTCACCAAAGGAAAGAGAATGGTGACTTTCAAAATACAAATGTATTTTTCCTTAGGAAAAATGCGGTCACAGGTCTTGTTTTTCCGAAAAGCTCCATGAAAACGATTCATACTTCTTCTTTGACTCATGAGATTGAATCTTATACGGGAAGGAAAAACTTACTAAGTTTCATACAAAACCGCTACGAAGAACTGTCCTTAGGTGGTGTTTGGATCAACCGGGACGTTGTAGGACCGGAAGACAAGGAAAAGGAAGTTTATCTTTGGTTGGATGAAAAAGACGGAATTGCCGATACGGATGCAAAATCGTTCTCTTCAAAGGAAGAAAAGAAAAAACATTTGGATTCTTTATCCACTTATGCGCGATTTTTTCATTTTCAAAGGGATTTTAGAAAAGAACAAAACTATCAATTGAAATATACTTTGAAAACCATCGAAGAAAAATCCTTTCTCGTTCTTTCCTTGAAGGATGCTTGCGAGTATCTTTCTAAAAAAGATTATACCGACAATTGGGATAGTGAGATGCACGAATCTTTTTGTTATTGGTCTTTTTCCGAATGGAAAACTTCTCTCGAAGAAGTAGGATTTAAAATTCAAAACTCTTCCCGGGCGTATAGCAATCCTTGGATTATAGAAAATCGATATCAAAATAAATCTGAAATTTGGGAAACTGTTTCCACTTCCGCAAATTCCCTTTCCGATCTTAAACTTGTGTCCTGGCCCGTTACTAATATGCTTTTGATTGCGGTGAAATAGGTGTGAAACCGGAAATTTCCCGTCATGCTGAGAATATAAGACAAGTTTTTAAAAACAATTATTTATTTGCCGAATTACATGAACAAGAGTTAGACGATCTATATCCCGACTTGGAAATCCGTTTTTATAAAACGGGACAAACCATTTTAAAAGCGGGGCAAATGCCTAAATTCGTCCACTTCGTTCTAAACGGACGGATCGGTTCCCGACTTACATCGGAGGAAACGGAAGAAGATAAGTCCGGCCTTTTGGAAAAAGGCGAGTCCTTCGGTGAAAGAATCACTTTAACGGGAATACCCGCAAAACAAGATCACTTTGCAGTGGAACCATTGGTTCTTCTTTTGTTGCCGGTTAAAACATTTTTAGATTTGGTAAAAAAATATCCCGGCATTGCCGAGAAAGCCAGACATAGAGAAGAAGAACAGGAAAAGTTTCATTCTGTTCGCAAACTGAGTTTCTTTTCGGAACTATCTCCCGATGAAGTCCGCTCTTTTCTGAAAACGATTGAAACTGTAAAGATTGATGCGGGAGAGTTTTTATTTCAGGAAGGAGATGAGGGGAATTCCGCTTATATCATCCGATCCGGAAAAATTCATATCCGAACGGAAAATCCTAAGAAACTAATCTCCATCTTAAAAGCGGGCGATATACTGGGAGAGATTGCTATCTTTAGTCATGGGCCGAGGCTTGCGAGTGCGATCAGTGCGGAAGATTCAGTCGTCTATCGGGTGCCAGGTGAATCTCTTCATAAATTATTAGGCGATGAGAAAGGCCATAAATTGGAGGAAGTGGTCCAATCCCGTTTGCTCAGGTACTCTACTTATAAGTCTAAGGAAAAAGAAGAAAATATTCTTCGGCCTTTCGAATCCAAAAGGTATGAATTGGGAAAGGGAATCCGTAAAATCACGATAGACCAAGTAACAACGGATAAACCGACACTTGTGGGACTTGTTTGTTCGGAAATAGCGCTTAGGAATTTCGACAAACCTCTTCCTGCCAATTGGAAAATCAGAATTAAAAACGAGCTTTCCAGAAACCGAATTCCGGGCATTTTCGAACTTGCCATCGAATTGGAAAAGATGGGATTTCTAACCAAAGAGCTTCGCATCAAACCTAGCCAGTTAACTGATGTTAGTTTTCCTGTTTTTGTTACCGATGAGGAAAACCTACCGTGTGCATTGTATGCATGGGACTTAACCGCCAATGCTGCCTTGTTATCCCATCCTTTAAAAGGGATTATCGAAATGGATATGAAATCCTTTTTATCTTCCTGGGACGGAATCATTTTGCAATTTGTGCCTTCTCCTCCCGCTATGACGGCGGATACGGGTTTGTTCAGTTTTGTTCGGGAATTGAGAGCTTTGTTTCGGCCACATCGTTCCGAATTAAATTGGATTCTCGGAACAACTGTTATATCTGCCGTTCTTGCATTGTCTTTTCCTTATTTTTTAAGAGAAGTGATCGATCGGGTTTTGGTTTTTTCCGATCGGAATTTTTTACTGACATTGTTTTTGGGAGTGGGTATTTCCATCGTATTCCAAGGATTGTTTTCCCTTTTCCGGAATTTGCTCATGATCGGAATCATGCAAAGTTTGGAATATACTTTCCTGGTTCGGTTTTTCCAACACATTCTCCGACTTTCTCTTCCCGAGTTCCGCAGATTTGAAGCGAGTGATTATACCCAAAGGCTTAAGGAAAATCAAAGGATATTGGAAATCATCTCCCGTTCTGGAGTTTCGGTTTTACTCGATTTGATCGTTCTTCCCGTATTTTTATTGGTTTTACTTATCAACGAATTCAGCCTTACGATATACGGACTTTCTTTCCTTGTCATTTATGCTTTGTTAGTTGTTCGTGTCTCGGGGCGCATTCGTCAATTGTCGGAACATACGTTCGAATCCAGAAAAAAAACGGTTTCTTTTTTATTATCCGTTATTGGAGGAATCTCGATCATCAAAGTATCTACTCAAGAAACGATGTTCTTACAAAAAGGAATGAACGAAATTTCCAGAACGATACTAACGGAACTGAAAGCAGCCAAAAGAGCCAGCCTACTTAAATTCTCCGGTAAGTTTTTCGAACAAGTGGGAATGCTTGCCGTGATTGCCATTGGAATCAATTCGGTCTTGGAAGATAAGATAACACTTGGTACTTTTCTCGGGTTTCAGGTTCTCTTCGGACTTTTGGTAGAACCGATTTTAAGGATCTGCAGATTGTATGAAGACATGTTGGAACTTCGTTCTTCCAGGAAAAGGGTAATGGATATTTACTCAATGCCAGGAGAATCGGCAAGCCAAAGGCCTTTCGGAGAATTGCCCAGACTTCAAGGTAAAATCCGCCTTGAGAATGTTAGTTTTAAATATTCGAAGGATACTAAAAATATCGTTCAAAATATAAACTTGGAAATTCAGGCGGGGGAAAAAGTCGCTATCGTAGGAAGAAGCGGATGCGGCAAATCCACATTGCTTCGTTTGATGATGGGAACCTTGTCTCCATCGGAAGGAAGAGTGTTCGTGGATTCTTTCGATTTGTCCACACTTGATCCGGAAGAAGTAAGAATTCAATTTGGTGCGGTGGAACAACAGCCCGTTTTATTTTCCGGAACCATCGCGGAAAATTTATGCAAAAAAAATCCGTCCCTTTCCAAAGAAGCTATGTATGCAGGGGCCAAACTTGCCGCGGTGGATAGTTTTGTAGAAAGACTTCCTTTTGGTTATGACACCAAACTGGGAGAAGGTGGGATTGGATTATCCGGAGGACAAAAACAAAGGATTGCCATCGCGCGCGCACTTGTTACCAATCCTAGCATCTTATTTTTGGACGAACCCACATCCGCTCTCGATGCGGAATCGGAAGCCTATGTTCAAAACCAATGGGAAAATATGTTTCGAGATCGAACGGTTGTACAAGTATCGCATAGACTTCATTCTACAGTTGGTGCCGATCGGATTATAGTGATGGATCAGGGAAAAATCGTAGAGATGGGAACTCATTCGGAATTGATTTCTGCAAAAGGTTTTTATTATCACTTATTTCCTTCCAGTGAGGGGTCATACAATGAATTTGAAACGGTTTAAGAACTTAAAAGAAACGGACTCCAACTGGGAACAAGCTCATTCCTCATCTTATTACGATGAATTATTAAAACATCCAGCCCCGGATTGGGACAGAAAAGGCATCTTACTTTTGTTTGGTTTCTTTTTTGTATTTTTGATTTTTCTTTTTGTGGCAAAAGTGGATGTGATCATTCCTTCGCAAGGGATACTAAGGCCTAAGGGAAATTATTTCGTGTCGGAAGCATTGGAAACGGGAACTGTTACGTCGATATATGCGAAGCCGGGAGATTTTTTGAAGAAAGGTGATCCCATTCTGGAATTGGAATTTTCAGAACAACAGATAGAACTTTCCAAGGATTCAAATACGTTAGGTTATGAAGAGAAGCGGTTACAAAAACTGATCCGTAACCGGAAAGAAGCGGAAAAGATTTTAAAAAATCTGGAATTCAATTTGGAATCAAATCCCGGTTCTGAGTTATCCGGTCTGGTTTTGAGTAAATTCGTTTCTCTTAAAAAAGCATATATGGATTTCAAAAACGGAATCGGTGCTAAATTCTTATATGATCAGAGCCTATTGGAGTTCAATGAAGAATTCGGAAACTTAAAAGACGAAATCCAAAAAGAGCAAAATACGATTTCCAGTCTCAGGGGAGACACTCGTCTTAAAAAGGAGAGAGTAGACAATGCCGTACTTAGAATGCCTTTTTCGGGATTTGTAGGCGCTCTCCTGGTCAATAACATCGGACAAAATGTAACAAGAGGTCAAACCATTGCAGAATTGATCGAAGAAGGTCAACCTTTGGAAGCGTTTGTGGAGATCCGAAACAAAGATATCGGTTTGATCCTGGTGGGAATGGACGCCGTGATCAAGATACATGCATTTCATCAGAACGACTTCGGAGTGTTAGGTGGTAAAGTGGAACAAATCGTTCCTAACGTAAAGGAGAAAGATACTTTTTCCGTAGTACTTAGCATCAGTGACCAGGATTTAAAGAAAGACGGTAAAGTTTTTAAATTGTTCCCCGGGCTTAAAGTGGAAGCGGATATCATCACAAGTAGAAAACGGATCTTCCAAGTTCTATTTCGAAAATCAAATCTTCCAAAAGACAAATGAAGTCCAAACAGATTACAAACGACTTGCCTTTTTCTCTTTCCAACGAAGATCCGATTCGATTTTTGTCGGATTCGGAACAAAGGGCGTTTTTTAAGCTTTGGGAAACTACTTCTCTCTCAGAATCGGAATCTCTTAAAGAAGATGAAGAAAACAAAACGAAATTGGTTTATGTAGAGACAGGCAGCCTTCAGGTGCGATTGACAATCGGTGAAAATAATCTATTGGTCAAAACGATCGGCGAAGGGCAGATTTACGGAATCGCAGAACTTGGATTAAATGTATTGAATAAAAATTCCTATTTTGCGGAGGAAAATTCAAAATTACTGATACTATCGCAAAAGACTTTTCTTTATTTTTTCCAATCAAATCCCAAACGAAAGGAAATTTGGAATCGATTCGTTCAGGAAATCCGCCTAAGAGACGAACTTCGCATTCATCCCTATTTTCGTAAGCTTTCCAAACATGAAATCATCGAATTGTCCGGGTTATTGATTAAAAGAGAAATCGGTAAAGGCAAAGTGCTGATCCGCGAGGGAAGTAAATCTTCTTCTCTGTTTTTCATACAATCCGGCAAGTTCCGTATAACAAAATCCAGTTGGAGTGATGATTATTCTTCTTTTGTGGAAGCAGGTTCGGTTCTGGGCGAGATGGGGGTTATCGAGAAAAAAGTAAGAAATGCCACTGTCACGGCGAGTGAGGATAGTATTGTTTACGAATTACTTGCCAAAGACGCGGAAATCTTTTTTAAAAAATCGGAAAGTCTTTACACTACCTTGAGAAGTGTTGTCGCGGAAAGGAAATGGAATCAAGCGAGTTCGGATTCTCAGGAAGGTCCGGAAGAAGATTTGCGGGAAGAAGAGGATTCTATTCCTTTTTTGCCCACGCCTTCCTTTTCTCCCGAACAATCTTGGCTTCGTTCGTTTCCTTTTATTTTGGAAGAATCTTCGGATGAAACTGCAAACGCATGCAGAAAGATGATTTTGTCGTTTTGGGGGTTTCGAAGCGCCCATCATATTTTAGATTCCAATTTCCCCAATTTGGACGGTGAAGTCACAACCGCATCCTGGAAAGAAAGTTTCGAAAGAACGGATGGTTCTTGTTATGTGGTGAATAGAAGAAGATACGAAAGGGATTTAAAAAATCGAGTTTGGATTGTTCGTTGGGAAGGAAATCAGTATGTAGTTGTGATTACTTTTTCTTCTTATGGGGTGAAGATCGCGGATCCTCGTTTTGGAATCAGAGAAGTTTCCAAGACGGAATGGGAAGCGAAAGCGGGAAGGCTTGGAGTCGTTTTTGTTCCAAAAACAAAACCCAAGCGGAATTTTATGGATTCTTTCCCCACCTTCCCGGGATTAGCTGTTTATTTCAGATCTACGTTTTCTTTTTTATTTTCCGGAATAGTTGCCAGTTTTTTAATCAAGTCTCTTGAGATTTGTCTGCCTCTGGTGAATCTCTATCTGATCGATAGTGTTTTATTACAAGAAAGCAGGGAATATTTCATTCCTGTTCTTGTCGCTGTGACTTTACTCAGTCTATCTCAGATCTATTTATCTTATTTAAGAACAAATGTTTTGTTTTATTCCACCAGCAAAGTAAATCAAACTATTGTTATTCGGTTTTTGGAAAAATTATTATCACTTCCTTTGTCTTTTTTTGAAAAACATAAAAAAGGAGAGATCTTGCAGAGATGGGAGGAGATCGAAGGGATCACCAGATACTTTTCCGAACAAAGTTCCATCAAAGTTTTGGACTGGGTGTTCGGAGTATTCGTATTTATGTTGTTTTTCTTTTTGTCGCCGATACTTCTCGGAACCATTCTTTTTTTTCTGATACCGGAGATGATCCTGGTTTATAAATTGCATCCTATTCTAGCCAGGGAAACGAAAAGAGAATCTCTGCGGAGTTCCGAAACTCTCAGCTATTTTATAGAAACTATCAATGGAAACGAAACCGTTAAAAACTTGGGCGCTGTCTCCGTCCAAAGATGGGATTTTGAAAAAAAACTCACCGCACAACTGAACTCCGAAAGCAACAGGATGTTTTATAACAGTATTTTGGAGACCAGTTCCGAATCCTTTCGATTACTAACCAACATCTGCGTATTGTTATTCGGTACTTATCAGATATTTTCCGATCAAATCACTTTGGGAACCTTATTTGCGATCTTGGGCCTTATCTCTTACGTACGTTCCCCCATGATGACTCTGGCAGAAGACGGCTATCGTTACCAAAGAGCGAATCTTTCCTGGCGACGTTTGAAAGAATGGGACGGGATGGAATCTGAGTATTCTCCAGACATGCGGATCAGTAGAATAGAGATTCCCGATATACAAGGGTTAGTTGAATTTAGGAATGTTCATTTTAATTACAGGTCTTCCAAATCGGGATTCGGTTTGAACGGAGCCGATTTCGTCTTGGAAACGGGCGGCAAATACGCGTTTGTCGGCAGAAGCGGGAGTGGTAAATCCACGATTCTTAAATTGCTTTTGGGTTTGTATGAACCTTCGCAAGGAGAAATATTGTTGGATGGTGTTTTACTATCAGAGATCTGGACTCCTTCTTATCGTTCAAAAATGGGAGTCTTGTTTCAGGAAAACCCGGTTCTAACGGGAACCATCCGGGACAATATCAGCTTGGGAAGACCCGAAGCCACTCTTTTCGAAGTAGTGGAAGCTGCGAAACTCGCTCTCATTCACGAGGACATAAGCAAACTTCCTCTAGGATATGATACTGAATTATCCGAGAAAGGGATGATTCTTTCCGGAGGCCAGAAACAGAGATTGGCACTAGCCAGAATCTTTTTACAGAAACCTTCTTTGTTGGTTTTGGACGAACCCACGTCGGCGATGGACAGGGAAACAGAGGAGAAGATTCTAAACAATTTGCACCGGGTGTTCAAAGACAAAACCATCATTGTGGTTGCCCACAGATTGGATACGATCCGCAGTTACGATAAAATTTTCGTAGCGGAAGCCGGCAAAATCGAAGAAAGCGGCACACATACTGACCTGTTGCAAGGGAATGGAATCTATCATTTGCTTCATTCCAGACAGGAGGCTATCCGATAATTTAAATAGTGAGTTATCGGTTAAGACAGATTTTCTACCTTTTGTTTTTTGCTTTGGTTGCGGAAGTAAGGGGAGATGCTATTGATTTTTTCAACTTACCAAAATTAGTCGGTGAAAAGTCTTATGAACTGAAACTGAAAGAGATGGAAATCCAGAGAAAACAGGTTGATATGGATACCAGAAACCTCCGTTATCTTCCCTCTCTGAATTTTGAATACGCTCCCTTTTTTGAAAAACTTCCTTCGGAAGGTTTCGATCGCAAAGGTTGGTCCCGCTCCTTAAATTTGAACTGGAGCTTCCAGGAACAAGGTAATGTCGTTTTAACAAACCTGATCATGGAATTGGAATACGAAAGATTGCTTTTGGAATACAGAGCTCTCTTTCAAAAAGAATTATTCGACCAGGCATTTCAATACGCGGAAACTTTGAAACTACTCGCTTTTTTCGATTATGATTTTTCCAACGAAGAAGATGCCGAGAAACAATACCAAACAATTCAAAAATTATACAAACAAGGCATCGAGTCCTATATGGTGGCTCAAAACTCGAAAGTGGATTTTTTGTTTTATAAGTACAATGCCATTAAGTCAAAGTTAGATCAACAAAAAAGCCAGTCCGTCTTCCGCAGAAAATTTTTATTGAAAAACGTTTCTTTGAGACCGATTCCTGCCAGAGAGTTCAAAGCATTGCCTCTGGAAGAAACTCTTAAGGAATATGAAAAAAATCTAAGCGAAATCAATTTCGATATCGTTCTATCCATCAACCAAGTCAAAATTCTCGAAGTACAAAAACAAGTCCGGTTCAACGAGCTTTGGGTCCCTGATTTTTTCGTAAATTTGTATGAAAACAGCACCAAACAGACAATTTATGGAATTAGCGGAAGTTGGACCCAACCGAATTATGTTTATGATTATTCCAGGGGAGATTATTCGCTTTATGCAAATAACCCCGATCCATTTTCTTCGGCGGGAGCAAATTTCGGAGTAAGAATTCCTTTGTTTAACCGCTTTCTATCGAAAAACGAATTTGATAAATCGAAGATTGAGATCAAACTCGCCAAGTCCCAATCTCAGTTCTTAAGAGAGAACACAGGATTGTATTTATTCGAGTTGATTCAACAACATAATAATTTGGTCGAATTGAATGATATTTCTTTGGAGAGTAAAAGAACCGCGGAAGAGAACTTTCAAATTATGGAAAAATCTTATAAAACCGGCTCAGCGTCCATTGTTGAATTGCAAACGGTAGATAGACGTATTCGTGATGTTATGCGCAACCAAATCCAAAACCATTATGAATTGATTCAGTTGCGCCTTCAAATCGGTCTCCTGCTCGGAGACACCATGAAATTTTTAAGAGAATAAAATCACTCGCATTTTATTCCAATCGGGAAAAACGGTCGGGAGTCATTGTTCCCGTCCAGAAATTCGCCTGAAGTTGGAAATAAACGACATTGTCCCGGATATCTACGGATTCACCGGTGATTGCTGTCTTATGCAACTTATCGTTGAATACCTGATAAAAGATTTGGGCTTTGAATACGTGTTTGTCTCCGAATAGATTCAAGCCCACCCAATAGGAACGAAACGCTTCTCCTGGTTCCAGGTTTTTATTCCAATTGAGATCCGCTTGGAAATAGTCAAAACGGGTGATCGGCATGATGAACTTTCCACCACCTAACGGAATCACATATCCGAATGTGAATTGATAACCTTTTTCATGTTGAGGAGCCGCCGAGCCTGTAAAAACGGAATACGCACCGTTTGTATAAAAACCGTGAGTGGTAAAAGTAAAATCATAAGTATGTGCAACCATACCCAATTTCGGTCTGGAAGGACTGGTTTTATTTAAGGTTTGATCGCCGTATGCTGTTCCAGGATCTCCTCCGTCTCTTGTTGTTTGGTAGGCAAGCAAACTGGGTTGAGCCATTCCTGCAGGGTAATAATCAGGGTTAAACGGGGAAGGTACTTTTACATTTTGCATACTTGCAAATGCAGTTCCTATGGAAAGTTTTGTATCTCTTTGGAAAATTTCTTCTCCTTCAATCCAACCCAAATCCTTTCCGTCTTTTTCCAATCCTCCCAAAGGATTCCATTGCAATCTTCCGTAATAAGCGGGAGAAAGAAGCTTCGGTGCATTCGGTCTTTCGTCTGCCAAGTCCACTCTTCTTCCGTAGCCGTAATCTCCCGGCCCGCCATGGCCGTTTCCCACCATAAAATGTCCTGTCAAAAGACGTTCCCATTTTTCATTGATCGGTTTCAATAGATGCGAAGTCACACTGATTCCCGTATCAAATTGGGGTAAAGCCAAAGTAGACATTGATCGTTCAACATTTGTTAGGTTGGCAGAGGTCATTATGTATTCCCTTTGAAAAGGAACATGTACCGTTCCGAATGTAACACGGGTTTTCATAAAAGGAATGTTCAACCAAATCCCTGCTTCTTGAATGATCCCTCTGGAACTCGCAAGACTTACATCTTTTACATTTCCGCTCGCGGAATCTTTGGTGACTCTAAGGAAGGAATTGCTCATCGCATTTTCCAATCGGAGGTTGGCAAAACCGCCCCACCATTTATTTCCTTCATAGATAAATCCCAAACGAAGTCGTCTGAAGTTCCAATCCACCGCACTGTAGTCATCTCTTCCGTTGGCATAAACGGAACCGGATTGGCCCGTGATTCCCCGGAACTGGACCCGGCCGGAAATTGTTAATTTTTCGTTTACCGGTTCTTCCGGGCGATTGGCAAATCCACTTGTAGGTTCGGGAACTTTTACAGTGTAGTAATCTTGGTTTTCCAAAACAACCTTTCTTCTGTTCGCGCCCGGTGTGGAAAAAAGTTGTCCGGTTGTTTCATCGATATAGAGTTCTTTGATCCTGGCGGGAGGATTTTCGTCTTTGGTTTGTTTGCCGGTTTCTTCCGCAAGTAGGGAATGAATTTGCAAAATTGAAATTACTAATAGTGCAAATGAAGTCTGTTTTGAGATAAAGTTTTTCATTTAGGTTACATTCTTCTGAGTGCCCCATAAAAATTCTCAGGTTTATGGGGATATAGATGAAATGTAGCCTGTTATTGTTACAAAATTATTACATTACTGTTACGTCTTGACAATACGGTTACAAATGAAACCGAAATGGAATATTTCGAATCTGCCGAAAAAAGCCTAAAATACGATCTTTGGAGAAGTATTTTTAGTCCCCTGCGATGAAAACTACCATTGACCATTTGTTGTTCTTCTTCGCAAAAATCGCTCTGTAGTCCACTGGGCTTCGCAAATATTGATCGCACACAAAACCGGTTTCTCCATTCGCCAGACAGACCTTCTGCCAGATGCATTCGTCTTTGGAACCTTCCGCTTCGTTTTCGTTTGAATCTCTGTCTAAAAATACGATTTTATGGCTTAGTTTTGTAACCACTTTCGATTTGATCGAAGCCTCCGCGCGGACATTCACATTCGTTCCACTGATGAGGGAATAACTGAATGCATCGTATTCCTCAGGGAAATGATTGAATAAGTAGGGAGCGGAGAAACCATCCTTGTCTTTGGAAAATCCCAACTTGAATGTGTTTTCCAAACTAGACCAGATGTTTGAATCTTTCGGATTTTTATCCAAATCCCAAGACTCCAAAAATCGTTTTTTACCGGACTCTTCTCCGAAGCTGAATTTGATGTCTTTGTCGGTAATCGATTTTAGAAATTCCGCATCTTTCTTTTGAACTGCTTGTATGAGTTTGGTTTTGAATTCCAGAAATGATTTGTCTTTATCGGATTCATCCTTCGGAGGAAGGGAAAAATCCTTAAACTTATCACAAGGTAGGATAGAGGAGTTAAGAATAAGTAGTAACAAATATAATGAAAACTGAATATAGTTGTTCGATTGAAATTTTTTATGTTTAGGCATTTAGATTTTCCCTCATCCATTTGGCGATTTCGTTTGCATTTTGGTCTTTTTGTTTTTCTAACTCTTGAATGACCAAGTTTTTTCTTTCCAGGCTATGATTTTGACTTAGTTTCGCGGTCGCTTCTATCTTTGTGATCTTGATTTTGATACCGATGATTCCACCTATCAAAGCATTGATGTATTTTTCGTCCATATTCCTGAGAAAGAAGGGACTGTTTTCGCCTTCATATTTCAGGATCAATTCATCCAAAGATTTTCTCAGCTCTTCTTCATTTCGAACAAGGCTGGCCTTACCGTAAACATGGACGCTCAGATAATTCCAAGTAGGAACGGATTTATTCGTTTCATACCAACTGGGAGAAATATAAGCATGCGGGCCTTGGAAAATCGCGAGAATGTCACGGTCATCCAAAACTTCTCCTTGCGGATTTTGGCGTGCAATATGTCCGAATAAAACTTGTTCGGAAGGGTTTAAAAGCAGAGGGATGTGTGTTGCAACAAGCGAACCTTCCGTACCTGAAACCAGTGTGGCGAAACTATTGTCATAAATGATTTGATTGATGATACTTTGGTCGGTGATGGCGAATGGTTTCGGAGTGTACATGTGTAAGTTGGGAAGGATCGTCTCCATACGATCCTAAATAAATTAACATTTCAGTTCAATATTTTTATCAGACCTCATATCCGACTTTTCCCGGTTTTCAGAAATTCAAAAATCATCTCCGATCAATTCTTTGTTGATCATGGCTCCTGATAACGTTCCCGATGCAATGGCAGCGGCTAAACTTCGAAGCATGGTCGTACTGTCCCCCGTGGCATAAACCCCTTTCAAATTTGTTTTATTGAAACCGTCCACTTTGATATAACCCATTTCATCCAACTCAACTCCCAGATCCAAAGGAAGATGGGAATGTTGTACGAAAGGAACGCGGGCCATCAATGCATTCAGGGGTTCTGCTTTTCCGTCTTTCAATAGAATTTCAGTAAGATAACCATTGTTATTTTCTATTGAGGAAATTTCAGTCTCGATGATTTTAATTTCCTTTTCTTTCAATTTCAAGGTTTGTTCTTTGGAAAGAGAAGACGGCCCGTTTGTAAATAAAGTCAGGTTTTTGGACCATTGGCTGATCAGTTTGACCGACTCATAACCTATATCTCCGTTGGCAAAGACTCCTAATTTTTGATCTCTCACTTCGTAGCCATGACAATAAGGGCAATGAAATACTGAAATACCCCAGGATTCTTTAAAGCCGGGAATATTTGGCATAACATCTGTTACGCCTGTTGCAAATATTATTTTTTTTGCAAAATGAATCTCTCCGCTTTCGACTTTGACTTCGAAATGAGGATTCGATTGAGATATTTTGATGGCTTTGGAATCTAAAAATTGAACGGTTGAGTAGTTTGATAATTCCGCCTTTGCAAGTCGTTTGATTTCGAAAGGAGGTTTTCCATCGTGAGTCAAAAGATTATGCGCGTGAGGTGTGTTTGCGTTGCATGGCTTGCTATCGTCAATTACGAGCACATTCCTAATCGCTCTTCCCAGTGCAAGTGCCGCAGCTAATCCGGCGAAACTTCCTCCGACGATGATTACATCCCAGGTTTTTTCTGAATTCTTCATTTGCAACATTGTTGCATTTGCTGGATTCCTGTCAACCAGCTAAAGAGGTCTTATCGTCTATCGTATTCATTCCATCATGTGTTCCAATTCACGGACCAATTTTTCAATCTCTCCGATTGCCGAAGGATCGGACAGATAACCGTTTTCATCGATGGAACTTCGGGAACCTTTCAATAACAATCTGGTTCTATCGTTAATCTTTGCCTGCAATGTATCCATAATCACTGTTAAAGATTCAAAACTTCTTTCTCCAAGACCCGAAGCGATGATAAAAGCTGTGGGTTTGTCCGTAAAAACGGTAGTAGATACCATCCACTCGATTGCATTTTTTAAGGCGGCGGGCAAACTGAAAATATATTCCGGAGTACAGATAATAACTCCATCCGACTCTTGGATGGAGTTTCTGAAATTTCGAATGACTTCGGGAGGATTGTCTTTATCCAAATCCGGATTGAAATGGGGAAGGTCGGTAAGTTGTTTGAAGATGCTCACTTCCAGTCGATCCGAATTCATTTTCGAAATGGTTTTAAGAATGGATTCATTCGAAGATTGGGAACGGGTACTGCCGGAAATTGCGAAAATTTTTTTACGTTTCATTGTTTTAGGTAGGGCCTTGCGAATAAATTTTTCCGATATAATCTTTCTGTTTTCGAATGATAGTAAAATAGACATTAGACGGTCATGTTTTTGCTATTTTTCAATTCATCTACTTTGACATTGAAATCGCCTGATATGTTTCCCATTGTATAGAAAAAAGGACTACATCCTTTATTCCTTATGGTTCTCTTTTCTTTTTTAGTAAAGCAAAACCAACTCTATCGCTAAATTATTTATTGCTTAGTTTCTCTTTCCTTTCGAAAATGAGTCATTATGAAAGAGACCTTTCTGTCCTTCGTTTATTTGTTATTTGGTGATCCCAGACACAACTCCCTGGAACATCGTCTCTTCAATACTGTTTCTTTGGTAAATGCATTTCTAAATATATTCGGGGCATTAGGCTCCTTTTATTTGCCCAATTTCGAAGTTATTTTTATCCTAAATTTAACATCCGGACTTCTGATGTTCGGAATGTACATTCTGGCTCGGGTAAAGAATTTATATTATTCTTTATTTTGGCCTTTTAATATTACGATCCTGACATATCTGTCCGCAATGTGGTTTTATAACGGCGGTTCTCTCGGAGGAAATCATTATTATTTCATACCGGCACTCGTGATCGCGATGATACTGTTGCGGGATCATCGTGTTTGGGTTTTATATTTGGTTTATATAGGTTTTACCGCTTCTCTATACACTGTAGAGTATTACAGAAGAGATCTTGTAACATTTTATCCGAATGATACGGAAAGGTATTTGGATGCGGGTGGAAATTATATATTCGTGCAAATACTAACAGGAATACTTATTTTCATCTTAAGTAGAAACCTGAATATAGAAAGGAAAAAATCGGATTCTCTTTTGCTCAACATACTTCCCGGATCCATTGCGGAGGAATTGAAAAAAAATCAATCGGTTGCCCCGGTGCGTTACGAAAGTATCTCCATTCTTTTTACGGATATGGCAGGATTTACGAAAGTCGCGGAAAAGATGAGTCCTGAAGAATTATTGAGTGAGCTGGATCGTTTCTTCCGAAGTTTCGATTCCATTATTAAAAATCATAATATGGAAAAGATCAAAACCATCGGTGATGCGTATATGGCGGCAGGTGGATTGCCGGTACAGAACAAAACGCACCCCATTGATGCCGTGTTATGTGGTCTTGAATTCCAAAGATACATGAACGATGAAAAAGAAATTAAATTATTGAAAAATCAATCTTTTTGGGAACTGAGACTTGGGATTCATTCCGGTGCTGCCGTTGCCGGGGTGATAGGCACGGAAAAATTCGCTTACGATATTTGGGGTGATAGTGTAAATACCGCAAGCCGTTTAGAAAGTTCGGGGATTGTAGGAGAGGTGAATATTTCTCTTGCGACTTATGAACAAGTTAAAGATTTTTTTGAATGCGAACATAGAGGAAAGGTGACTGCCAAAAACAAAGGAGAGATCGATATGTATTTGGTGAAAGGTTTGAAAGAAGGTCTTGCCGATCCAAGAGATCCATTGAAACCGAATTCAAAATTCAAAGAAATGTATTTGCGGATTCAGAACTCTTAAAAATAGGATTTTGTGTTAGTAACAAGTCTTACAGGAAAAAATAAAAATTTATTTTGGATCTGTATGATTTTTATTTTTTCCGTTTGTTTCAATTGCAGTTCGGATCCCCAAAAGTCTTTATCGAAACTGAAATCGGAGATTCCGGATGTAAAAGAGTTCCATATCACGGCGGAAGATAGAAAGATCTTTCTTGTAACAAGCGGTTGTCTTAAGAATAAAAATAAAATTTTAATTTTTATCCATGGTTCTCCCGGTGGTTGGAGTGATTATATTTTCTATTTGAAAGATAAAGATCTTCGAAATACTTTCTGTATCTTATCTTTGGATCGTCCCGGTTTTGGCCTTTCGGGAATAGAATCTCCTGTTGCCGATTTGCAATTGCAAGCAAGACTCATTCGTATTGCCATTGATCGTTTTTTGAAAGACGAATTCGTTTCCGATCTGCCGAAGCTGATCTTAGTCGGTCATTCTTACGGTGGGCCGATTGCCGCTAAAATCGCTATTGATATTTCTTATAAAAAGGATGCTCTCTTTCTACTATCCGCACCGATGGACTCCCAACTAGAGGAAGTAAGGTGGTATAATCGGTGGGCTACTTATTTTTTCGTTAAAATTTTCCTACCGAAGGAAATAATCAATAGCAATGATGAGATGATACCACTAAAATGGCAACTGACTGATTGGGATGGTATTTGGAAATTTATTGATTTTCCCGTCATTAGCATTCATGGAAAGAACGATTTTCTCGTTCCGTTTGAGAATGTTAAGTATATGAGAAAAAAAATAAACCCCCTTCGATTCGAAAGTATAGAGTTGGAAGGTGAAAATCATTTTGTTCCCTGGACCCAAGAGAAGTTAGTCAAAGATAAAATATTAATGGTAAATTCAAAATGACAAAATCGCAGAAAATCATTTTCCATTCCGCACGATTTATAGCAGCTATTATACTTGGCCAGACTCTTTATTTTAAATTTACAGGTGCGGAAGAATCCGTTTATATTTTTACAACCTTGGGCATGGAGCCTTGGGGTAGATATGTTTCCGCAGGAGTTGAATTGCTTGCAGCCGTATTGCTCCTGATCCCTTCCTTTGTCTGGTTAGGTGCATTAATTTCTCTCAATATCATCAGTGGAGCGATTCTTTCCCATTTGATCTTTCTCGGAGTGGAAGTGATGGGGGATTACGGAGTTTTATTCGGTCTGGCTTGCATCGTTCTGATCTCATCCGTATACTTGGTGTATGTCGAGAGAAAGAATATTCCTATTTTAAAACAATATTTCTAATGATTCAAACGGAAAGTTTTGTCACGGAGCTAATACCTTTTTTGTATTGAGTGTGATCTTTTAAAATTCTATACAGCTCGTACCAAGTAATCATCGGATTTCCTGATTTATAATTTTGATATCCTATCCTAAAAAGAATCGACCATTGTTTGAATAAATACTGATAAGATCTGCGAATGGAAAAATCGGGATCGTATAAGTTTGTGGATTCGCTCATTGCCCCATTCAGCTCGATGATTTTGAAATTTTTCCCTGCCTTGAGTAATTCTTCGTCCGAATAACGAATGTCATATCTTCCGAAATAAAATCCTTTGAATTGTTTGGAAATTTCGTCTATTTTTTCTTCCAGTTTGTCCGTAATCAAATGGGATCCGTCTTTAAACATACATCCTTGTATGTGATTGCCTGCAAATCCCAGTTTTACCTTTTCCCCCAAGGCGGGAACCCGATCCAATTTCCCATTTAGAATCTGAAAATAAGTTTTCTTTTGAAATTGAAATCTTTCGTGAGTTTCGATTAGCTCTTTTAAATTCTTTTTACCGTCCCCCGAGAGAACAGGAAAAACTTTATCCGTAATGGAAAGAATATGGCCTCTTTTTTCATCGGGAAATCGGTAATAAAAAATTCCTGCTTCCCAAGGACCCGGGTGATATTCCTGTAAAAGGAAAGTCACTTTTGTTTTTAAAACATCCAAGGTTTCCCGTACGGAATGAACTAAATAAACTCCCGCCCCTCTTTCTCCTATATCAGGTTTGATGATGATCGGAAATTGAATTTGTAGATCCGACATGTACTTTCGAATCAATTCTTCATTATAATCTATGTTTGGCGGAAGAAGTCTGAATTTGGAAATGACATCGGCAGGCAGATTCGATAGAATTTCCGATTTGGATTCACCTGCGATCCCACCTGCGAAAATCCCCGGATTGGAAGCCGTGATATAACGAAAACCTAAGTAACGAATCGTTAGAAAACCGGCATAAGGAACCAACGGAATATAAAAAATCCAAGCCGGCCAAAATTCCAATCGCAGCCATTTTTTTAAAGATAAAATCAATTCGTTCCTTTTCTCTTTGATAAGAACCGATAAGGCCAAACGATAGATCGAATAGAAAGAAAGAACAGCTACGAGTATGGAAAAGTAAAAATAACCCGAATGAAAAAACACTTCGATCGCCTTGCCAAAGTAATACGCCGATAGGATGAGTAAAGGTGTCCAAACTATGGCCGCAAAAAAACTATAAACCAGGAATGCAAAAACCCTTTTACCTGCAATCCCGGCGAATACATAGACGGGGAGTCTGGTTCCTGGTAAAAACCGACATAGAAAGATAGTGAGTCCGAAGTTATCGTCCAATTTTGTCCGGTAGGATCGGATTGTTTCCGAATTCACTATGGATCTCCATTTGGAGAAGGAAAGTAGAAATCGGTGACAGAATTTTCCCATGAAAAACAGGATCGCATCTCCCAGATAAATTCCGATCGTACATGAAAATATAACTAAAGTTAAATTTTCTTTTCCTTCTTTTGCTAAGATTCCTCCGGTGATACAGGTTAAATCTTCGGAGACAAACGTACCCCCGATCATCAGAAAAAAATCCAACATAAAAAATTAGCTTGGAATGGATCTTGCGATCAACGTGGAAGGAGTGTATCCGAAATCCGCAGGCAAAAGGATCCAATGAAATTTATTCTCCATTGCAATTCGAATGAGAGCCATGTGATGGATCATATGATCGAGCACAAAAAGCAATTCCCTTTCTCCGTTTGTTTCTGTAATAAAACTGTCCGTTTCATTTAAGATATGTTTGAGCCGGATTTTCCGGGGAGGGATATAATCGGCCAAGTCAAGTTCCGTTTTTTCCAGAACTTCTCTGGCAAAAGTAAGAGATGATTCCAAAGTCGGATTTCTTTTACGATCGTCGTAAGAAAAAAATTCTCCTTCTTTGGAATTCATCAAACATTCAATGAATTCCAATGTATGCCTTACATGTTGGCCGATGGAGCTCCCGCAAAGAAGAGAATCTTTTTCTATAAATTCTTCTTCCTTGAGTTCACCGAGGATGGTGTTGAGTGTACGAAGTTGGGAGATGATTTGATGATTGATTTTCATTATGGAATAGTATCTCCCAATACTTCGTTTTAAGGCGGATAAAAGTTACATAAAGTTATTTTTTAATTTTAAATTTTCGGTTTTTCTTTCGTTTCCTGGCTGGTCCATCGTTGGTTTACGTAAGCGATGGAGATGACAAGAACCGCTAGAATAAGGAAAAAAACCGCTTTGTATGCCTTAGACTGATCTGCCAGATCGAAGAAAAAAACTTTTAAAGAAACCAAAATCAAAACAATCGAGCCGAAGGCACGAAAGGCGGTATTTTTGGTGTAAGCTCCCCAAAGAAACAGCATCAGAGAATAGATGGTCCAGGAAATGGAAAGTACCATATCCGGCTGGATGGATGTAAATTCATAAGCCAACCAAAGATTTTGAATTTGAACAGTAAGTAAGCCCCCTACTACCAAATGGCCTATGATGGAAAAAGAAAGTTCCCAAATCACTCCCGGTAGAGTGAGGATTTCATGTTTCTCATCCGCTAGTTCACCGGTTCCCACTTTAGCAATATAAAAGGAAACGGATGCGATCAAGATCCAAACCAAAGCACCGGGATTTAAAAAAGGAATGTATTTGAATCCGAAAATTTCGATCCATTCCACACTCCATGCATTCGCATACCAATAAACAAGTAACACTACAAACAGATAAATGCTTCCGAGCATAAGTTGTTGTTGTTTGATTCTTTTTCCAAACAGGTAAACGGAAGAGATGATAAAAAGCCAACCTGTAGTGACGATTACATAATTCATACCCTTGTCCTGATAGGAGTCGGCGATATTTCCGAAAGAAATTCCGAGTAACAGATATCCCACGACCAGATAAACGATCGCAGATAGATTGCTTTCTTTCAGAAAGAAATGCAATAATGCCGCAGTTCCGATCAGTATGAAACTGAGAATGATAAGAGGAATCGAATATACAAGTGTGAATGCATTGAAAATATAAATTGTCCATATAACATAGTTTAGTATATTTAGAACGCTGATATAAAGACTGATTCCGTCGAATTTTTCCTTTTCCAATTTCGCAGAGACCAGAAGCCCGATGAGATAGATCAAAAACAGGATGGATACATAGAAAAACGGTTCCGGCCAGCTGACTGGTGAAAATTTTATATAATAAGTAAGGAAAATAAGAATGGTGATGAAAAGAGAAACTGCTCTGGTTTCGGGCCATTTTTTAAGAAAACTCAGATAAAGACTTGTGATGTTTAGAATAAAAACATAAACGAAAAGCAAAACGGTTTGAGAAGGAACCGCATTGATGATGAGAGGAGTTATCAAGCCTCCCGTCAAACAAATATTCATTAGTATTCTCATTCCGAATCTATAGGAAAAATAAATCAGTGTTGCGGAAACGGCTGCAAGAGATACGAATAAAGTGTAAGAAGACCATTGAATGTGAGAGACAAAACTCGCATATGCGAATGTTGCAAATAAGATGGAAACTCCGAATCCGGAAATGATTTCTCCGATAAGTTCAATTTGATTGGAAAATAATTTGAATCCTATAAAACAAATAGTAAGGGAAAGGAATAAGCCGAATCCGATTTTAGCTTCTTCGGGAATCAGGTTTTCTTCGAAAGCAACACTGAGACCGTAGATTGTAGCGAAAAACAGGAATACGATTCCTAAGATAAAAATCCAATTTTTTTTCAATTCTTCCAGTGTGAACATATCTATCCTCGTCGGAAACCTAAACTATTCAATGGCACTCAGATCTAAAACTAAAATAAATAAGAATCAGTCTGAAAATATATTATTTCGTAAGGGCAACGGAACAGGCTTCGGCACATTTGATCCCGTCCATCGCTGCGGAGATAATTCCTCCTGCATAACCGGCTCCCTCTCCGCAAGGAAACAATCCTTTGATTTGGATATGTTGTAAACTTTGCGGATCTCTGGGAATATGAACCGGGGAAGAGGTTCTGGTTTCCGGGGCATGTACCACCGCATCATTGGTAAGGTAACCGCGCATGGATTTGTCAAATTCTCTAAACCCTTTTTGTAAGGCTTTGTAAATGAAATCGGGAAAAATGTTTTTTAAGTCTGCGGAAATGATTCCCGGAGGATAAGATGTTTTCGGTAAGTCTTCCGAAATTTTCCCTTCAACAAAATCTAGCAGTCGTTGTGCGGGAGCGGTTTGTTTTTCTCCTCCAAGGACCCAAGCTTTTTTCTCAATTTCTTTTTGAAATTCCATCGCGGCAAGCGGACCGTATTTTGCGAATGGTTTGAAATCTTCCGGTTTCAATTCCACTACGATTCCCGAATTGGCCGTGGATCTGGATCTTTGGGAAGAAGACCATCCGTTTGTAACAACTTCACCCGGTTTGGTGGCGCAAGGCGCAATCACACCTCCGGGGCACATACAAAAGGAATACACTCCTCTTCCGTCCACTTGTTTGACGACGCTATAAGGAGAAGGAGGAAGATAAGGACCTCTGTCTTCGCAACTGTATTGGATGGAATCGATTAAAGATTGTTTGTGTTCCACACGGACACCGATGGCAAGAGGTTTCATTTCGATTTGAATTCCTTTGCCGTGTAATAATTCGAATATATCGCGTGCAGAATGTCCGGTAGCCAAGATTACTTTTTTTGCTTTGAAACGGCTTCCGTCTTTTGTCAAAACTCCCTGGATTCGGTTATTTTCTATGATAAGATCGATTACTCTTTTTTGAAAATGAACTTCCCCTCCTTGTTCTATGATATTCTCGCGGATGCGGCGTATGATATCGGGAAGTTTATTTGTACCGATATGAGGATGTGCTTCGATTAATATGTCTTTGTTGGCGCCGAAAGCCACGAGCAGTTCCAAGATCTCCCTGACGTTCCCTCGTTTTTTCGATCTGGTATAAAGTTTACCGTCGGAATATGTTCCCGCTCCTCCTTCCCCAAAACAGTAGTTAGAGTCTTCATTCACAATATGATGAACGTTGATTCCACGTAGGTCGGAAACTCGTTCCTTTACGTCCTTTCCCCGTTCAATAAGGATAGGTTTGATTCCCAATTCGATGAGTTTGAGAGCGGCAAATAATCCGGCGGGACCCGCGCCGATGATCAGAACTTCTTCCGCATTTTTTACATTCGGGTAACGAGGCAAAGAAGGTAACCTTTCGGTAAACTCTTCTTTGATAAAAACATTCACTTTTAAATTGACGTATACGATTCTTTGGCGTGCGTCTATGGAACGATTGATGATTTCCACATGAGTGATATCGTTCGGAAGGACTTTTAAAGTCGAAGCCAGGTAGTTTTTTAATTCCTCCGGTTGTCCTGCGATTTCAGGAAGGAGCCGGAGCTGGAGTTCTTTCACCATACTACCAAAACTGACAAAAGCGCCCGGAGGCAAAGGGGAAAATACGATCGCAGTTTTTACGCTTGCGAATTTTCCCTCGAATTTCTTTTTTCATTTGCAGATTTCGATTTGTTTTCATCGGTTTTTGGATTCAATTTTATGTCTATCAAGAGCGGAAAAAGCATAATCGAATAGCTTTCCATCGCTTGATTTCTCGCTTTTTTAACGGATTTGTCTTTGCCCGTTTTCATGTTTCTTCTACTTTCTTTTTATTGCGAAGCATATAGACGACTGTAACCGAGAGAACGATTGAAATCATTGCACAAATAACAGATGTAAGTTGTAATGAACTTATAAATGCTTCTTTTGCAGAACTGAGAATTGCGGAACCGGTTTGTACCGGAACTTCCGCCGCAATGGCAAATGCAGTGCCAATACTATTTTGTGCTGCCGAAGCAACTTCCTCTGTCAACCCTTCGGGAATGGAGCTCGTCATCTTAATTCTATAAACGGCTGTTCCTATACTTCCTAAAATCGCTATTCCTAATACACCACCTAACTCTGTTCCTGTTTCCGATATGGATGCGGCCGCACCTGCTCTTTCCGGTGGAGCTGCACTTACTATGATATCGGTTCCCAAAATCACCACGCAACAAATTCCTAGTGCCAGAACGATTCCACCTAATACGATATAAACGAGACCGGAACTTCCGTCCAATTGCGCATAAAGAGAAAACCCGATTGCGGAAAGTACAAATCCGCCTGCTATAACAAAGGCGGGGCGAATGTATTTGACGAGGATTGGAACCAACATGGATCCCAAAATATTTCCACCAGCCATAGGTAAAGTCCACAATCCGGCTTCAAAGGGAGAAAGTCCCAGGATCAACTGCAGATATAATGCGATGAATAAAAAACTTCCCAATCCTACGAAGATGGAAAGAGTATTTGCGAGTAAGGCCACGCTGAATGCCAGTGACTTAAATAAGTCCAAGTCGATGAGAGGATCTTTCAATTTTTTTTGTCTTTGAACAAATATGAAACCGAAGATGATTCCGGCAAAAATGGAAAAACCGGCTACAAGTTCCCAGCCGTGTTCCGCCACTTGTTTTAAACCGTAAATCACGGATAGAACCGATACAAGTGATAGTGTAGCGCTTGTTATATCTAATCTTCCCGCTTGCGGATCTTTGAACTCGGGTAATAATTTGGGACCTACGATCAATAGAAGCACCATTACCGGAACACTGACTAAAAATACGGAACCCCACCAGAAATATTCCAGTAGAACTCCTCCTAGGAGCGGGCCAATCGCGCCTCCCAGGGAAAAACTGGTTCCCCAGATCCCGATTGCTATTGTGCGTTCTTCAGGATCATGAAACATGTTTCGAATGAGAGACAAAGTGGAAGGTGCCAATGTCGCCGCAGTGATTCCGAGCAGAGCACGGGTGGCAATCAACATTTCCGCCGTTGTTGAGAATGCGGCTAGTATGCTGGCAACACCGAAGGCGGAGGCACCAATTAACAGTAGTTTGCGTCTTCCTATTCTATCTCCCAAAGTTCCCATAGTGATCATACATCCTGCCACAAGAAAACCGTAAATGTCTACGATCCACAGAAGCTGGGAAGCGGAAGGTTTTAATGCAGCTGTTAAATGAGGTACTGCAAGATATAATACCGTAAGATCCATGGAATACAGCAGGCAGGGAAGAGCTATGACTGCAAGTCCGATCCATTCTTTTTTTCCTGCACGGGGCGGTGTAATTGTCGTTTGGTTCATATATTTTATATTGGTGTGTAATAGAGCATAACCAAACCGGAGTTAAGTGTTTTTGTTTGGGTCAGCTTTAAGTTCGTTCTGGTCTTTAATCCCTGGAAGAGGGGTTTGCCTTGACCAAGTAGAATCGGATTTACGAAGACCCGAATCTCATCAAGCAAACCGTGTTCAAGCAAAGTTATGGAAAGATCCGAGCTTCCGAAAACGGCAATGTCTTTGCCGGAAAGATTTTTTAAATTTCGGATCTCTTCAACTACATGATCCGAGATTAATTTTGTATTTTTCCAATCGGCCGTTTTCAAAGTTTTTGAAACAACAATCTTGGATAGGTCGTTCATCCTTTGTGCAACTGTCGGATCGTCGGTCGCCGCTTCATTAGTGGGCCAATAGCTTGCCATCAGTTCATAAGTCTTTCTTCCGAAAATCAGAGTATCCACTTTGTCCAATAAATCCGCAGCATAGCTGTTGAATTCATTTTCAACAACATGCCAATCGATTTCGCCATTGGGTCCTTCGTAGTATCCGTCCAAAGATACCATCATTTGAAAAATTAGTTTTCTCATATGTTATATGCTTTGTTAGGTGACTCTCTTTAGTTCTTCTTCCAAACGATCGAAATTTTCTTCGTTTCCTTTGATAATATAAGGTCGGGACTTGCCGCATTCTTCCGCAGAATCGAACATCATACGAAATATAACTTTTGTCTTGTCCGTTGAAACTTCTTCGAAGCTCGCAGTTACTTGGAAAAAATGAACCGGGCTAATGTGGTTGAATATAAGAAGCTCCGGTTGTACGATTTCCACAAAAACACAATGATTCGGATAATCAACCCCGTTCGGACCGTGCATCACAAAACGCCAGTTTCCTCCCGGTCGAAGATCGAACTCTTCAAAGCTGTTCCTGAAATCTTTCGGTCCCCACCAACGTGCCAATCGTTCCGGCTCAGTCCATGCTTTGAAAACAAGTTGGCGCGGAAAATTTACAGTTCGTATGGATATGATTTCCCGGTCCGCTAAATTGGAAGTTTCCGTATTCGTATTCGCCATTTGTTTTCTCCTGATTCTATCCTTTATATTATAAAGTATTTATATACTTATGCCTTTCCCAAATAATCCCGGAGTCGTTCCATGGTTTGATTCATACCCTCGATCGCTCCGTGTTTCTCTACTACTTCGTTTCTCGCTTCCGCAGATTGGAATAACGCAATCATTGTGAGTTTGGTTTTTTTGCCTTCCTCTTCGAATGTCACCGTTACATGAAAATCATCCGGACGGTCTTCCATATCGGTTCCGTGCCGGTAAATGAGTAGTTCGGGTTTTCGGACTTCTTTGTATACGATCGTATTCGGATAATCCACTCCGTCCGGACCATGCATTACGAATTTCCAAACTCCGCCTGGTTTGACTTCCATGGATTCGATCGTGTTCGTAAAACCTTTCGGTCCCCACCAATTTCCAACATGGTTCGGATCTGTCCACATTTGGAACACCAGTTCTCGTGGGGCATCAAACAATCGTGTGGTGGAAACCGTTCTGTCTTCCGTATTATTACTGTGCATTTTTCATTTCCTATGACTTGCTTTTACTTGTCATTTTTTGTCTTCATTCCTTTCGGAATTCTCCGACTATTTTGACTTAATCGAAGTTAGTTTGCTGTTTTCGGGTCTTAACCACCAGGATAGAATCACGAATACAAGCATGACTAGAGGACTGATCACGTGTTGTATTTCCAATCCTGATGCCGCACTGGAGATTGCAGCGCTGGTAAGATTGAAAAATATTCCTGCATAAGCCCATTCTTTCAAAAGTGCAAAGCCGGGTACCATTATGGCAATTCCACCTAACAATTTCCATGTGCCTAAGATGAGAGGGAAATACGAAGGATATCCCAATTGGCTCATTCCCGCAACGACCTCAGGGTTTCTTGTGAGGTAAATGAATCCTGCAAACAAGTAGTTTGCTCCAATTAGGATCGTAATGACCCAATACGCGATGGTTTTGATTTTTTCTTTGTTCATATATTCTCCTGTGACTTTTAGTCCTTTTCTTTTTCCTTTTTTTGTAGTTCTAGTAAATACTCTTCCAAACGATCGAAACTCTTTTCCCAAAATTCTCTGTATTTGTCTACCCAGGTTGCCACTTCGATCAAAGGACCTACTTCCAGTCGAGCAGGGCGCCATTGTGCTTCTTTGCCCCGGGAAATGAGCCCTGCTTTTTCCAATACCTTCAGATGTTTTGTGATCGCGGGTAAACTCATGGAAAAAGGTTCCGCTAGCTCTTTTACGGACACCTCTCCTGATTTTAATGTGGAGAGGATCTGTCGACGGGTCGGATCTGCCAGGGCCGCGAATGTGAGACTCAGTTGGTCGGGAGTAGAAGTATATTGAACCATATGGTTAATTAACCTTTTGGTAAAATACGGTCAACACGAATATTCCGTCAAGGGAAAAATGGAAAAAAGAAACGAAAAGAGAGAGGGGCCCTGCGGTTTTGTGGTACCTACCACATAAGCAGGAGTGTATTTGCTTATATGGTAGAATTATTTGTGGTACCTACGACAAATCAGTGTTCCGGAATTTACTTTTCCAATAAAACCTTCAAATCGCTCAGACCTGTATCCATATTATCCGTCATCTTTTTCTGAATTTCAAAGCATGTGTCTGCGAGCAGATGGATTGCGTTCATAGGGATAGGCATTTTATCATACATACCAACTGTAACTTTTGTTTGGTTTTCTCCCAGAGATTCGGTCGTTATATAAGAAGCAAGTTTGCCCTCCATCGGTTTTTTGAATCTGAGTTGCATGTCCAATCTTTCTCCTTCCGCGATAGTTACGATCTCTTGTTCACCGGTTCCCAATTCCTGGTTTTCGCTTTCCCAAGACGAAATAAAACCAACCGTACCATCCGTACCTTTGTATTCTATCTTCGCGGACGGATCTTTTTTTAGCCATGCATTCCATTTGGAATGATTCTTTAAAAGTTTGATTTCCGCGAAAACTATGTTCCTGGGTTTGTTGATTGTGATATTTCTTTCCAATTTAAAATCCGTTGGTGCAAATATGCACAGAAGGATTACCGCAAATGCGATCGCTCCCAGTATAATAAGTGTTATTCTCATGTTTTTATTCCTTTTGATTTTTTTTTTGACTGTAGATTTATTTAAGTTGAACGTCCTAAATGGGTCCGTAGCGATCTAAATAACATATCAATTGATATGTTGTAAAGCGAAAAACTGAAGCCTGTCCGGGAATTTTTACTTTATTGTATAAATTTCTAATAAAATTAAAGAAAAATATATCATCGACATATCAAGTGATATAATGAAAATCAAAAAAGGTTAAGATTTGGTGAAAAAGACAAGAGATCCGGAGAAAACAAGGGCCCATATTATTGAAGTGGCATTCGGAGAAGTATATCGGAAAGGGTTCCAGGGAGTCAGTATTCGGGACATCGTCGCTAAGACGGATTTGACGACCGGTGCTTTTTTTCATTATTTTGCGACCAAGAATGATTTGGGTTACGCTTTGGTGGATGAAGTTATCAAAAAGGTAACTTTGGAAACTTGGATATTTCCTTTAGCCGCTTATAAAAATCCCATACAAGGAATCATCAGTCGATATAGAAAATTCATCGAAACCGTTTCCGATGATTTTCTGACGTATGGTTGTGCAATTAATAATCTGACTCAGGAGATGTCGGCAGTAGATGCCGAATTCGGAGAAAAACTTCATTCAGTGATGAGGTTATGGATAGAAGGATTGGAAGGTTATTTGGAAAAAGCACAAAACGACGGTTATCTGAAGAAAAAATCCGATCCGAGAAAGATTGCTGAATTCATTGTTGCCGTTCATGAAGGATCTTTCGGCTTGGCAAAAAGTTTTAGAGATAAAAAAGTACTATGGTCTTCCTATTATTCGTTACGGGATTATTTGGAGTCTGTAAGCGAGAAGTCGGAAGGATAAGAAAAAATCGTAATCACATTTACATTTTTAATGTTGGATTCAAAGTTGTAATTAGAATCCGACTTTCCGTTAAATTTGCCATCTGGAGTTTTATCAGCGGTATTATTTCCATCTGGTCCATACTTGCCATGTATCTCACTCATACGGTTCATCCTCCTGGAGGCGCGACTACATTGATCGGAGTTTTTTGGGGCACTCAGGGCCGGAATTTATCTTAAATGCGATACTGGTCAACAATCTTGTTTATCATCGAAAGTATCCTGCCGTTTGGTTTTGAATATAATAGAAGTTAAGTTTACATCAATGAAATGATCGGTAGATAAATGATGAAAACCAATAAGGAATGTAACAGAACGGCAATCAAAGAAGTATAAAAATGCTGTTTGCCATCGCGGGGAAGTAAAAAATAAGCGATAACGGAAATGATCAAACCGGAGATCCAGTTAGTGATGATTACCATCATGGGAACTGTGATGATACTCCATTCTCCGATCAGATTGCAATTGATATCCGGTTCATTCCTGGCGAAACATTCTTCCCTTAACACCGAGTCCCTATGCAAAATATAATATGCTACGAGTCCCGCAAGAAAAAAGGAACAACCGGTCATGATAGCAGTTAGTATTGTGAGTCTGCGAAGAAAGGTCATAAGTTATCGATTTTTTTCCGAATTGCCGACTTGTCCGATCCCGTTTTCGCAAGCGTGAGAGCATTTTGAAAATTCAGTTTCGCTTTGTTGTTATCAATGCCGGTATAAAGTTCGCCGAGCAAGGTAAAGTAAAAATGATTGTCCGTCATATTTAGTTTTTCCGCTTCTCGGATTGCTTCTTCTTTTCCGTTTGCCTTGGAGAGAGCAAATGTTCTGTTCAGTGCAGCAATAGGCGAATATTCCATCTGCAATAACCGATTGTAAAGCTGTAAAATATTTTCCCATTTTTCTTTTGTTTCCGTCTTTTGAGTGTGCCAATAGGCAATCGCAGCTTCCAAATGATATTTTGAAATTTTATTCCCTGTTGTCGCACGGGTAAAAAAATATTCTCCTTTATTGATTAATTCGGTATTCCAAAGATTTTTATCCTGATCTTCGTATAATATATGTTCACCGTTATCGTTTTGTCTTGCCTCAAACCGGGAAGCATGAAAACACATCAAGGAAAGCAATGCATTTACCTGAGGTTTGTCGGTATGTTCGTTTTCAACAAGCATATTGCACAAACGAATTGCTTCCACACAAAGGTCTTTGCGAAGAGTTTTGTTCGCACTCATGGAATAATATCCTTCATTGAACAATAGATAAATCGTTGTTAAAACCGTTTTCAATCGTTCTTCTATTTCCTGCAACTCGGGAAGTTCGATTTTGATCTTTTCTTCCTTCAATTTTTCTTTGGCACGGAACAATCGTTTGTTGATTGTATCTTTGTTTGATAAAAACGCATCCGCGATTTCTTCGATTCCGAAACCGCAAAGAATACGAAGGGCTAGTCCGATCTGCGCTTCCGCCGAGACTGAAGGATGGCAAACGGCAAACATCATTTGCAATTGACTATCATATATATTTTCCGGGGATAAATCGATTTCCTTTTCCGATGAATCGGAGTAATTTTTTTTCAATTCGGGAACAATCTTATTTTCGAAGATAGAACTACGTTGCAGATGGTTTTTGGCTTTATTCTTTGCAACATGATAAAGCCAAGCCGCCGGATTCTGCGGAACACCTTTCAATCCCCATGTTTCCGATGCGGTGAGAAAAGTATCACTTGCGATATCTTCGGCAATGTCTATTTGTTCGAATCCGATATGTCTGCAAAGAACCGAAACGATTTTTCTGTATTCCGTTCTAAACAAATGCGGAATCAATTCCTGATTTTTCATAAGGAAATACCTCTACGGTTGTAGAGGTATTTTTTTATCTTAGTCGTTGGTATCAAGCGAATCGATTTTTCTCACTTCCACACTATTTCCTTCTCCTTGTAGAATTGGGCAATCTTTTGCAATCTTCACCGCCTCTTCGTAGTTTTTTACTTTTATGATAATATAACCTGCGATTGATTCCTTGATTTCAGCATAAGGGCCGTCGGTTACAATATTATTTGATTTTACTACTTTACCGTCGGAAGACAAGTGATTGCCTCCTTCGGCCAATTTGTTTTGGGCTGCGATGCCCCCGATCCAGTCTTGCCACTTTTTCATGTACACTTGCATTTGTTCCGGTGAAGGTTGCGCTTCTTTGGTTTTGATGTCCATGCGGAATAGTAATACGAATTCGTTCATTTTGTTTTACCCCTTAATTGAATGGAATTACACTCCTATATCAATCGAGATTTCAAAAATTGGACATCTTCCGCGTGATTTTTTATGATTTTAATCCGACCATACATCTCACGTCTTTTTCATTCAAATACCATTCAAGACAATATCCGTTAGGATCTATATCATCGCGCGAAATCAACTTTCTAAATGCATTCTCAATGCTTTGAACATCCTCCATAAAATCCTTAATGGTCAAACAAATGAACTCTCCCTTTTTGATTACAAACCGTTCGCAGGACAATTTGTCCGCTTCTCCTTCTTCCATTTCTTCGGCAGCGGCTTTGTAGACGATCGTATCTTTGTCTGGGCGTGAGATTCCAAAGTACCTTCTTTCCTTTGAAGGTTTGATCAGAGAATGAAGCTTGTTATGTGCATCCATTACCCCGTCCGGAAACGAGATCGCAGTTACGCAAAAAACATTTATATCTTTTTCCAAATTGAATTTATCCATGTGATTATCCTTTGGAATGCAAACCTTTTCCTACTTACCTTTCTTCAAATTTTCTTTTATTCTGAATTTAACAATTTTAGTGATCAGTCCTTTCGGCAAAGGTTTGTCCAGAGGAAATTGTATCGCACCTTTCGAAAATTTATACGATAATAATTCATCTTTGAATGTTTCAATCACATTTGACGTGGGATAAAATCCGAAATGTTTTTTATATGCGGCGTAATAAATCAGGATTCCGTTCAATTCAAAGGCGGGCATGTTATAACTTATTTTTTCCTTTGCATCCGGTGCCAGATTTTTAACCAGAGTTCTCATTTGGGATAGGATTTTTTGAGTATCTTCCGGGAAGGATTTTATATATTCATCGACGGTTTTGAACTTTGTCGAATAACCTGTGTTCTTTGTCGTATTGGATTTCATTTCTTAAATCCTGAGGTAAGCAAACAACCTACTACGAAATAGTCGGGCAAATAGGGTTCTCCCCCTCCCAGAGATTCTTTGATCAGTATGGCGATACGATCCCTTTTGGGATTCAAAAAATATCCTAATACATTGAATTCACTAAAAGTCGAAGGTTCTATCTTTTTTTCAGAAACAACTTTGATACCCTTATTTTTCGATACTACGATTATCTTGTAGGTATTTTCTTTTTTATTTAGTATGAGATCCGCGGTAAATGTATCACCGTCCAAATTGTCCATATAGAGCGGGAAGTTATCATAAGATTGATTGAAGTGAGGAGATGATTCCAGATTTTTAATATAGGATTTTTTTATATGAGAGATAACTTCTTCCGTTACGATTTCCCAGGCGGACTCGTCGGTTGTAGGAACGTATTCCGCCGTGCTTCCTTCTCCTACATTGTCACCTTCCCAAAACTTGTTGAATCTCCATTTTTCCTGATCCGATACAATATCGACGACTTTGACCGAGAGACCTGAATGAGGTGTAATCGCATAGGAATTTGCGAAAGCCCTGAAAGCAAAAACAGAACCGGACCAACCGAGTGAATGTACATCTTCCGTCGATTTATTGTTAGTGGCTGATTTCTGTTTGCATATGAGAAAAGGTAATAGAAATAGAAAAAAACATATTACGTATCGATGTTTCATACGGTTCTTAGTCTCCCATGTTTCGAAAAATTCACATAACTCTTTGTGAGGATACTGATTGTCGGCGCATCGGAAGGTCTCGGCTTTGAGGCGTTGCGTGGACGACAACATTTGCTAATTTCGTTCTTTCCATTTTTCTCGGTCAAGTTGGAATCTGCGTGCGAAAACGGTGAGTTATTTTTTGTAGTTCAAAAGGAATTTGACTCTTGTAGTGTCGATAGGTTTGTTTTTGGAACTTTCCAGAAAGTATTCCAATTGCCATTTTTGAGTCGCTTGCGCTTGTTTATTGGTAGGAATATCCCATGAGGAATAAATTCTGAATCCGAGCTTTCCTTTCTTTTTACCGGATACGATTCCTTTTTCATATAATACGTGTTTGGGGAATATGAATTGCCCCGAGAGATCCTTATTGTTCGAGCGAATGATAAAATAATCCACGTTGTCTTTAATATCAAATGGTTGGATCGGTCCGCTACCGTTTCGTTTCCATAAGGTCACAAATTGACCGATCTTTGTAGGGGTTATTTTCGCAACGCGAAATGTTATTTTCAAATCATCAATTTCAAAATGACAGGCACCGTATTCCTGGCTTTCCTTTTCGAGAAATGGGTTTAACAATGAAATGCCGCAATGATCGAAAACATTCTTTTTGATGTCTTTTAGAACATCAGGGAAAATAAGCTCATGATCGGATTTGTTTACTGATTTTTTCAAAGATATCTCGCAATACTAAGTAAGCCGCCGAACAAAGAATGACAGGATCTCATCTCGAGCAGCTATTGTAGGTTGGCCTGCTTCGTCAATCAGATGGACAGTTACAACGCTATGTGGGAACGGTACATGTTGTTCGAAGAACGGTGGGACGGAAGTGTTCGCAGCGCTGTCGGGAAGCACATGTCCCACAAAGCGATCCCCAAGTGCCTCGGAATAAGCTGCAAAACGCTGCGCCTGACAAAACTGGTCTCCTTCAAATCGGTAGGCCATTACTGTGAGGTCTTCTCTAATAAGTCTTTCACGAATTGTTTCCAGCTCCTCAGGAGCGATTCCAATACCGGCAAGATCACCTAACGGCAGTGTGGGTTGGGATAAAACAGGTGCCAGCATGGCAGGCTCAAGCATCATCGACAAAGCAAAGTTACCTGTGAAGCACATTCCAATGGCCCCAACCCCTCGGCCACCGCATTCTTGATGTGCTAGTTTTGCCAATGCTCTGAGCCATTGTGTAACAGGGCTCGACTCATTTGCGGCGAATGCGCGAAACTCCGCACTGACACAAGCCCGTCTGAGAACGGTCTTTCCGTCTTTGGCGCTTGGTATAACACCATCAAGGCCGAAGAGAGATGGCATATAAACAGTCAAACCTGCATCACGCACCCAACGGCTGAAACGCGCAACATGCGGACTGATTCCGGGCATCTCAGTCATGACGATCACGGCCGGTCCTGTGCCGGCGACATACACTTTCTTTGTAACACCGTCGAGAGTGATCTCGCGACAGGTGAAATCTTCAAGAGTATCGTCTTCATTCATGTTCTGTTTCGTCATGGCAATGGTTCCCTTTGTCGAATAGACTATTTTAAGAAATCGGTTAACAACGGTAATAAGGCTTTGGCATCAGCCATATGATCCTGTCCGGCTAGTTGGGAAAACTTTGCATTCGGGATCACCTTCGCTAATTTGTTGCTTACATCCTGCACGGAAGAAGGACTTTTTTCACCTACAATGATATATGTCGGTAAAGAAATTCGTGCAGCTCTTTCCAGAGGAGGTAAGTCTTGCGTTAAGGCGATATCATAAGCAAGTGTGGGTGCCAGGGCTTTCATTATTCCCCAACCAGGAAATAGAGGTAGTATCCAAACAAAAATTTTAGGCATCCCGATGCCTTTCAAAAATGTTTTCATCGCCGCCGCATTTTTACCTTCACTCAATAGATTTCTCACTGATTCGCCTAATTTCTCGTAGTCGGCTTTTTCAGCTTCGTTGTGAACATAAGGAAGATCGTAAAGAGCGGCCTTGATAACTTTATTTCCTAGTCGCAAGGAAGCTTCTAGCGCCAGAACAGCACCGGAGGAATGACCGTATAAATATGCTTTGCCACCTGCTATGTCGATCATTGCTTCGATGTCTTCGATTTCACGTTCTATCGAATAGGGCAAAGTATCCCCGCTATCACCCCGACCCCGACGATCGTAGTTATAAACGGTAAATTCGGTAGAAAATACTTTGGCATCCTGCACAATAGGCATAAATTTCCGAAAGCAGCTTGCACCTGTTATGTATATGAGTGCAGGCCCATTACCGTACACATCGTACGCTAAAATAGTTCCATCTTTTGATTTCGTTGTATTCACGGTATATTTACGCTTCCTCAAATCCTATTAGAATGATACTGAAATTTTAAAATCTACGAGAGCTTTTTCAACGGATAGGCCGTACAGAAACCCGAAAAGCGGGGTGGAAAAAAGGCAAAAAGTATTCAACTAAATGGTTTAATATTTGACAGAGAAAATGCATGGTTTTTTATTCAACCTAATGGTTGAATTAATTGAAAACGAGCAAAGGTTGGATCTTGTGTTCGCGGCGCTCGCCGACAGCTCAAGACGACAAATGTTGGCGAATTTGCGGAGCGGCTCACTTAGCATTTCAGGGCTTGCAGAGCCATTTTCCATGTCGTTCGCCGGAGTTGCCAAACATATCGATGTTCTGGTCGCGGCCGGTCTTGTAAGGAAAGTGCGGGCTCCGGAAGACGGACGCAGCTTTCGGCTTGAGCTACAAAACCAATCGCTTTCCGAGGCTTCTGCCTGGCTTGCCTACCATCAGGAATTCTGGACAAACAAACTCGATCGACTCGAGACATTCATAGAGGAAGAGGGACAATGACCACACAGGTATTAAAAGTAGAGAAAAAAATTAACGCTGAACCGGCCAGGCTGTTTCGAGCATGGCTCAAAGTTGAAGATTTTTCACGTTGGTTTTTGTCAGGCGAACTCATTGGCATTGAATCGGTGCAGATTGATCCTCGCCCGGGCGGCCGATTCCAAATCAACATGCTTCTTGACGGCAAAATATTCCCGCATGAGGGAGAATACATTGCCATTGAAGAACCGACTAAGCTTGTATTCACCTGGCGATCCCATGCAACCGGAGGTCGAGATACCCTGGTTACAGTCACCTTTACTGCACTGCCGGCAGTTACAGACACGAGTTCGGCGGAAACATCTAACAAAACACAGACGCTTGTGACATTAACCCACGAACGTTTGGCAAATGACATTGAAATTAAGATGCACACCCATGGTTGGGAAAGTATTCTCGAAGGGCTTGATCAGTGGCACTCCAGAAAAGAATAACAAATGTTTATTGGTAATAACGAAAAGTAAATTTAAGGAAATAAGAAAGGAGAAGAATATGAACGGGATATATCACAAAATAGGAATTCGTGCCGGAGCACCGGATGTCATCAAGGCACTGACGACAAAAACAGGACTTGCAGGTTGGTGGACTAAAGAAGTAGGGGGAACATTCCCAAGCGGAGTTTCTACTGCGGGGGAATCGATTCATTTCGGTTTCGGACACAAAGCCAATATGGAAATGAAGGTCCAGGAGCTTGCTCCGGAACGTGTTCTTTGGGAATGCACTGCAGGTCCGGAGGATTGGGTCGGTTCCCATATCGATTTTAAATTGAACGCAAGTACAGCGCCAGACGGTGCCGCTATGACGATCATTCATTTTCGTCATCAGGATTGGAAAAATGAAAGCGACTTCACGGCGCATTGCAGTATGAAATGGGCGACCTTCTTACTTAGTCTGAGAAATCTAGTCGAAGTAGGGCAAGGTCAACCCGCTCCTGACGACATCAAAATTGATGATATGAACTAATCGTTCTTAGGCGCGGGTTGCAAAGACAACGCCGCGCATTTTATTTTGAATCGATTGCAGAAATCAATTTTGCAGCGAAATCGTCCGGGGTTTCGAAGTGAGGTGCATGTGCGCAACATTCAAACCAATGTATACTTTTTTTGGGACTTTTCAGAACGGAAACGTATTGTTCCAATATTTCTCCCGGATTATAGTAATCGAAACGTCCGGAGAAAAAATAAACAGGGACTTTGATTTCGGGAGCTTCTTTGAAAAGATCCATTTTGAAAAAGAACGGTCGAATCCGGGAAGAAGTCTTCCAAATCCCCGGTAAATAAGTCACCATGTTCATCAACGAATAATCCGGCGAATCGAACATTACACCTCGCAGAAATTCATCTTCATCGTTTCTATGATTGCCATGAAACATACCGACTCCGAATTTGTTTAACCATTTGCGTCTGTTTTCCAAATAGGATGTTAATGTCAGATCGTTTGCTTGCGAAGCTAATGCAGGATCTTTCCGGGCTTGATTCAGTATAAATTCATACGAGATGCGGGCACTTTGTTCCCCATGAACTACAGCCCCTATACCGATGTACGCGAGCAGATGTTCAGGATGGCGATGGGCAACAATTGCACCGATGTATCCGCCCCAAGAATGCCCCATAAGAAAGACTTTCTTAGTATTGAATTTTTTCTTGAGGAAAAGAATGACTTCAACTGTATCTGAAACATAAGTTTCAGGGGTTACTTCCGGCATGAAGAATGAAAAAGATTTACCTGAGCCACGCTGGTCCCAATTAACAACGATAAAATGCTTTTCCAATTCATTATAGAAATATCTTGCGAAGCCTATGGAGGCAGCACCCGGTCCACCGTGAACAATTAATAAAACGGGTTTTTTTATATCATTGCCACGGGAGAGAATCCATTGATCGGTTCCGCCAATATTGATTTTTTCTAAGGATGAAATCACTGAAGAAGGATCAGCATGTGATTCTTTTAAATTGTTTTGGGATGCACAGTTGGGGATAAAACTGAATAAAATGCAAAGTATAAGAGTATTTGATTTTCTAATGATTAACTTACTCATAATTTTACAGACTACTTTTTTTGTTTAACCAAATCGACTAGTTTCTTCGGTGCAATTTGGCAATAAGCGACAATGATCATAAGAAAGCTTTCTGAATTTATCAAGTGTAATCATATTGGATAGATTGTTTCGCGAGTTCCTTCATTGTCAATCCGGTCGGAGCCGTTGCAGCTAAGTGGCATAACCTTGAAAACACACAATGGACACATAAAGATGCTTTCCAAAGAATAAAAATTTTCAAAAAAAAGTTGCGTAGCTAAATAGCTACATTTTATTTGTAGTTAAATAACTACGCAATGAACTTAAGACGAGACGTTTTCCAAGCAATAGCGGACCCGACAAGAAGGACCATACTTTTGTTGGTTGCTTCGCAATCCATGACTGCGGGAGCCATAGCTGCAAACTTTGACACGGCAAGACCTACCGTTTCAAAACATCTGCAGATTCTCACGGAGTGCGAATTGCTGAAGCAGGAACAAACAGGTAGAGAGATATATTATCATATCAATGCAAAAAAAATGAAAGAAGTAGCCGACTTTATTGAACCATTCCGCCTAATCTGGGAAGATCGATTCAACAAATTAGAAACAATCATGAAAAAATACAAAGGCAAATAACATGGAACAAAAAACGAAACTTAATGCTGAAGACGGAAAACAGGAGTTAACGATAACCAGGGAGTTCGATTTGCCGTTGGAATTGCTTTTTAAGGCGTATGTTGAACCTGAAATCGTCGAGCAATGGATGGGAACAAAAGTGCTGAAATTGGAAAATAAAAAGCACGGCAGTTATCAATTCGAAACAAGTGATCCCAAAGGAAATAAATACGGATTCAACGGGGTGATTCATGAGTTTTGTCCGAATGAAAAAATCACGCGGACATTTGAAATGGAAAATACTACTTTCCCGGTTCAACTTGAATTCTTGGAATTTGAAAAACTCACCGATGAAACAAGCAAACTCAGTATGCATATAGTATATAAATCAGTCGCAGATAGGGACCAAATACTGAAGTTACCTTTTGCTCAAGGTATTAATATGGCGCATAACAGGCTACAGGACATCTTAAACAAATTAAAATAACAGGGTATGACAATGAAAAATAAAATCATCTATTGGGTTTCCACTCTGTGGCTTGCATTGGGAATGCTATCGACCGGAATCGTACAGGTTTTGAAAATGAAAGAAGAAGTGGATATGTTTGCCCGTTTGGGTTACCCTTCCTATTTTCTAACGATCCTAGGTGTTTGGAAAATTTTGGGAGTGATCGCAGTTCTTGTTCCTAGGTTTTCTTTACTAAAAGAATGGGCGTATGCTGGTTTTTTCTTTGCCATGTCAGGTGCGGTATTTTCCCACTTGGCTTGCGGAGACGAAGCCAAGGAGTTTTTCGGGCCGACATTATTGCTGGTTCTGACCGTGGTATCTTGGTATTTCAGACCTGCGGATAGAAAAACCATTTCGGCAAATTTGAATCAATAGATAAAATGAATTCGAAGGTTGATTCTTATTTTAGCAAAGCCAAAAGCTGGCAGAAAGAATTGGAACAATTGAGAATGATCGTTAAATTCGATTTCAACGGAGATAATATAAATGTATGAAAAGTAATAAGAAAGAGTTATCCCCAAAACAAACGGAAGAACTACTCGGCACATTGAAAGCTCGTTTTGAAAAAAACATGAATCGCCATAAAGGTCTTTCATGGAATAAAATACAAACAAAGCTGGAAGCTAATTCTGAAAAACTTTGGTCGCTTAATGAAATGGAAACAACCGGAGGTGAACCGGATGTTGTCGGTCATGATAAAAAGACAGGCGAGTTTATTTTTTATGATTGTTCGGCGGAAAGCCCTAATGGTCGGAGAAGTGTTTGTTATGATCGTGAGGCTCTGGAATCCAGGAAAGAGCATAAGCCGAAAAATAATGCCATTGATATGGCAATTGCAATGGGCATCGAACTTTTAACGGAAGAAGATTATCGGGAGTTGCAGGAACTGGGAGATTTCGATACGAAAACTTCAAGCTGGGTGAAAACACCTTCTGCTATTAGAAAACTTGGCGGCGCTCTCTTCTGTGATTGCCGTTACGACCATGTCTTCGTGTATCATAACGGTGCGGAATCTTATTATGCAGCAAGAGGGTTTCGCGGCTCCCTAAAGGTTTAAATTTTATTTTATCAGTGTTGAGGGGTAGTAAAAAACAAATTCCCTCAACGATCTGATGATAACTCCGCAATCGATAAATCTATTAATAAAAACAAATAAAATAATCCGTTAAGTTAAGTTGAATTAAGCAACATTTTCGGGAAATGTTTTATACTTTAATTTAAGTATTGACTTAATTAAGTAATTACTTAAATATAGAAAAATGAATGCCTTTGCCGCTTTGGCGGACGATACGAGAAGAGGGATTGTGAGATTGGTCGCCAAGAGAGGGGAGCTTACCTCGACGGAGATTAGTCGAAATTTCAGGATGAGCTCTCCCGCTATTTCGCAGCACTTAAAAGTATTAAAAGAAGCGAAAGTCCTACGTATGAAGAAGGAGGCGCAAAAACGTATCTACAGCCTTGATGACTCGGGAATAGGTGAAATGGAAGATTGGTTATTAGATATTAGAAACTTATGGAATAAACGTTTAGATAACTTGGAAAAATATTTATTAAAAATCAAGAAGGAGAAACTCCGTGATAAAAAATAGTGATGAAACAATCATTCAAGACAATAAGGTTATTTATAACAGATACTTTGACGTACCAATCGATCTTGTATTTGAGGTATGGTCATCTCATGAACATCTTTCCCAGTGGTGGGGGCCGGACGGTTTTACGTTAACGACAAAGAGTATGGATTTCTCGAATGGTGGGATTTGGGACTTTATCATGCATGGTCCCGATGGACATGACTATAAAAACAAAATCCAATTTATAGACATTAAGAGACCTCATCATATTTACTATAAACATATAGGTGACGGTGAAGGCACTGAGGATGTTGATTTTCAATCAAAGATTATATTTAAAGAAGCCGGCGAAGGAACAAATCTGACAATGGAACAGATTTTCCCTAGCAAAGAGGAGCTTGAAAGAGTTAATAAAAAATACGGTGCGATCGAAGGTGGCAAACAACATCTTGGAAACCTCAGCAAGTATTTGGAGACGTTAAAATGATGTTTCAGTCGAGAATGGAAGCCTTGGGGGTGGTTAAAAAAGTTAGAAAATCTTTAAGCGGTTTATCGAACTCGATCTTTGATCAAACTTTGGCTAGTCTTTCTATTGCTTGCTCTTCGTTTTCCAGAAAAAAAATATCTTTGCCTGAGTTCATCTCATAGATGAAATCCTTTAAACTTTTACTTGTATAGATTGAGAAATCTCCTATGATAGCTAGCTTCAATTGGTAGTTGATGACTTTTTGCAATATACTACCGGCAAGTCCGGTTTTCAATTCGAAGAAGTATTCGGTTATATTGTTTTTATTGAGAATGAATCGATCACAGTCCGCTTCATATCTGATTGTAGCCATAAGATCCAATGCGGACTGAGTGTCGGTAATTAGTATTTCTTTGCTATTTACCGATACAATTTCTATATTATTTTCGATTACCTTGTGCAAATTCATAATGGTTCTCCGTATTTAGTTTTGAGCACGAATACATCTGACATGTGCATTGCCCAAAAACTTTCCGCCACTTGAAGAAAAGATTCCATCACCAGGTGTAAATAATGTGAACCCGGGAACTTCTTCATTGGTCCAATAAGAAAAATTTTCAGAATCATCTTCTTTATTCCACTCATTGGTTATCCTATCGAAGTATGCTTGCCGGATTTCACCGTTAGATGGAAGTCTCATTCCTATTTGTTTGCATTGTTCAACCGCAGCATTTTTTGTCATATAACCTTGGTAAGAACTCCAATTCGCAATCGGCTTCGATGATTTTATGATTCTCTCCATTTTGAGATCCCTGACGCATCGAACCAGCTCTTTGGATTTTTTTTCTACTGAAACCGAATAACCATCAATTTTTACATGAATCGGAAATATGTATGCATCCTTGCCTTCGGAAACTGCGAGCCAAAAAGCGGGAATGGGAATGAGTTTAGCGTTGATCTCCTTTCTCCATTCGTCCATGAGTTTTGATTCTTGAGCCATTTGCATTTCTTTCAGTTCGGGTAATCTCATCCCTTTTTTTCTACACATCAATTCGCTGTCATGCCAATTCATATAACTTTGCTCGTCGCTCCATGCATAAGCCTTTCCCTTTATGGGTAAATTGCAATCATTCAGAAAGGATAATATGATAAGTGCAAAGAGAATGCTGTTTCGTGCAATCAACGGTTTCGCTCACAAAATAACGATTATAGTACTTCCATGGAAACTAACAGGAAAAGGATCGCTTGTCAATCTAAAGACATATTGGATATGCAATCCGGCTTGACTATTGACCGGACTATCCTAATACAACAAAATGAAAAAAATAATTTTAGACTTAGCTGTAACTTTAGACGGATTTATTGAAGGTCCGAATGGAGAAATTGATTGGTGTATAATGGATGATGATATGGATTTTGACGGTTTCTTATCAAGCATAGACACCATATTTTACGGTAGAGTCAGTTATGATGCTTGGGGAAATTTTCAGCCTGATGCTGAAGCAAGTCCGGCGGAACAAATGTTATGGAAAGGAGTACATTCAAAGAAAAAATTTGTTTTTTCCAATCAAGATATACAAGATAAAAGAGTTACTTTCATCAGTTCGGATATTAACAATAAGGTAGCGGAAATTAAAAAACAGGAAGGGAAAGACATCTGGCTGTATGGCGGAGCAAGTCTTATCAAGACGTTTATCAATTTAAATCTTATCGATATATACAGAATATCGGTACATCCTATTGCTTTAGGAAGCGGAAAGCCGTTGTTTGAAAATTTAAAGGAACGAATAGGATTGAAATTGATTAAAGCCAATGTATTCAAATCAGGGGTTGTGCAGTTGATTTATGAGGCTGCAAAGAAAAAAAAATCATTCAAATAAACCGAAGCAATCAAAATATAATTGTGATGCCGGGTAATGCCAGTAAGTGACTCAGTTATTGCAGGAGTCCAACTTTTGTCCTATCACGACATGCTTTAATTATCATGTCGTGAGAAAATAACCCATTAATACAGATTTAGTAATAAACTTTTATTAATAGGTTCGTCCATATTAAATAAATATTCAGACACCAAACTCTCGTTCACCGATAATTCCTTATGCCGGCGGCATCTTTTCGAATTTCGGCAGCGACGGATCAAGGTGATCCCAAGTATAACCACGCGCACCGTATGTCACAGCCTGAGGTTTGTATCGACTCGGATCATCAAGACTCGCAGCGTGCACGGTAAATAGTTCAGGCATTGCAGCGAACGTCATATATACGGGCGAGCCGCATTCGGGGCAAAAGCCGCTAGTCTTTGTATTGCCGCTGTCGCCAACCATATTGAAGTTAGTTGCCATACCATTCAGTTTTACTGCTGCCCGACTTGGAAACGTCAAATAGGATCCGTGGCCGGTGCCACTCATCCTTTGGCAATCCCGGCACTGGCAATCATTCATAAATATCGGTTCATCGGAAATGTCGTAGCGAATGGCGCCGCAAGCGCATCCGCCGGAGTAGGGATTATTCATATTTGTTTTCCATTTGAAAGTTCTTGAAAAATCGTTGGTTCATGATCGCTATGTGATTGTTAGGTTACCGAAATGTGTTGCGCTAGAGCACGACCTGATTCCAGGAATGTTTTGAGATTCGAAAGAACCCCCGGCCAACCAACGGATATCCCTGCAAACATCTGCGGATCCAGATCTTCATGCGTAACAACCAAGCGAACGATCCCATTGGCATAAGGCTCAATATCGAATGTTACACGGGCGTGTTTGGATTCTTCTTCAATTTCCTTCGGCCTAGCCCATGTAAGAACCAAACGGCGTGGAGGAATGCTTTCGACGACTTTGCCCATAATGTCGGTTGTCCGTGCATCATCCAAGCGCTCGTGCCTCCATTCCGAACCGGGTTCCCAATTCGAAACGTTGATATGTGCAGGGTTCTTAGCTAACGGATCCAGCCAATATTGGCGCGTTATTTCGGGATCAATTAATGCATTCCATACCTTCTCAGGTGTGCTGACTATGTACGTAACATAAACGAAACTAGGTTTTTCCATTGTTTTCTCCTTCCAGCTGTGCTTTCAGGTCGTGTAAAAACCCTAAGCGATTTTGTTCAAATTTTCTAACCCAACGTTCATAGACCTCGTGAATCGGAACCGGATTGATGAAGTGGAGTTTCTCTCGACCCTTCCAAACTACGGTTACCAAGTTCGCATCGATTAAGATGTCAATGTGTTGTGACGCCGACTGCCTTTGCATATCCAACTGTTCGCAAAGAGCTGAAAGAGGTTGGCCATTGTTGGCATAAAGTAGATCGAGAACTTTCCGACGGTTCGGATCCGCCAGTGCCTTGAACACCTTGCCAACTTCTTCCATTTCTTTCGGCATATAGAAACAACATGCAGGTAAATACCTGCATGTCAACAAAAATTTACCACCGGAGAGCAAATTGAATCAATCCCTCCGTGACAAGTGGCGGATATGATCTTATTTTTGGGAATGTAACCATTGCCTTTTACTAAAACGACATTCACGGTATATCCGTTATTTGGCAATATACCCATCTGCGTACCTTCCATATCAATCTTTTCGATTTTAACGCCTAATAATGTTTGATAGAATGTTACCGCTCTTGAAAAATCAGTTGCCGGGATTTCTACAATCGATATTAAATTTTTGTTCTGCTTCAAGGTTTGTGAATCGGGTTTGCTTTCATTTTTACAATTGTTAATTCCGATTCCAAGAATGATTGCTGCGATGATTAATGATCTTTTCATTTTTTCCTTATTTTATTTGATGATGCAAATATATCATACAAAATTGCATCAATTGTTGTCTTTCGAAATGGCTCTCGGCCGGTTTTCCAATGTCCAATAGCATTTCACAAGTGAGTCTAAATCCGCTTGCGGTAGAAATATTTGATATTCCATTGATTTGATATTTTTAGGGAGTGTTCGAATCACTCAATTGTATAATTTATTTATAAGCTTGAATTTTTACTTGCACGTCTTTGTTTTTTAGCATCTAACGGTATAGCAAAAACTTATACGGGATATGCGATGGTTTCCTTGGGAAATACAAAAGCTTGAACGGAGAATTTATGTTTACTCACATTTTTCGTTTTCTATCAACGAGTGTACTATCAGCGATCGTTTTTTACAGCTTATTATGGCCGACACGGATTGCTGCCGAGCCGTTAGGCGTCAAACAGTCTGCGAGTATACCGATCATTCGGCAGTTCGGCGATTCCATTACTTATGGTTATGGATATGTTCAGTGTTATGGGACACCTGGAATTTGCATGGGTACTACAATCAATGGCGGTCAAATCCAACAATGTATGACTTGCGCGGTTTATATGTGGGGTGGAGGTTATAGAGGCTGGATGACTGAGCTCGCCTTGCAACCTTCGAATCAATTTGGTTTTGCAACGGTCGGGTATCAGTGCGGCGGATCCTATACTTCTCAGTGGCAAACCAATTCCATGTCGCATGACGGATATCCCGGCTTTCGCACCGACCAGCTGGTGCCCATTGCGATGCTTCCAAGTGTTGCATCTATTACATTGGTTCATGCAGGGACGAATGATTTCGCACAAGGTAAGTCCGTGGACTGGGCGACTCAGAATCTGACTCAAATCGTAAAAAATTTAATCCAGCAAAGTGGAAATGGAACAATCTATGTAGCTAAAATTGTCCGCTTTATGAAGCCTGCGGCCAGTTGTACAAAATGTACGGATAATACGGTTTTGAATCCGCTTGTTAAAACATACAATGAGTGGATTGATCAGAAGCTGGCCAATGCGATTGGTACTAAATTTTCCAACCAAGTGGTCATTGTGGATATGTACGACGCACTTACATTGGCCACTGATTACTCATTCGATGGAGTACATCCTAGCCCGGCAGGATATCAGAAGATGGCTTGTTCTTGGATTCGCGCGATCAAGAAGATGCCTTCCTTGCCAGAGAATCCCTGTTCCGGATTTACCTTTGGTGAAACAAAAAGTCAAACCATACCTTCAGAATCCGATTTGCAAAAATCACTACCGCAACCAGAATTTATGAATCGAATTTTGCAGGGTAAACTTAAGGGTGCTTCGGATTTCTGAATGCCTTGAACTTTTTAAAATAGTCAAGATAAATGACTGTGCAGTGAGATTAATATTAGTTATGTGATACCCCGCTGCAAACGGGGTGAAGCGTAGCAAATATAGTACTTATCTTGTGAGGTAAAAAGAAAAAGTCGTTTGAACCGACCGCAGCCTTAAGCGCAGCGATGTCAATTTTCTGCATCTTCGGCATTGCTTGTGTTGCGCGTTCGGCTTTTGCAGGATCTTTATGCGATTTAAGTTGCAAAATTTTAGTTTCTTTAGATTTAGATTTAGATTTCGTCAAACTACTTCTCTTCTTTGTTGTTGCCATGTAATACTATCCTAAATTGATTTTGTAAGCTTGCTCTCTACCGGGAAAAGGTCGCTATCCGCGGCAGAGTCTACATGTCTTGGATTCTTCAAACAAGCTCTAATAATAATTTATCGAGTACTTTGCAGAGTTCTACCCAACCTTCAGCCGCGCCAAGTTCCGCCTTACGCACTTCCGCAGAGGCGTATTTGCATACATGAGTCATGAGAGTTAGATTTCCTTCGGTAGTAAATGTGCGGGACTCGACGGTAGCATCCGGATTTTCCGGACCGTCCGGATCAAACGTAGCCATGTCCATCGCATAATTCTCGTTATTTGCAACTTTCTCAGGCACGATCACCTCTAGGAATTTTCCATAAACACCTCCTTTGTTTCCGTTTGAATCCGCAAAGACGTACAGGTATTTGCCGCCGACCCTAAGATCGTTCTCTATCTTCTCAACAGTCCAGCCTTCCGGACCAGTCAACCATCGGCGCATCAATTCCGGTTTTGTAAAACAATCGAATACCAATTGACGAGGTGCCGCAAAATAGCGCGTAACCACTACTTCGGTTTCGCCCCGTAGCTCTACCTTCAATTCTTTTTGATCTGTTGTCATTTTCATTGATCTCCATTTGTTTGTATTGCCTGCAATTCTTCGAGTAGTCCGTCGAGCGCTTGGTAACGTTTCTCCCACATTTGGCGGTACTTCTCAATCCAATCCGTGGCCTTTTTGAGCGGCGCAGTTTCAAGTCGGCGAGGACGCTCTTGCGCACGGATCGTGGTTGAAATAAGGCCTGCTTCCTCCAAAATTTTGAGATGCCGCGAGATGGCTGGCTGGCTCATTTGGAAGGGTTTAGCGAGCTCCATAACAGTTGAGTCGCCTTTCGCAAGGCGCATAAGTATCGCACGGCGAGTTGGGTCAGCGAGTGCGGCGAAGGTAGAGTCGAGAGTTTGCATAGCTAATCGTTTATATAAACATGTTGTTATATAAGGGAAAAAAGTCAACCTTTTAAGATTGACTCAAAAAAGGTTCCGATTGTCATTTTGGGGTTTGACGACGACTGTTTCTTGGTTTCGCGAGTTCTAAGAGCGGTGTTAGAGCTGTTTATACCGTTTTCGAAATTCTTCGTTGGGAATTCTCTCTTCTCCCGCCCGTCTGAGATCCGCCAAGAGTCCAAAGTATGAGAAACAACGGTCGAGTTCTCCAACGAGTTCCGTCGGTGACAGTGTCTCTGCAATCTGAGTGAAACCTTGGAAGTCGGTAAAACAAACGGTTGCGTTGTTATGAAGGCGAGGTTCGGAAACTCCCTTGTCCTTCAACTCTTGAGCGATTTCCTCCTAGGACTTTGAAGTAGGTCTCGTGCGCGATAAACAAAAAAAACGGAACGAAAGCAAGAACCATTCGCGTAACTTTGCGTTTGCGAACGACGATCAGCAGAGGTAGGAGCATGGCTACCGATAGATATAGATTTGCTTGTTGGCCGGGGAAGATGAAAGCAATTGCGACCAGTTGCACCCATAATGAGAAACACAAAAAAATCTGTGCTGCCAGGCAGACCAGAGTATTGGCAGTGAGACGAAAGGAGCGTCGCTCTTCCTCAGGGAGGAAAGCTATAAGGTGCCGTCCGAGTATCCAACGGAAAGCGGATCGGATCCTGGTTATCATGGATGATGTAACCTCCTAAGGCGCAAGTTTGTCAAAACGATAAGAGGGGATGATCTTTCAGGTGTAAAGTCCGTTTCCAGCTGATACTAAGTTACTGGCAGGCTTTAGATAGGAAGGTAGATTGGAAAGAAATTGTTTTTTGACGTCCGGATCGTTTTTGGGGCGTTCCGGACGAAGCGTTTGTAATTTTTTATTCACTAATGATAATTAGGTGACATTACTTCATTGAATTGAGACCGAACATATTTCCCTCAGAGTCTTCACATAACGTTACCCAGCCGAATTCTCCAATTGAGAACTTCGGTCTGATTATTTTACCTCCGGCGGCAACAACTCTTGATTCTTCTACTGAACAATCTTCAACACTAAAGTAAACCATTGTGCCACCGATTCCCGGGCCGGCATGGTTTGACTTTACTAGAGCACCTGCTGCCCCATAGGATGCCATCTCCGCAGGGAAACTCATCATTTTTGTTTCACCTGTCGGATCGGGCATTTTTTCAAGCTTTTGCTTGAATACGCTTTCATAAAATATTGCAGCCCGTTCTAAATCATTTACGTAGATGTCGAACCATCCGATTGCATTGGTCTTTGCCATAAAAAGTATCTCCTTCGTTTGTTATTTCTAACATATTGAAGGTTTATTATAGCGGTCGATATACAGTTTGTATTGTATATATCAGACATTAAAATTTTTGAAGTATTCGGCGGGTGTGTAACCTGTAATTTTTTTAAACGAGTGAATGAAGTGGGACTGGTCAGCGTAAGACTCCAAGTAATGTCCTCTGAATGACTGTTGCAGGCGTAATACTTTGAGAAAGTCGTGAGGAGAAAAGCCCGTTGTCTTTTTGAGAGTTCGCTGCAGTTGGCGGATCTGCCATATTGAATAGGATATTTACACAAGCATCGGGAAGGACGTGAAGACAGAAATCATCAGGCAAAACAGATTCAGTCTTCAGTTCCCAAAACCAATGCACTAATTCTGACAAATCGCGCGGCGGTGTCGCCTCGGTATATCTTACCGATTGAACTGTTTTTTTTATACCATCTTTGACCGGGTTATACATATCTATAGCTTGAGGTGTTATTATCTATGATCGCGGATTAAAAAGCGGAAGAGCATGAGGGGTGAATGAAGCGAATATCGTAGAGTAACGGTAGGCTATGGTTAGATGGAGTAAAATCTATTTTGAAATATTTTTTATTTTATTTAATCCACTCTTCTCTTAATAATCCGGTTATTATTTCATCCTTTAATTCGCCATCGGCCATACAATAATATTTCTTTCGTCTTCTTCCTTCAATCTTGTATCCAAATCCTTCTTGTATTGTTTTAGAGGATTCATTTCCATCAAAAAAACCATTTTCGAGTTTTCTTAATCCTAACTCTTCAAATGAAAACCTGATTTTTTCTGCAAATGATTATTTTCCGTATCATTCTTTATACAATACTTTATCCAATCATCGGCTTTTTCCTTTGAATATGGAAATGGCACTAAAGCAAGCCATTTTGAAACATTAAAATCGTTTAATCCTTCGATTAAATCATCTATATCATTTTCTTGCCAATTCCTAATGATAATCTATTAGTTTCCAATTTCATATTTCTGGGTTTTGTTATTCTAATCACAAATATTTTACTAGATATTTTTACATTTCATTTTACAAATATTTTTAGATTTTATTTTGTATGTATGAGAATCAGAGAGGGGGATTTTGCTTTAGTCGGAGCAGGGTAAGTAGAGTGAAATTTAAAATATTGTTAGTTGCTATACGATAATGCGGAATAATCGGGGTTTTTTGTATTGGTAAATTTGATTTACTCTAAAAAAATAGAGCTCTGAAATTGGCAACGAACATCGGATGTGCTACGATGATCGGTTTGGAAATGTATCATCTCGTAATTATTGTATTAGAAGATTTTAAATTCGTTCTAAACAGTTAACGCCTTGTCATGGTTCCATGATCTTTTGGTTATAATAATGCATATCTTGTTTTGAATTGACTATTGGGAGTGTTTGGATTATTTTTTTCTTGAAGTTCCTTTAGTATACCATTAACAAAATACATTTTAATTTTGCCTTTATTTTTTGCTTCTATATATCCACGATAATCACAATCAAAAAAGTCTTTAACAAGTTCAAAGGTAGCCTCGGATATATTTATCTTTCCAGTAGCACCTGAAGATTCACATCTGCTTGCTATATTGACTGTATCGCTCCAAACATCATACGCAAATTTTTTATCGCCGATTACTCCGGCAATCACTTCACCGGAATGAATTCCTAGTCTTAATTCCCAATACGGTAGATTTTGAGATTTTTTTATATCTTTCATTTGGTTCATAAAGGCTTGTATCTCTATTGCTGCCATTACAGAATCCACGGCATGTGTTTTATTTTCAGTGGGGATCCCTCCAACAAACATATAACTATCCCCAATTGTTTTTAGTTTTTCAAGATTGTAATGATCCATTAGGCTATCAAAGTATGAAAAACATCTATCCAATTCAGCTACCAACTCTTTTGGACTCATAGTTTCGGCGATACTTGTAAAACCCTCAAAGTCAGTAAAACAAATTGTGGCGGAATTAAATTGTCTAGGTGTGCTAACTCCTTTTTGTTTTAATTCTTCAGCTATCTCTTGGGGGATTATATTTAATAATAATTTTTCTGACTTTTCATGTTCTTCGGTTAATTTTGTTTCTGCCATATCTACGGCTTTCACAAACTGGTAAACAATCAACACTATAAGAAAGCATACTAGTATTAGAGGGGGAATGAGATACTCTGCTGATACTATCCATTTGGGTGGGCCAAATAATGCATTCCCGCCTAAAACTCTATAATAGTACTGACTCGAAATATAAAATCCTAAAGGCACGATAGACATTATAAATCGGGAAACATTAAATTTCTTAGAGATCATTAGAAATGATAAAATTGAGGTAATTAAAAAACCTAGCGGTGCCGGATCATCTGCTTGAGCTAATGTCAGTGCTCCGAGGTGGTAATTAATAGATACTAACGTAAGTAAAGCGGATAAATTGAAATAACGCATCCTAATAAGGACGAATGCAAATAATAATGGAATTATTAGAATGAAATAATGGATAAAAGAATATAAATGAGTTTCTGGCGGTTCATTATAATACACTGAGACAAGTAGGAGCGTTGGTATTAAAAACATACTAAATTGAACGTAAAGCGTAGTGCGAACTGATCGTAACTCAGATCCAGTAAGTCCACTGGTGATTTTTTTTAATTGGAACCATTCTTGAATCATATCATATATAGAATTTACTTTTCTCATTCTGGGATGCAGCTTCTTTCTATCTTTTCTTGTTTCAAGAAGAATAAATTTAATTTTTTATGAATTTAAACAATGGCGCTTAACGAACTAGGCTTATGAACACATAGTCCGCATCTATGTCCCAATTGGGACGTTATTGTCGAAGCTCGCCGTACTTTCGGGATATGCCAATACCCTCATGTTAATGATTCGTTGTTTTTACATTTATCGGTTCATAATAGAGAATGACTGCACCAGCGCTAAACGTTTTGGTTTTTATGAGTTTAAGCGTAATTTTTTCACTGATGTTTTTAAATAACGGCAAACCACTTCCTGCGATAACAGGGTGAACACAAAGTTGGTATTCGTCTATTAAATTAAGTTTCGTCAAAGCTACAATCAAGCTTGGACTGCACACAAGAACATCTTTACCCGATTGTTGCTTGAGATCCAAAACTTCTTTCTCAAGGTCTTGAGTTGCTAATTTCGCAGTTTTCCAATCTACATTTTTCAGTGTGCGGGAAAAAATAATCTTCGGTATGTTGTCTATTGCAGCTGCAAAGTCGTCCATTGTTTTATCGCCTGTGGGATTTTTCAGCACGGTTCGCCAAAATTCCATAAGTTGGTATGTTATCCTGCCATATAAAGCTGTATCAGCACTTCTCAACAGGTCGGCATAATGTTGATGTATTTTTTCGTCAGGGACACCTGAGGTGTGGTCACAAAACCCGTCAAGTGTCATATTGATTGCTGCAATTAACTTTCTCATATGATTCCTTTTATTATTCGCCTATGTCTTTCTTATCGTTTTTTTTCAATTTTTCCAAAGCGTCGAACAAGCGATCGCAATCAATCTTGAGTGCGCCGGTCTTTGGTAAAATCCCGCAGCGTATCGATAAATCGTAGTTATGTGAATCTTGATGTGTGTTCCAAAATCCATCGCATTATTACCCTAACGTGATGGATTTTGGGAAACTTTTTAAAAAGTTAAGTTCTGAAATCATCCAGCCCATAGGCCCAAACTCCAAATAGATCACTGATTCATCGAACAGACTGTAGTTATCGAAACTACTTAAGCCTCATTATAAGCCTTTTCAAGTGTAGCAACCTCAAGCTTTATCATTTCCATCATGGCATCCATTACAGCTTTTACTTTTTTCGGATTGGGATCGTTAATAAGTTCCATGAAACGTCTGGGTACGATTTGCCAAGTTATACTGAATTGATCAGTAATCCACCCACACTGGAGTGGTTTTGCACCTGCGCTGATAAGCTTATTCCAATACTCGTCGACTTCTTCTTGATCCCTACAGTCAACAAAAAGCGAAAAACCATTTGAAAACTGGAAATATGAACCGCCGTTGTATCCCATAAAAAATTGACCGCCGATGACGAATTCGGCCGATGTAATTGGACCATCGTTGCCAGTGCGAGCAATATTCTTTATTTCCGAATCAGGGAACGTTGAAGTATAGAATGCTATTGCAGCCTCAAGCTGATCATTAAACATAAGGAAGGGTGTAATTTTAGACATAAATCGACTCCTTTTTTTTAAACGCGTAAGAATTGAATCTAATGATTTTAAGTGGTGTAATTTTATCATTCACTTCTTAAGCACTAAATTGCAGATAATGAACTAGGCTTATCGACGTTGGTCGTAGGTGAGTGAAGTGAATCCTAAAGCATAGCGATAAGCCATAGTTATGCGCAGTTTCTGAATTGGACTTAGTTAAAATTAAGGTCGAGCCATTTCCCACAGTAGGCATCCGGATAGAATGAGTCACGGAGCTTAATGGGCAGTGCATAAATTTTCGCGGTCAAAATATCCAATTTAATTTCCACTAAAAGCGTTTCTAACATAGCGGGAGAATCGTAGATGATTGTAGCAGCTCCCTTATTATTGGAAATTGCTAACACTTTAGAAGAACTATGTTCGATAATCTGAAATTTGGCTGGAGATCCATCTGGTGCGCGTAGGCCTATAATACATGTTTCTTTCGGATACAAATTAACCGTTGTCAGCATCAAGATTGCAACTACTAAAACTGCTTTATTATTCATGAACGTTTCCTCCGTTTATGTTTATTGATTTTCCAGAAATAAAAGCCGATACTGAGGGACCAAAAACTTAGTAGAATTGCGTTCAAAAGGATGTGGTGGCGCAGAAGGAATGTCTCAAAGGAAGGACGCTTTAGAAGAACTGCTTCCGATGAAGTCAGATGAAAGGTGGTATACATTGGTAGTGTTTGCGTTGTATCTAAGGTAATTTCTAGATGATAACTTTGACCGGGTTGAATTGTCGGAATATAGAAGGCTAGAATTCTGCCTTCAACAGATGGATCACGACGATGCAGAGACGAAGGTGGGATGGCTATTGTGTTGGCCTTAGTTACAATGGGGTCTTGATCGAACTTCATGTTAATAACGAGATTATGGAAGACGGATTTCATGGTTAAATTGGTCACCTGTACAACAAGGCGAGGAGGTCTCGTCTCTAATTCTTCCAATTCAAGAATAGGTGCATCTAATAGAAGCCCAACCCAATAGTTAGTTTGTAGACCGACAAGCCCCAATAGTGCTGTCAGTAAAAAGGGAAATTGAATAGCTTTCAAAATGCTCAAGTTATTTTAATCCTGAAATTTAGTATAACGAACTAGCCAAAGATATTTTTTTCGATTTTTCTTTTTAATATTTTTTGTAATAACGATGTTAAGATTTTTATTTCCTCCCGTGAGAGTGATGAAAATAGCTCATATTCGGCGGTTTCAACATAATTATTTGCAGTTCCCAATAGTCTTTTACCGGCTTCAGACAATGTATTTTTTTGAATCCTTCCATGTTTGGAATCTACTTTTCTTATAATTAGATTTCTCTCTACTAGATTCTTAATAATCAAATTAGATGTCTGAGGTGTGATGAAACTTTTACGTGCTATTTCGGCATTTGAGATTCCTGGATATTCGTGTATTGCATTCAGGGTAGCATATTGTGGTGTTGTAAGTTCAATTTCTTTTAATTTGTTATCCATCATTTTACGAAGTTCATGCTGGGCAATTTTTAATAAATAACCTGGGTGTGATTCTGCATAAAATTTCTTCATTATTTCCTCTTGACATATCAGCATGCTGATATATTATATGTATCAGTGTGCTGATATTGCTTGGGAGGTAAATGATGGCAACTCTAAAAGGGGCAGACTTTCTTGCTATACAGGTAAAAAATATAGAGGCTTCAAAGAAGTTTTATACTGAGGTTTTGGGTTTTCGAACAGCCTCCTTCAGTCCACCGCATGCTGTGGTATTTGATACCTCTCCGATCCCTTTTGCGATTCGTGAACCGGTTGTCGACTTATCACAGCTAAAGAATCCAGGGACAGGAATTGCTTTATGGTTTAAATGTGACGATTCGGTGGCTTATTGCAAAGAAATTAGAGAAAAGGGAGCGGAGATTATTAGTAGTCCTGAAATGGGGCCCTTTGGAATGACTTTTCAATTCAAAGACTTAGATGGATATATACTAACTGTCCATGATAAACCCTAGTTATGCGAAGTTAGTTTATGTCTTTCAGCTTAATTCCAGTTTCAGTCTTCCATTCTTCAGGTCCAGATGATGCTGTGCCTAATACAATACATGATGCTGCTGACGGACTACTAAAAATTGTATCTTCGTTAAAAACTAAATGTCCATTTGATTCAATTAGAACATTTGTTTCAATTAGTTTATTTCTTAAAGCTGTATAGCTTCCTAAAGAGGAAAAGACTTCTTTAGACGCCGTTGATCCTTTCAATACAACATAACCTTGGTCATTAATTATCAAATTTGCAGAAAGTCCCTTTCTGGTTATTTTAAATTTTTGGAGATTTTGTAATTCTATGTTTTCTGATAGAATAGTGGAAGGAATTAAAAATCGAAATCCCAATAGTGGAAAGATTAATTTTATTTGCTGAATAAAATTATCTACCAAAGATTCATCTGCTTCAGATAAAGTTGAAAGAGTGGGTTTATTTGAATTATCAATTTCACAATTTTTTGAATTTGTTGCAAATACATATAGCTTTGATTCCATATTTTTAATATGTGCTTTTGTTAATTCACCTGGATTGGAGCTGAAAACCGCAACACATTCAACAAAATCTTTTGTATCGTCTGATAAATGATTTTTTAATCGTTCTTCAAGGGGATCAGCTTCTCCAATATAAATTCGCTCATTGAAAGTATTTTCTTTTGGAAATGAATTTAAAACATAGATACCTGGATTTTTATATTCAGTTCTATTTAATAATTCCTTTAATCTAGATCTCGGAGAATAAATTGCTCTTAGAGAGGATCCGCCAACTTCAATCGTTTTTGGACCAGTTTCATTATCATCAATTTGGTAGATTGTTATTTTTTTTCCCATGGGTTCTCTTTGAAATATTTTTAAACTAATGTCGCATAATGAGCAAGGGTGAGTGAAACGAATCCCGCAGCGTAGCGGTAAGGCGTAGTTAGCCGATGATCAGCGAGTTAATGAATCCAATTCTCTAATTGGATTTCTTTAATTCTTTTGAATTCCTTTTCATTATTAGTAACAAGAATGAGTTCTCTTGAAATAGCTTGAGAGGCAATTAATAAGTCATATGGTCCAATGACTTCGCCTTTCTTTTCAAGCCTAGTTCGAACATTAGCAGCTACATTGCTATCATTTCCGTCAAAAGAAATGATATTAAGATACCCAAGAAAATCTTCGAGTATCCTTAAATTCTGTTCATGTCTTTGACTCTTTTCGACTCCATATCGTAATTCGAATTCAGTAATGGAGGAAATAAAGATATTATCTAAACTGATTTTCTTGAATTTTTTGAGAACAGCTTCTGGCCTTTTATTAATGATATAGATACAGATATTCGTATCTAATAAATATTGGCTCATATGCTTTCACGTTTGTCGAAGCCTTTGGGCTGATTTCTTTCAATTCGTAGGTCGTCAGGAAATTGCCCTAAGATGCTCCAGAGCCTATCGGCAGCATCATCAATAGGAGATAAGATAACATTTGCTCCCTCTTTTCTGATATAGACTTCCTTACCATTAAATCTGAACTCTTTCGGCAGTCTTATTGCTTGACTATCGCCATTTTTGAATAATTTAGCTCTATTCATAATAATATATACTATGAGATATATATTATTATGTCAAGCTATGGAATTAAAAAATAGGGACACAAATGTTAAATTTCTGATTCTTTCTTAACAAAGTTTTAAAGAAAAGAGTTAGAAAATTTTAATAATCCGCTTTAATTTTGCTTAAAATATTCAGTTTTTTCATTTCCACTGTATTTCAAATTAATAGAATTACTGACTTTCGGCTAACGAACTAGCCTTACCGACGTTGTCCGTAGCTGAGTCTCGGAGAGACGTTAGCGTCGGCACGCTTTCTTGCTTAAGCAAGAAACGTAACGGAGGACAATGTGTCGGAGACCGAGCAAGGGTGAGCGAAGCGAATCCCGCAGCGTAGCGGTAAGGCGTTGTTATACGTCGTAGCTTTTATTAGTGAATATTGGATCTTCCCATTCCTAATTATAAATTTAGAATGCAGTTACTTATATTTTATTAATTAAAATCTATTGCTATTGGAGTTTAAGAAATTTAAAAACAATTATTATCGCTAGGAAGATGATAATTAAAGTGGAATAAACAGTTGAACTAACTGGATTTATTTGCTTTCTCGTTTTTTATCCAAGAGAAAATGCATTTAAAAAAACTAACCAATATTAGAATTAGACAATTATTTCAGGAATCGAATTTTAAATAAATGATGTTTACTGTTGTTCGTATGCTTGTAAGCATCATACAAAACGGGAAGTATGAAGAATATATTTAAGCTGAAAGTTCCTTTTGCAGTTCAACTTCCTTCTTGAGAACTTTATTAATTATAGAATTGATGTCTTTACCTTTTGAAAAAGCAATTTTGGAAAAATATTCTTCAATATCATTATCAAGGTATATAGGAAGATGGATATCTTTCTTATCTTTAATGAAGAAGATTCCTTTTTTGCCTTTTGAGAAATCGTAATGTTTTTTCATTTCTTAGTGTTTACCTAATCTTTGGAGATATTCTTTCTCTTCTGATTTATCAGCTTTTCTCGCGGAAATTATTCTTAATTTTTCATCGGATTTATTAGATTTGTCTACAAAAACAACAACTACAATGGTAAAATTTTCAATTTTTCCGGTGAGCGAAAGCGAATCCCGCAGCGTAGCGGTAAGGCGTAGTTATACGACGTTTCCTTTTTATTCGGATAGAGAATAATGAAAAGGGAAGTCTTCTTTTCTAAAAATTTCATTATGAATGGCAACATAGTAAGAATTGGGTTAAGGTTCCTATGCCAGGCAATGTGTTCATTAGGCGTGTTACTTTGTCATGATAAAGAGGTATGATTTCCCTGATTTTAGACTCATGGCAAGATTCAACAAAATAGTCCAAATTATCTCTATTTAAGGCAATTAGTCCTGTCGGGTAAGTTTTTATTGCAGTAAACTCTGTCTTCAGAAAATTTTCTAATTCTTGTGAATTCATTTTTTATCCACGTTAAGTTAAATAATCTTTTTCACAATTGCTTGCTCATATAAATCTCTTGAAAAATTTCTAAGAACTAGTCCAAGATCATGAATTTCACTTTCGCTGAAATCTATTTGCGTGAGAGCTGGTTTTTTTAAATTATCTGCAAGCTTATTGTCGTATAATCTTTTATTATGAATCAGGCAGTTTCGAATTAGAAATCCAGTTTGAATTGAAGAAATATTGTTTGCCGAAATTTGAAACCCAAATTTATCACTTAGTATTGCTAGCACCTCAGAAATACTTTTATAAAATGTCTCATGAATTTCGCTATCGATAATATAATCTAGTATTTCATTGTATGTGTTAACTTTCATTATAAAATCTATTTCTATCTTTTTTTTATTCGGTAGTGAAGATGGATTGTGCTTATATAGTGCACGAAAGAAATCTTGAAGAAAATTTTCAAAATAGGAACAACCTAAAATTGTGGTAGAATCGAGAATTTGTTCTTTGTATTTTAGGTAATTGATTTCAATTTCTTTGCCTTCTCCCCAAAGAAGAAAATTGTGCGGTAGTTTTTCATATATTTCTTCTCTTGAAAATCTCAATAAGATAATTAAAGAATCTAATTTTTCAATGAAATCTGTAAGTATATTGCCGGAATTATTACTCATAATTTTAATTTAGGAAATGTCGTATAACGAACTAGCCTTACCGACGTTGGCGGACGGCGCGTTTTCTTGCTCTGCGAGAAACGTGACGGAAAGCCAATGTGGCTTTAGCCCGAGCAAGGGTGAACGTAGTGAATCCCGCAGCGTAGCGGTAAGGCGTAGTTATACGCCGGTTTGATTTTAAACAGCGATAGGGAATTTTTCGATATGATTTATTTTTTCTTGCATAGCTAACCAAAGATCATACTTTCCTTGCATTCGAATCCAGCTTTCAGCAGATGTATTTGTAGCATATGCGATTCTAACAGCCATATTTGGAGTAATCCCAGCTTTTTGATTCACAATTTCAGAAAGAGTTTTTCTTGAGACACCTAAACTTTTCGCAGCTTCAGAAATAGGTAAATTTAAAGGTTTTAAGACATCTTGGAGTAAAACTTCTCCCGGATGGGTAGGCTTTCGTGTTTTAGTGTTTTTCATTAATGGTAATCCTCATAATCAACTAAAATTGCATCTTTACCAACAAATAGAAAAGTAACTCTCCAATTTCCATTTACGGAAACAGACCATCGCTTTTTTTTATCACCTTTTAAAGGATGAAGCTTGTATCCTGGTAAATCCATGTCTTCAGGCTTTAAAGAGGCATCTAACCTATCTAATATCCTTGCAAGTTTACTAGAGTGATCAGGTCTTATTCCTTTTTTGCTACCAGTATTGAAAAAATCTTCTAAACCTTTATGAAGAAATGATTTGATCACCAGATATGAGTGTAACGTCATGGGTTACAATATCAAGTCTTTTTTTGTAATTTTAATTTAAAATCGTAACCTAAATAGCTTTTAATTTCTTTCTCCAATTGAACATTAAATTGTAATACTTCTAAAGTTGTGTTTTCAAGAAGGTTAATCATGAATTCAGTTTTTTCATCGGCAAGTTTTCCGAATAAAATCCAAGATAGGTTATTATGTTTTTTTTTGATTTTTATTATGACTTTGTTTTCCATGGAAGGATTTATCACGAATGGTTTTAAGCTGATAGTCTTGCCTGATAGAAGTGTTTTTATTTATCAATTCAAAGATGAATTCTCTCTCCGCAAAAGTATTTCCTATTATACTTTTTTTCTTGAGAATATTGGGAAAAATATCCGAAACATCGCGATAAACTTCGAAAGCGGCCATTACCCAATTATTAAGATTTAGAATTTGGTATTTATTTTTTTATTCGAGTAATCAGCCCATGCTTCTATTATAATTTCAGAAAGAATATAAAAATAAGATAATCCTTCTTCATCGTTTTTTTTTAACATATTCTTTTCAAACTGGCGCATAACGAACTAGCCTTACCGACGTTGTCCGTAGCTGAGTCTCGAAGAGACGTTAGCGTCGGCGCGATTTCTTGCTTAAGCAAGAAACGTGACGGAGGACAATGTGTCGCAGACCGAGCAAGGGTAAGCGGAGCGAGTCCCGCAGCGTAGCGGTAAGGCGTAGTTAAACGAAGTGCCTGTGTTTGAAAGATTTAATCTACAAAGGAATTATTTACTTTTCTTTTTTCCACCAACGTAATGACTTCCTTTGCCTTTACTGTTTGTGCCACCGACACGTTTGCTTCCTTTTCGTCCGGCAGCATCAACTGCAAAAATTATTAGCATAGAGCTAATAATTATGATTGAAATTAGTTTTAAATTTTTCATAATTTTGACCTTTTTTATTTCAAAGTTGTATGAAATTATAAATGTATTTCTCTAATTCTGATCTTGGAAGTTGAAAGGACCACGAACTTACCAACTAGGTCATCATTATGTTGGTTGATTAAAGTTTGAATAGCTTTTGTAATTTCTAAATATTCTTTTGGATTATATCTTAGTAAGATAACTCCAATGGTGAATTCTTTATGAGAAAAAACCCATTCACCAAAATCTTTATCTAAAGTAAGTATAATTGAATTTAGTTTTCTTGCGATTTCAATCACTTCAAAATCGGATACACTTTTATGATCTTCGAGTATGGAATGAATAACAATGCCGGATTCTCGAAGGATTTTAATAATACGAAAATCAACATTTTCGTCAGCTAGTAAACTAGCTAGCAAGAAGCGTTTCCTTGCTAATAACATCGCTAGAGTATGCAATACATGCGTAGATATCTTCTTTACGGATGTTTGGAGTAGCAGCCAGAATATCTTCGATAGTCAAACCTTCCCCCAGTCTTTCAAGAATAAGCTCAACAGTAACCCTAGTGTTTTTGATAACCGGTTTCCCAAGCATAACCTGAGGAGAAGAGCTAAGATGTTCTCTGTAATTCATAATTATATTTTAGGATATGATCTATAAATTTGTCAAGATTCAATATTTACTTAAAAGACAGAGAGTAAGCAATAATTCTTAAAAAGAAGGCCTATTTGCCCATTTTTGGCTTTTCTTAAAGAATTTTAGGCATTTCGTTTAACGAACTAGCCTTACCGACGTTGGCAGACGGCGCGCCTTCTTGCTTAGCATGAAGCGTGACGGATAGCCAATGTGGCTTCAGCCCGAGCAAGGGTGAGCGGAGCGAATCCCGCAGCGTAGCGGTAAGGCGTAGTTAGCCGCAGTATACTTTTTAAATATTAGTAGTTTGATTTGACATATGAAAAGTTCCATTTGCAAATCCCGTCTGGTCCACTAGAAAGATGATCTGGACTGATATCAGAAAATGAACTTAAATTATTATAGACATAGTTAATTATTTGATCTTTTTTTTCCTGTTCTAAAGCCTCCCACCAAATAGGGGAAAATGCTAGATTTTCGAATTGTAATGTTTGCCTAAATAGATAATCTCCGATATTTTTCTTTAAATACGTTGCGGTAGCAAGTGAGTTAATATAGTGTTGACCAATATCCGAACTGCTTTTGTGCCAACTTATAATATACCCCCATCCGGATTCCATTGGTGCAGAGCAGAATGATAATAACTGTAATCTTTTGTTTTTATCAAACGGAGTTTGAATATGCTTTCCTTGAAAATCGTAATATGGATAACAAAGGCCAGAAAATGCAAGGTTAGGTTTAGATTCAGAACAAAATATAACATATTCTATATCTAAAAAATCTTTCTTTTTTAACGATTTGTCAAAATTCATCTTATGCTTTTTTAAATCATTTAACCCTTTTTCTGTTCCTTCTATAGTGGCCTTCAAGAATTCGATTATTGCTGGATTTTCTTCTTTATTGATACTTTCTAAACACAGTTCATATGAATTTGTTTTCATATATATTTCACGACAGACTGAGCGATAGGAATATAAAAAAACTTGTTCATTTGTCGGTTGAAGAGGATAGTCATCTATTGGAGTAAAGAGTTCGTTATCATGTTTTTGGCAAAAACCTTGGAATGTTGAAACTTGATCAAGCCCCTTTAGTTTATAAGTCGGTGCTCCTGCATTTCTCTTTATATCACTAAGGTCAGTAGAAATTGCATAAACATGTCCGTTATGTGAGATTGATGAAAGCATCTGTCTCTTTTGTATAGAATGGGATTTTATTGTGTGATCACAATTGTTAGTAGCCGAATAGTGTAGACATTTCCCTTTCTGCTTTAGTCTTTTCCATTTCTTAAGGAATTCTTGTGTATTTTGGGTTTGATACTTATTTTCAATGCTAAATTTAGTTGGTGATTTAACTGTTGTCGTTATACCTAAATATAGAATAGATAGTCCTTCTTTTTTACATTTGAGATAATTTTCTGTACCTATATCTTTGTCTTCAAAATCGTTGTGATTAACTTCATAAGGATACTGAATTATTCTATTAATTTTTATATCGTCCTTTTTGATAAAATATTCAGACTTAACGATTGCTGCTTCTGGTGTCGTTTCTGAAACCCAACAAAATGCCTGCGCATTTTTCAAATCAGGAAATCTGTTGTCATTAATTTCTACGTCAAATTTGATATAATATATTTTCATTAATTCAGATTTAAGTTAAGTATATTGCGGCTAACGAACTAGCCTTACCGACGTTGTCCGCAGCTGAGCCTTCAAAGAAGGCGTTAGCGTCGGCGCGCTTTCTTGCTAAGCAAGAAACGTGACGGAGGACAATGTGCCGAAGGCCGAGCAAGAGTTTGCGGAGCAAATCTCGCAGCGTAGCGGTAAGGCGTAGTTATGCGAAGTTACTCATTTAGCCTATAAAATTCAATATGCTTTTTTTCTATTAAATAATCTAAGGAGAAATCTTTAAAAAAATTCATTTCTCTTAGCACAAGGCCGAATTCATCATCGTATAATCCAAAATAGAATAGTAAGGATATTTCATCGGGAGAAAGTACGGATTTAATGTATTGATTAAAAGATGTCTTATTTACGCAATTTTGTGAATATTTAAGGAGTTGTTTTAAAAAATTAAAGTAATTCATTGATTCGTCAGAAATTAACGGATAGTAGAGTTGAAAACAAGCAGAGTAAAAGTCTTCTCTTCTTTCAAATACAACCTGATGAAAGGATCCTGCATATATGTTTTCAGATAAATGAAATATTTCATTGAGGGTCGTTTTGTATTCATGCGCAAGTTTTTCGTCAAGTTCTTGATTGTCTAATATTTTTGAAAACATAGTAAACCATAGGTAGACATACTGGAAATATTTGTTACCTGTAATTTTTTTTTCGGTAGTTTGAGGAAAAGCCGAATCTGAATTATAAGATTCTTCTGGAATTGAAATTTCAATTCTATCCCTAATATTAAAGAGAGTATTCATCAAACTAAAGAAATGATTGTCTTCGTTTTGTTGTCTAAAAGAGGCAGATGTTTTTTCTAATTCTTCTTTTTGAGTATAAAAAGTTAAGAATAGTAGTGAAATCGTAGTTGTAAGCCAGATGGTGCTGAGTAGGCTTTGAAAAATTGTCGCTATTTTACTTGAGTCATCAATATTTACATCATGAAATGTAAGTATATATCCACTATTAATCATTTGAAAACATAAAATGAAGAATAGAATGATTCCGATTATGAAACTTCCAAATGCGATCTTATTTAGTATTTCTTTTGACATTGATTTTGAGTAATTTCGCATAACGAACTAGGCTTATCGACGTTCCTCGACCCTGAGTCTCGAAGAGACGTTAGGGACTGGCACGTAGCTTGCGTATGCAAGCGAGTGACAGAAGAGGAATGTGGCGTAGCCCGAGCGAGGGTGAGCTTGCGAATCCCGAAGCGTAGCGATAAGCCGTAGTTATGCGACGTACATTTTATTCGTATTTTTTCGGAAAACTAATTAGTTCTTTGATATAAATTGTTAAACAGAATATCAAATAGAAATTTAGAGATTCTAGCATTAGTGAAGATAGCCTTAAAAGAAAGTTGAAATTGAAGTCTAGATTTTTAAATAATATTTTTTCAAAATAACTTATAATATTAAAGTTAAAATAAATTGAATGTAATCCATCACCGAAATCATTTCGAATTAAATTTATTAAAAAAGTGTTTAGGATAATGGAAATGATTAATAAAAGTAGAGGTCTTTTGAATCGACGATATCCGGCGTGTAAGAAATATAATAATTGTCTCCAGTAATTATTCCTGGAGCTAAAATAATGGTGATAATTAATTAAACTTTCCTTGACTTTGTAGTCTTTTAATGTAGAGGAAATTTCATTTAGTGATTTAATTAAAACTGATTGATTGTATGCAAATCCTATGCTGCTTTTTTCAATCCTCGGGTCTTCTTTATATGTATATATTCCATCTCCAATTTCTTCAACATAAATTTTTGGTTTAAAGTAGCTTATGTTGTTTTTGAATTTATTAATGATTCTTTTATATGATATTTTATTTTCAGTTGGATACGGAAAGAGAACTTCTCCGGGAATGTATTGTTCCGGTTTTTTAAAATAGAAGTATAAGAATTTTTCAAATATGTTGTATCCTTTAGGTTTTTTATTGCTTATTAGATTAATCGAAGAATCAAAGTATAGGTATTTTAGAATTGTTTCTTTAGAGAATTTGATAGATACATTTACAATTGTTAAGTTTGAAATATGTTTTGCCTTAAATAGGAATAGGCTTAGTCCGGAAATATTTTCCAAAAATATATTTTGAGCAGTAGTATCTAGGTAATTAATTGAACAGTTTTTTAATCTTAATGTTTGGTTATCCGATGCATTTGAATGTTTAAAGTAGCCTATTTTGGAATTCTCAAAATGTAAATTATTCTCTATACTTTCTATATATGATTCAAAATGTTCTATTTTACAATTTCTGAAATAGATTTGTTTATTTATGCTTAAATTGTTTCTAATCGAAGTAAAGTTTTGGTTTAATAAATATATTTTCTGAATTTCGGAGTATTTTAGATTTTTTATGAAAATATCAAGGAAGAAGTGATTTTTGGTCGTTTCAGTGCTCATGGCAATTAAAACCATTTTATCCAACAAATTTTTTCTGATATTTGAATATGACCTTTTTGTATTTTTTGATAAATGTTTTAGTAAATTCAGTTCGAAGACAAATTTTCCATTTTGAAAATTTCCTAATGAATTTGAATCTACGAAAATTATTGAATCATTTTTGAATAAGTCTTCGCCTAAACTACCACAAGATTCAACAAATTCAAGAGTTGGATATGTAAGAGAGGTAGGATTTGTTTCAAAGAAAGATAATTGAAAGTAGTATCGTTCCATATTAGTTTAATTCATGTATGTCGCATAACGAACTAGCCTTACCGACGTTCCTCGACCCTGAGCCTCTGGAGGAGGCGTTAGGGACTGGCACGTAGCTTGCGTATTGCAAGCGAGTGACAGAAGAGGAATGTGGCTTGCCCGAGCAAGGGTGAGTGAAACGAATCCCGCAGCGTAGCGGTAAGGCGTAGTTAGCCGAAGTGGGCGTTAGTTTAAAGCTCTACCGTCAGTTCCTTTTGGAATTCGAGGGACGTCTTTACTTTCTGCATCATGCTCAATTACAATTATCATTAAGATTCCTGAATCTAAATTTAAAGCTTTCCAGAGATCAGTATAAGGTTCAATTTCGTCGAAGTTACCTATTCTATCTGTCAAGTATTTATACAGATTTCTGGATGGAATGACCAAAATTCCAGCACTTACAATTCCTTTAATTAATCCTAATGCTATTTTATTGATAGCTCTATGGCTAGAAGAGATATTGCCTGTTTCCCATTCTATTACGATTTTTTTATCTTTATAATCTAAGACTAGATCAAGATTCCCGGGTTTTTTTCTAGAAGCAATATCTAATGGTTTTTCTGCTTCCCAACCTTTAACGATGAGTCTCTTCACGAAGGTATCTTTTATTGGCTTTACACCATTACCTTCGCCTCTACGCTTTCCGCTTTCAGGATAGATCGTAAATTTACCAGAACCAGGTGGCCAATCTACCTCTTGGATTTCTTCGATTATCCCTTGTTTTAAACTTTCCCATTCTTTTGAACTTGCAAATAGACCTTTTTCAATAAGGGTTTCAATGTGAACGACTTTCAATTTTTTTATCCTTCAACATGGTCTCCATTTTTATGTGGTTGAACATCATCTGATTCTAATCTATCTTTTATATCATCAGCGTAATCAATTTCTACTCCGATCCAATGCCTATGTTTTCGCTCGCAAGAAATAAATGTTGTTCCACTTCCACCAAACGGGTCCAATATTATATCGCCAGGAAGTGTACTTAATTCAACAATTCTGTCAGTTATTTTTGTTGAAAGAGCATTTGCTTTTCTGTTTTCAGATTTAAATTTTCTATGTCGGACCGGAGGAATGTCTGTCCAAACATCTTTTAAATTTACTCCTAGTGGGTTCATTGCATTGCGATGACCACCATAGTCTTTAATTTCACCATCGCAATGGCGGCATCTTTCAATTGGTGTCCTGATTTTTCTAAATGTTTTAGGTTTACCTTTTGTATAATAGAGGAGGCTGTAATGGCTTGGGTATAGTCTACCTTGAATTGGCAGGACCATATTAAGTTCAATTGCAATCCAATGACGGAATTCCATTCCTAATTCGGAAAGGTAACTCCCTAATAGTACGTTCCATTTTGGTAGGTTATATAGGAAAAAGGCCCCGCCTGGTTTAATTACCCGAACGCATTCTCGAATCCATTGTTTCGACCACTCAAGGTATTCGTGGTCAGGTCGCTTATCATTTGTATTTTTTCGATAAACTTTGCCTATATTAAAAGGTGGATCTGCAAAAACTGTATCAATAGTATTTTCTTTAATTAAAGGAAGGATTTTAAGGCAATCTTGATCGAATAATGCACCTAAATTTGATTCATAATATGCTTTGGGTTCTTCGTTGAAAATACCATTCCAATCAAATTTTGGAGTTGGGTGAATTAATTTTAGCTGCGCTGATCGTGCCATTTACTTGATTATATGGGACATATTTTAATTTCAAGTAAATTGTATCAGCCCATTTCGGCTAACGAACTAGCCTTACCGATGTTGTCCGTAGCTGAGCCTCTGAAGAGGCGTTAGCGTCGGCACGATTTCTTGCTAAGCAAGAAACGTGACGGAGGACAATGTGGCTTCAGCCCGAGCAAGGGTGAGCGAAAGCGAATCCCGCAGCGTAGCGGTAAGGCGTAGTTAAGCGAAGTCCAAACCCTATATTAAATTACTTTGTAAAATAAAAACCTGAAACAAAGAAATTTCCATCTTCTTCTTTGATTGGAAAACAGATTTTCCCTTTTTCAGGATTTTCATAGCAGTTTTCATTATCTCCACTAGAAATATCAATATCTTTTACTGCTTCTTCCAGGACATTTCGATCAGAATAACTTATAAAAGGATAACTTAAAAGATCTGTTTGATATGCGTCATACCAAATAAAACTACAACTTGATATGGAGGAGAATTTTTCATCATTATAATTTGAAAGTATGTCATGAAAATGATTAATAAGAGATTTTTTATCTTTAAAAAAGAAATTTTTTCTTTTCTGATCAATTAGGCACTGAGTTTGAATTTTAAAGTAATCAATCAATTCAGAGAGACCATATAATTCAACTCTTTCATATTCAGGAAAATCTTTTTGAAGTTTGATATAATAAGCTAATCTTTCTTCAAGTTTTACTTTCTTAGAAAGCAAATCGAAAGGAGTTTCATTTTCATTGAGAACAAATTTGTTAAAAACATACCCTTCTTTTTTTTCAAGCATGCCTGAGTAGACTGAAACTTTAAACCAAAGATCATTATTTTGTGAATTTTGTTCAGTGTTCTTGATAGTTTGTAGAATTTTAACTTCATTACCACCTTGTAAAAACCCGAGGGAATTAGATTTCGTTGATGGGTTACTTCTTAAGTGTATATTCGTCCCCCTAATAACACGAATATCATTTACACTTTCAATGATTTCTGGCTTTTTACAATGCAATGCTATAAAAATTAGTAATAATATTTTTTTCATATATAATGGATTTTTTTTTGGATTTCGCTTAACGAACTAGCCTTACCGACGTTTCTGAAGTGGCACGAGGTTGCTCAGCAAACGCAGTGACACGAAAGAAATGTGGCTTTAGCCCGAGCAAGGGTGAGCGGAAGCGAATCCCGCAGCGTAGCGGTAAGGCGAAGTTATACGCAGTGTCACTTTGTAATCTAATATTCAGGAGAATACTCAAGGGGGATATAAAATTCATCATTAGATTCAATTATTTTAACTTGATCATCTTTAAGTCCGCTAAGTTCGCTAACGGTATGCATAATATTTATAGAATTATATTTGTCTTGAATGTAGATTGTTCCATCTTTACTAAAATTTTTAAGTAATTGCCTGTCGACTTCTCTGTTGAAGACAGGAAAACTATAGCCAATGATAATCAAAAATCTTGATTTAGAAAAAGTCTCTAATGCTAGTTTACGAGAATTATCTATGAAAGTTTCTTTATCCCATGAAAAAGAAAGGTATGTTTCAATATTTGTATCTATTCTTGATAAATAATTCAATAACTCCTTACTTGTATTTACTCCATTTGATGAATTTTCTGCAATTCCAAGATCAAAAACTCTGTTTTGTATATTTCCATAAAAACCCGCAGTTCCGTTCAGTTTTATAAGCTGAAACTTTGAATTATCAATATTACATAAAGCAGCTGAGCTTTGAAGATACTCAAAGAAAGCTTGATCCAGTTGCCTTTGTAAAAACTTTGAAGCAGCAATTTCTGTTTGAAGATCATAATTCCAAGTCACAATGGATAGATTCTTAGGAACTTCTACTTTTCCATTTTTTATACCTAATAAAGCTGCAAAAAGATTATCGTATCTATAGTCATTTTGTTTAGTAGATTGAACTGCAGTTAGAAAGAAGGATAATAAATATTTTAGTTTTTTGTAATTTCTATCACCCGTAAGAGCTAGTTTTTTAGCAAATGTATCTATTGTAGAGAAATTTGCGGATTCATTTATTAACCATTCGTAATCTTTGATCAGTCTTTCTTTTGCTTGCGTAGGTGAAATTGTAATTTGTCTATCTGAGTCATTAAATCTCAGATTTTCTGTATTAAACTCAAATTCGATTCTACTTTTAAATTTTTCTATATTTTTATTGAATTCTTTAACTACAGGAATTCTATTAGCACTTGCTCCAGCTCCCAATAAATATGTAACATTCATTCATTTATTCCCTATAATGGTTTTGTATCTGTGACATTGCGTATAACGAACTAGCCTTACCGACGTTGTCCGTAGCTGAGCCTCTGAAGAGGCGTTAGCGTCGGCGCGCTTTCTTGCTAAGCAAGAAACGTGACGGAGGACAATGTGCCGAAGGCCGAGCAAGGGTGAGCGAAGCGAATCCCGAAGCGTAGCGGTAAGGCGTAGTTAAACGCAGTCGCAATTAAGTAAGTTTAATTAAATAAAAACAGAAGGAGATACACTAAATTTTAGAGCCAAAGCTTTAATCTGCCTGACATTAAGCTCTCTTTTCCCATTAAGAATTTCAGAAACAACACCTTGACTTCCGAGTTCAGCAAGGTCTTTCTGAGTAAATTGATTTTCTTTCATTAAAAACTTAAGAACGTCTAAAGGTTCACTATTAGGTTGAATAAAATGATCGTTTTCGTATTCCTCAATCAAATTTCCAACAGTTTCTAATAAAGGAGCTAGGGGATGTTTTTCATTATTTCCGACTTCATCAATTAATTCATCCAGAACTTTTAAAAGTTTTTTATACTGTTTCTCATTATGAGGAACGGAGAGAATATCTTTAACTTCGTGCCAAACATTTTTGACTTTTTCTATTTCCAGAATCATAATTATTCCTTCTTCCATTTGCCTTTATCATATTCGGAGTGAGTAAGAACGTGCCGAACAAATACTTTTTGTCGATTAAAATGAATAGCGACAATTAATCTAAAATGATTTCCACTAATATTAAAAACGGTAAATTTATTCACCTGATCGACAGAGTTAAAAACCTTTCTTAATTCATTAAAATCCTTAAAATTAGTATTTTTAACAATTTTAAACCAGCTTTTAAGAGAAGATCCGGAAGCTGGATACTTTTGAATGAAATCATCTAATTTTTTCCAGCTGATAATATGCACTCACCAGATAGTCTATCTCAAAATGAGATACTGTAAATCATATTTTTATAGAAATTCTTGTTCTTTTATATTTTTGCGATTGCGTTTAACGAACTAGCCTTACCGACGTTGTCCGTAGCTGAGCCTCTGAAGAGGCGTTAGCGTCGGCGCGCTTTCTTGCTAAGCAAGAAACGTGACGGAGGACAATGTGGCTTTAGCCCGAGGAAGGGTGAGCGAAAGCGAATCCCGCAGCGTAGCGGTAAGGCGTAGTTATACGAAGGTTACGTGTGTACTCGAAAAATTGAAGCCACGGATGGCGCGTTTAAGCTTTTAATAGAAGGAATTCATCTTTTGTTTTCTTCTTTCTTGGAACAGCTTTGATCTCAATATCCATACCGCAAGCATGAACATAATCAACTAGTGTAGATATTTTTATATCAGAGCGAGATTCAATCCTAGAAACGCTTACTTGAGAAAAACCTTCAACATCGGTTTGCTTAATACCTTGTTTTTGTCTTAATTCGGCTAATTTAAGCTTAAGTATTTGTTTTTGAGCTTCCGTTTTGGCATCTTTTATAATGTCTTTAGGAACATATGCTTCAAGATCATAATAAAAACTTTTCAAATCTTTCTTAGGTTTATTTTTAACCATTGTCAATATCTCCTAGATATAATTTATAAAGAGTTTCTGATTTTTTAATCATCTTTGGATAAAACGCTTTATCAGTAGCTTTGTTTCCGCCAATGAGTAGAATAGCTTTTCTTTTTGGGTCAAAAACAAAGAAAATACGAAAAGGTCTATTTTTGCTATTAATCCTTAATTCTTTTAAGTTTTTGATCTTAGAGCCAGTGATAGTATCGACATGTGGTCTTCCAAGCCTAGGACCAAATTCTTGTAAAATTTCTATTTGAACTAAAATATTCTTTTTTGCATCTAAATCAAGGTCTTTGAACCAATTAATAAGTTCGTCGGTTCTCTTTATCTCATACACTGTAAGTAATATAACGTAGAGGTAATAATTGTCAAATCAAAAATACGATTTAAATATTCCTGAAAGAGGGAAATTTTTGATAAATTTAGTTTTAAATAGGTTCATTTTACCAATCTCTTGCCGCAATGCCTCGCGGACACGGAAGTCCGCTTTGTTAAGTAATTAACACCCACGTAACTTTCGTATAACGAACTAGGCTTACCGACGTTGTCCGCAGCTGAGCCTGCAAGGCAGGCGTTAGCGTCGGCGCGCTTTCTTGCTAAGCAAGAAACGTGACGGAGGACAATGTGTCGAAGACCGAGCAAGGGTGAGCGAAAGCGAATCCCGAAGCGTAGCGGTAAGGCGTAGTTATGCGAAGAATCGCGTGTTCAATTATGATCTAATCCCCATCCCAGCTCTCCAAGTCGAAGTTAATGGATGTGTGAAGTTGTTCTTTGCTAGAATAAGTATTCCTATTTTTCCTTAGATTAATCTTTTTTTGTTACTGAATTCAGCAGATTTTCCTTCTGTTCATCAAATACAAAGATTTTTATTAATAAGCTTTCAACTATTTCAATGCCTGATCTTAATATTAACTCCGGCTGAATTATGTTGTTGTGCGCAGCATCATCACCAAAATTTTTAAGTGTTTCTAAAACGTTCTTTTCAGAGTCGGAAATCTTATTTTCTTTATGAAGCTCATCAATTTTATTTTGTAAATTAAATTTTTTTGCTCCAAAATGTTTTGAAATCTCTTCTATGATAATTCTCAATCCTAAGGCTGCAAAGCGAAACATTTTTTTAGAAACCAATGATAAAGTCTCAGTATATAGTTCTTTAATTATTTTTGGAATAGTTGTGGAATCCAATATTTTAGGATTAGTTTTTAAATGTTCAGGAAAATAATTGTCTTGGTAAACTTGAGTTTCGATTAATTCATCATTGTAGTTATTGGGATTTTTATTCAAACGTATATTTAGCATTTCGGAATGAGTATATCTGGATCTGAATGATATTGTTTCACAGCCCCCACAAATTAGAGTTTCATAATAATAATAAAAAGTTGGAAATTCGTATAAGTCTTTTGAATGATTAATCTTAGAAATAGAAGCTAGGCATTTGTGAAAAGTTTCTATGTTGCATCTATTGCAGAAAATCTTTTCTTTTATGATTTTTTCATTACAGTCGACTTTAATTTGGTACATTTTATTCAACCCATGTCCTATGGAAACTTTTAATGGATTCGACTTACGATTAATATCCTAATTTATCTTTCTTCTGAATATAAATATGTAATTTGGAATCATATTTAATTTTGAGCGATTTTTCGCATAACGAACTAGCCTTACCGACGTTGTCCGTAGCTGAGTCTCGAAGAGACGTTAGCGTCGGCGCGATTTCTTGCTTAAGCAAGAAACGTGACGGAGGACAATGTGCCTTTAGGCCGAGCAAGGGTGAGCGGAGCGAATCCCGCAGCGTAGCGGTAAGGCGTAGTTATACGCAGTTGCGAATTACTTAGTTTTCTTTTTACTATATAAGTTTTCGTCTATTGCAATGGCATTCGACAGATACTCTTTAAGTATAGATTCATTAATTTGTTTTGGAGAATGGTAGGTAATACAATATACCTGTTTTCTATTCTCTTTTTCTGAAATATCGTATTTATCATTAATTAAGTAACCGTTGCAAAACCCAAATTGAACACCCGCTTTTGGTCCTGGTTTAATGGATGCAGGCCAAATGAAGCATACTCTACTGTTCAAGAAATAATATAGGACGGAGTAGGAAATTCGCTCATCGAATAAAAGAAATGAATCTATGATTTTTTTCAGCTTTCGAACAATTAATAGTTCATTTTCTGTAAGTGAAGAATAGAACGTATCTACTTTAGGATCAGACGTAAGCATATGTTAAACAAACTAACGTACATAGTCGCGTAGTATAAAATTATAAGTTTTGCAGGGTAGTAATAAATCATTTGAACTTATATATTATCCAAGTTGCTAAATATAGTTCAAATAAGCTAAGAGGAATTGCATATGCTAGTATGGCGATCGGTAAAATTCCTAAATTCCAGGTGACAATCCACATTAAAACAAATCCAACGAACCAAATAAAAAAGAAAGTATGCAAGAATTTTAGACGTTGAGAGATGAGAAAGATAGAAATAGCTAAACCAAGCGACCAAAAACCCCATAGTATACCATTTATGGGTTTAGAAGGAAAAATAAGTCCTAAACTGCTGAAATGATCTAACCATATAGATTTACAAAGGAATTCATTTCTAAAAAACTCCGACACACTGATCCAAATTGTAGCAAAAGTAATTGATAAAATTTTATTTTTGTTGCCCAAAATCATTTTCCTTTAAACCCAGCTAGCTGATATGATTTAATAGAAAACTGTAATTTATTTCCCAGTATTTTGTCATTAATTTTCGCAATTGCGTATAACGAACAAGGCTTATCGACGTTCCTCGACCCTGAGCCTCGTAGAGGCGTTAGGGACTGGCACGTAGTTTGCGTATGCAAACGAGTGACAGAAGAGGAATGTGTCGCAGACCGAGCGAGGGTGAACGGTAGTGAATCCCGAAGCGTAGCGATAAGCCGCAGTTATGCGTAGTGCTTGATGTTTAACTGGCTTTAAGATCAGAAAATTTCTTAATAGATCTTAATTCATTCTTCAATTCGTTTTGCTTAATTTCTAGGTCGTAATGTGCTTGAATAGAGAGCCAGAATTCTGGAGAATTTCCAAAAAATTTAGAGAATCGTAAAGCGGTATCTGCCGTAATTGCTCTTTTTCCATGTATAATTTCGCTAATTCTTTTTTGATCAATAAGAGTATTTTGAGCAAGTTTATATGCAGTTAATTCCATGGGTCTAAGAAAATCTTCTAAAAGAATTTCGCCAGGATGAATATTCATTAGTTCTTTATTCATATAAAACTCCTTAATGATAATCTACGATTTCGACGTTTTCAACAGACCCATTATTCCAATTGAAACAAATTCTATATTTCATGTTAATACTAATAGAATGCTGTCCATTACGATCGTTTGCAAGTTGATGCAATCTATTTCCAGGAGGAACTTTTAGGTCTTCTAGTGTTTTTGCACTATCAATGTGAATCATTTTCCTTCTAGCAGTTCTTTGTATGTCCTTTGGAAATTTCTTAGATATTGAACCATTCCAGATAGCTTCGGTATCTTTGTCTTTAAAGGACTTGATCACATGTCAATACTAGCGGATTAAGCTAGTGGTGTCAATCACCATTATTTTCAATTTTCTGTTTTGTTGGGTATTTAGTTTTTGACAACTTTGATCAAGGAGTCTCAATCCTGCGACCGAATGGCTTATTGCCATAAAGAACCATTTTCTATAGTTTTCTAGATCCGCTTTACGCTCTTTCTAACTTTATATTTTTCTTTTGTTTAATGATTAAATTTTCAAGCATTACGCATAACGAACTAGCCTTACCGACGTTGTCCGTAGCTGAGCCTCTGTGGAGGCGTTAGCGTCGGCGCGTTTTCTTGCTTTCGCAAGAAACGTGACGGAGGACAATGTGGCTTTAGCCCGAGCAAGGGTGAGCGATAGCGAATCCCGTAGCGTAGCGGTAAGGCGTAGTTATACGCAGTAGCCCTGATCGTTCAGAGAGAAAATTGTGCTAATAGCTTTAACTTCTCACTCACTTCTTCTATTTTTATATTTCCTTCAGCAACTGCTATAACTAGGTCATAGAGAATTTCATTAGGATCCAAAACTTCGAATCCATTTAAATCGAGAAAAACTAATGAAGTGGCAAGAGCTACGCGTTTGTTACCATCAATGAACGGATGGTTTTTACAAATATGGAAAAGGTAGGCTGCGGCCTTATCAAAAATGGAATCGTGAAAATTGACTCCATCAAATGATGCCAATGGTTGGCTAATTGCGGACTGAAGCAAGCCCAGGTCTCTAATTTCTGCTGAGCCACCATATAACTCAATTTGGTTAGAATGAATAATTAAAATATCTTCTAAACTAAGAAAGATGATTTCATTTTGATTCATTGAGAAAGTTTTTTCAATGTTTTAGAATGGTTTTTATTAATTTTGTCCAATGATTTTAAAATACTTTTATTCGCCGGTTTAATGATTAGAGACTTACCATCAGTAGTGACTTCAAGAGTTGTATTTAGATCAATATTTAGTAGTTCTAGTATAGGTTTTTCAATTACTAGAGCCGAACTATTTCCGTGTTGAACGAGTTTTTTTAACATTTTTGTACCTGTTACCACAATGTAATAACATGATTTTATTGATGGCAACCAAAATATTCAGTTTATCCAAGATTTCAAAAAAAATAACGATTACGTATTTAAATGTAAATTAGCAAAATCCCGACCCCTTTTCAAAATTTGAAGAATTGTAAATGAATCTTCTTTTTTCGTAAATGCCTAATCTATTTAAATTAATCAATACTGCATTTGATTCAAAAAATTTGGGCTATTGCGTATAACGAACTAGCCTTACCGACGTTGTCCGTAGCTGAGCCTCCGGGGAGGCGTTAGCGTCGGCACGCTTTCTTGCTAAGCAAGAAACGTGACGGAGGACAATGTGGCATAGCCCGAGCAAGGGTGAACGTAGTGAATCCCGCAGCGTAGCGGTAAGGCGTAGTTAGTCGCAGTTGCGTGATTTATTTCTTAATGTAATACTGGTTGAAGTTTAAGATTCTTAATTTTGAATTTGCAGCAATTTTTTCGAAATCAGAATCATAAGTCGCAAGAGTTAAATTGTTTGAAATGGCCATTTGAGCAATTAAGACATCAATTGAAGCAACAGTTATTCCTTTTTTTGCTAAATCATTTCTTAATTGTGCAGCAAGAATATGATCCTTGTTTGTAGGATTTATAAAATTAAAGAACCGAAGATGATCATTGATTTCATCAAAGAGTTTCTGATTTTTGATACCCGTTAATATTTCTTGTAGGATAATCCCAGTTAAGAAAATTTCTTCTTCATTTTTAATTATTTGAAAAAGGAAAGTGTCCTCGGAATTAACGGATTTGTTTTTGCGTCTAAGTGCTTCTGACCAAACAGAAGTATCAATAAGTAAATTCATTACTTTGAAATTAGATCGTTATTACCCTCGAAGTTTTTTATAATCGGCTTTTGGGTCGTATTCAATTGTATTAAAAAACTTTATAATTTCTTTCTGTTTATGTTTCTTGATAAACTCAATAAGCGCTGTGTTTACAGTTTCCCTTTTGGTTTTTAAGCCACTTATTGAGTATGCTTCATCAAGTAATTTTGAGTCGATGTTTAGATTAGTGGCCATAATTACTTTAATTCTTACACAATGGCTTGTGTAAGTCAATCAAATTATTGCTAAATATTTTCTCATTTTTTTTTGATTTAAAACTGAGATTTCACGCTATTGCGACTAACGAACTAGGCTTATCGACGTTGGTCGTAGGTGAGCCTGCAAATGCAGGCGTTACCGTCGGCACGCTTTCTTGCTAAGCAAGAAACGTGACGGAGACCAATGTGGCTTTAGCCCGAGCGAGGGTGAACAATAGTGAATCCCGAAGCGTAGCGATAAGCCGTAGTTATGCGCAGTGTGGTTTCTAAGTGGCTTAATCTTCAGGAAATAATGTAACTTCTCTGAACAGTAGGTGACCTTCCGGTTGCTCGCCAAATAGTTTATTCTCATGACATCCTGATATTTGAACAACATCGTCCTTTCTAAAAACATCTGGATCTAGAGGATGTATTGCATAAGGATTATGATATACTCTCAATCCATCTATGAGAGTCTCATTATAATCGCTTTTTTCTCTTTGATGGAATATGGTTTATGTGCATTGGGGTTGAACCTAAGTGCTTGAAATATAAGATTAGAATTTGGATCTCTTGAGAGAGCTCTCACTTTTCCCATTGTTGCACAGGAATTGAAGATTATTGCACTTACTTCAGAATACGAAGGATCAGAAAATATACCGAGTTCTACTGAACTATTATTATCTTTATATGCTTTGGATAAATTAACCCCTCCAAGAGCACCTCCATGCTTTATGTAGGCTTGTTCGTCTACGTAATACTTATATAAAAATGCTTCTACTGCTCGAAAAGATCCTAAGAAACTATAAGGCGCATCAAATGTATTAATAGCAATGACAAAGGGGGAGGTTTTTTACATGATTTAGTTTGTGATATGACTCTCTATATTTTTTTATTTTAGAATGTATGCTATTAGCTACACGAATGATTTGGTCATTATTAAATTTATTTAAATCATCTGGGGGAGAAAAATTTATTCTTAAATGTTCGGGAGGCTTGTTTTGTGCATTAAGTGCGACGGTAGCTTCAACTAAAAATGGTATTGGAGCGGTAATAACAAAATCAGGTCTGTCTTTGCTAAAATCGATATTGAAAGACATAGATTTAAATAAAGCAAATAGATATAGTTCCCAAAAAGAAGAATTGAAAGTTGATTGAAATTCTTTAACGAATTTGTTATCTCGGTCTACAAATCCTTTTGCCCAATCTACCAGAACATCACAAGTAAAGCCATTCGGCTTATCCTGAATATTTTTAAAATAAGGATGCCATGATTCTTTTGGGATTACAGGGGTGAAAAGATCCATATATGATTGAAAATACTAGTTTGTTGGCCACATTGCGCATAACGAACTAGCCTTACCGACGTTGTCCGTAGCTGAGCCTGCGATGCAGGCGTTAGCGTCGGCGCGTTTTCTTGCTTAAGCAAGAAACGTGACGGAGGACAATGTGTCGAAGACCGAGCAAGGGTGAGCGAAAGCGAATCCCGCAGCGTAGCGGTAAGGCGTAGTTATCTGCCGTGCCGAGTGATTGTAAAAAACTATCATCAAAAATTGAATCTTTTCTGAATTTCTTCTTCAGTGTTTTCTATAATCGATTTATATATATTGTCTGAATATATAAATTGAGTTTTTTTAAAATAAGGGTTATCGCGGATAAATTCTTCAAAATTTTTTGGAATACCATCGGTTGCTACATCGTATTTCAATTCTAACTTATTTCTGTATGATAAATATTGATCTAAAATTACATTGAAGGATATAGAATTCTCATTTGTAATTTCTATTAACATAAAAAAGGTTTCAAGACTTAGGTTTATTACAAAGTAGGGTATCCCTATGAATTCAGGGTTTTTTAAATTTTCTTTTATATAATTTAAAGAGATTTTGTTATATTGAAATAAATGGTCTACCACGTATTCTTCCGGATTAATATTTATATAGTAAATCTTAGTAAACCTGTCTACATTCAGTCTATTTTTTAGTTCTTCTATATATAATTGATTATTTAGAAGTTTAGTGGATTGTTCAATGCCACGCATAATCCCTTTTTGGAAATCTACTTGATAAGCATTAATATCTCCAGACAGGGATTTGAGAGTTAACCTTTTATTTTTAATTTGTATAATTCCGATATTCCCATTATAATAAAGATGCAAATCTGCGGATTTGAGTTTTTTTTTGCTATCAAAGATGAATTCTTCAGAAACTCGATGTTTACCTTTGTTATCACTTAAAAATTTAGAGGAAATTTTTTCAAGAACTAGCCCATATTGGCGGGAGAACTCCTCTTTCTCTTTTGTACCTTCATTGTTCTCTAAATAAAATTCATTTATATCGTGATAGGTTCCTTTAGCAAAGCGATTTAACAGGTATGATATTGATGGACAGATGAAGTGATTTTCTTTTGCATTGATTATTGGAAAATCTTGCAATAACGATAAATTTATGTAGAATGGTTTTCTGACATTATACTTCTCCTTTTTGCTTTTTTTTCGTAAATTTCCTTTGGTAACTGAAATTAGATCTAGGAAATTCGAAAAAGCGATTTGTTCAGATTTATTTTTTGCACTTTGTAGGTGTCCCCCGAAATTTCCAAATCCACCATTTGAGAAGAAGAAAGTATAGAGCATAAACATATACGCTTCATATTGCAAGTATGAGGTGTTGTATTTCTTCCTTAAACATTTCTCTGCATTTTCATTAGCGTTTGCGATTTTACTGATTGGTGAAAATGCTTGTGAAGTAATAATAATTTTATATTTTTGATTGGTACCGCTGAACTCCCATTGTCGAAAGTAAAGTTGGAGAAGATAGGAATCAACAGTGTTGTTCTTATCCTTAAGTTCATATCTTTGATCTAGAGAATTGATACGTTTAAGTAATTCGGTTCTTTGCTTAGTTGAAGGTATAATAAAACCAAAACTAGGCAGCCTTTCTAGAAACCTTATTAACTTTGATAGAGAGTCTATATTTACGATAGGATCATATAGGAGCTTTCCTTTAAAATGATTCGTCAAACTTTGGGCTAGACTTAACCAAAGATATTCCTTATCCCACAGAAGCAAATTCGTGAAAACTCCAGTGATTGAAGCTTTGTATTTGCCTGGATCGACAAACTTTATATTGACCATATAATTTATAAAAGCGCTTTACATGCCATAATTATATATTAACCGAAATTTGATTCAAATATTAAATTTTGGCATGGCAGATAACGACCTAGCCTTACCGACGTTGTCCGTAGCTGAGCCTTCTGTGAAGGCGTTAGCGTCGGCACGCTTTCTTGCTTAGGCAAGAAACGTGACGGAGGACAATGTGCCGAAGGCCGAGCAAGGGTGAACGAAGTGAATCCCGCAGTGTAGCGGTAAGGCGTAGTTAAGCGAAGTGGCTGATGAGATTAAGCACTTTTGCTTTTTAAATGAATTATTGGCTCAGCATCTAGTGCTTTAGCTAATCTATTAATAAATGAAAGAGAAAGATTCTTGTAATTACCTGATTCTATTCTAGCAATTGCAGGTTGAGAAGTTCCAATTCTTTCTGCTAAATCCTTTTGTGTTAAATTTCTTTTTTTTCTTAATTTAATAATTTCTTTTGCCAGAGTAAATTCATTTGTAAGAGCCTCATATTCACTTTTAAACACTTTATTTTTTAATTCTTTTTTTAAAAGAGAATCAAAATCTTTAGTTTTAAGTTTCATCATTTTTCTCCCTTAAAAGAATTCATTAACTTCTGCGCTTTTGTTAACTGATCTTTATTTGTCTTTTGATCTTTCTTAACATACCCAGATGTAATGATAACAATTTTATCCCTTTCGAAAAAGTAAAAGAATCTGCAAATATTGGATCCTTGTTTAACCCTTAATTCAAATAAATCATTAATGCTCTGAATTTTTTTGGAAAAAGGTTCTCTTAATTCAGGTCCAAAATCTCTTAATAATTCGATAGTTCTAAAAGATTTAGCTTTTAACTTACTTTCTAAATTAGTAAGAAATTCTTCAGCAGGTTCTAAAAGCTGAATTTTATAAGCCATATTGTAAGTATATCAAATCTGATATACTTTTGTCAAATCTTAAAATTAATAAAAGGTTTTCAGTCATTTCGCTTAACGAACTAGGCTTATCGACGTTCCTCGTAGCTGAGCCTTTTAAAGAAAGGCGTTAGCGTCGGCGCGACTGTTGCGTATGCAAGAGACGTGACGGAGAGGAATGTGGCTTTAGCCCGAGCGAGGGTGAACGATAGTGAATCCCGAAGCGTAGCGATAAGCCGTAGTTATGCGTAGTGAGATTATAATTGAGTTAATTACTCCTCAAAGACGTATCTAGTTTTTGTTGTTCTGAAAATCCTTCCATTATTCCAAATTCTTTTTTCTTGAAGAACATATTGCAGTTTATCATTATTTTTATCCACTTTCCGAATGGGCAACTTTGTTTCATTTTTTTTGGGAGTTTCAAAATAGACAAAGGTTTTTGGGGCGACCCACTCAAGGTTAGAATGAATGTTATTTAATGTGAAAAATTTCCATGTCGAAATTTCAATTATATATTTCTGTCGATTTTGCGATGTTCCGGTATCTAAAATTAGAAATAAATTATGGGGAGATATCGATTGAAGTCCGCAAGTCATTAAATCAATTGTGTTCTCTGGTAGCTCGAATACGATTTTCTTTTTACTAAGATCATAAATAAACCCAAGATATTCATAATCAGTAATGCTATATGTTATTAATAAATATTGATTTATTTGATCGGTGCGATTTAAATATTTAATTTTTTTCGTAGTGGATAGCGTTTCAATTTCAGCTTTATTTACTTTATTAATTAAAATTATATTGTTATCAGAATATTTGAATTCAATTTCTGGGTATATTGTATTTATTTGAGGTGTATTTATTGATGAATCGTAAATAAAATCAGAATAGACATAGCCTTCCAAATTATCTTCTAAACGAATCTTTGACCAAATTCTGTAATCTGAGTTATTATTTTCAAAGTTTCCTAAAAGGGTAGCGTTGACTTTTCCGCTAATTTTTTTAAAACTTTTTGATTTTTCATCTGCATTTTCGCGAAGATTGACATTTTCTCCAAATATATAAACATTTTGACTTTTTAGGCTTTGAACAAATCCTAAAAGTAATAATATATACATGATGTTTGTTTTTTTCATTTTGTTTCTTACTTTATCTCATTACGCATAACGAACTAGCCTTACCGACGTTGTCCGTAGCTGAGTCTCGTAGAGACGTTAGCGTCGGCGCGTTTTCTTGCTTAAGCAAGAAACGTGACGGAGGACAATGTGTCGCAGACCGAGCAAGGGTGAGCGGTAGCGAATCCCGCAGCGTAGCGGTAAGGCGTAGTTAGCTGAAGTGTGGCGCTCTAGTATCTATTTCTTTTTCCAAAGCGCGTTGAACTAATTGATTAAGCGAAATCCCTTCAATTAAAGATTTGCGATAAACACGTCTATGTAAATCGGTAGAAATTCTAACATTGAATGATCCTTTGAAAGATTTTTCAGGACTTTTTTTTGCTTTCTTGCATAATTCCAGGTAATCATTAACGGACTCGGTAAATGCTTTTTTGATTTCTTTAACAGACTGGCCTTCAAAAGAAATGAGATCTTCAATGCCTTCAATCTTCCCAAAAAAAATCTCATCATCCGAATCAAAATGTAGAGATCCTAGGAAACCTTTGTATTCGATAATGTCTTTCATTGGATATAACCTTCCGCGATTAATTCGTCTAAAATTTGTGCAACCTGGTAAGCCTTAAGGATGTTTTGAGGATGCGGCTTGTGGAGTCTTATTATGTGCTTAGTTTTTGAATGAACCCATGCGACCCTAGACCCCGAAGACTTTCCAGAATTGTCTTCTAGATAATCTAATGCCCCTAGTAATTTTCTCAGCTCATCATAAGTAAAATCTTTTGGTTTAGCCTTAAACCTTGCAATTAGCTTATCAATTTTTGACACTTATGGAAATTATACAAATTTTGCATCACTTTGCAACTATTATTTAGTTGCAAAGATTTATTTTTTCAGAAGAAGTGATATGAAATCCTGAAATGGAATATTAATTTGCGTTTTTTTCGATGCAGTTTCCCATTTTCGTTCTTCCTTTTTGGGAAAAGGGCCTTAATTCGTCACATTATCACATTGAATGATTGTCCAGTTTGCGGATCAGTGATGCTTTTTATTCTTACTAAATTCGTACAGGTTAATTTCCATTTCTTCTATCAAGTTGCCACATTTCGGCTAACGAACTAGCCTTACCGACGTTGTCCGTAGCTGAGTCCCAAAGGGACGTTAGCGTCGGCACGATTTCTTGCTAAGCAAGAAACGTGACGGAGGACAATGTGGCTTCAGCCCGAGCAAGGGTGAGCGAAGCGAATCCCGCAGCGTAGCGGTAAGGCGTAGTTAGCCGATGGTTCGGGATCTGCGACAAGGACGTCGCAATCTTAACTAACCGTATTTAACACCTAGGACGTCGAGTGCATTTGAATTATTTTTAAGAACGAATAACATTCTTTGAGCAGGGCCTTGTGGAATATTTCTTCCCGATTCCCAAGCTTCAATAGTTTTCTCGGAAACACCAAGAGTTTGAGCAAATATAGTCTGAGTTAAATGTAATTTATTTCTGATGCTTTTAATTTCTTTTCCTTTAAAAGTAGGTAGTTTTGGAATAGAAACGATTTTAGCTTGAACGCCATGAACATTCTTCCCATTAGAGTAATCAATGGCATCATTTAATCCTTTAACAAGGCTATTGAATAATTTATCGTTACTTTGTTTTACCATTTGTGACTCTCCCTTTCTTCATATTATCTTTTAAAGTTTGAACTAATTGAGAAAGTATCTTCAATTGAGCTTTAGATAAGTTTTCCTGATCATTCTTTTCGATTAAAGAGATAAGGAAAGTAGTACCAAATTCTTCTAAATCTAAATAGAAAACTCTGATCCCTGAACTCTTCCCAGTGCCTTTCTTTTTCCACCTAATCTTTCTTAATCCATTTGAACCGGGAATGACAACACCAGATTTAGGATTTTCGAGAAGATAAGATTGAAACTCAAGAAGTTCTTCATCTCTAAGCTTTGCATGTTTCCAAAATTGATCAAAATCTTGAAAATGAATGAATAATCTTTTCAATAAACCAATTATCCCTACTGAATAGGGTATTGTCAAATCGAATTTTTATCTACTTTTATATGTTTTATGTAACGAAAACTAATGGGTTATAAATCTTTTCTTTTAATCGCCGCACGGAAGCGGCGTCTTCCCCGAACTTTCGGCTAACGAACTAGCCTTATCGACGTTGGTCGTAGGTGAGCCTGCAATGCAGGCGTTACCGTCGGCGCGTTTTCTTGCTAAGCAAGAAACGTGACGGAGACCAATGTGGCTTTAGCCCGAGCAAGGGTGAGCTTGCGAATCCCGCAGCGTAGCGATAAGGCGTAGTTAGCCGAAGTAGCAACGGTATTAATTTTGGATTTAGGTCAGAAGTATCCCGGCTAAAATGCTGATTCCCATGGCCCAAACTGTGTTTAAAACCGAGATGCACCATTGAACGAAATCGTTGTTTTTCTGTTTCATAACTTTTCTCCTTACCTTCGCAATCGTTGCAGAGGAATTCTTCATGTTGTTCGACATACTTTTAAGCAATCTATCAATTAAGATCAAGGTCATGAAATAAACGAAACATTTTATCCAGAAATTTAATTCTTCTAATCTCAGGCTAGTTACACCTGACCTAAAGCCAAAATTTCTATATTTTCTCTAAATAATTAGATTTGATATTTTTTGAAAACAGATAAATTTTTTTGTTCATATCCAAAATCGAGTAAAAATGACTCTAGAATTTTAGAACTCGTGTTCATCATTTTTTTTACCCATTGATGGTTGAAAGGAATGCTTGAGTATTCTGACGGAAGTTTATTAAGTTCTGTATGGACAAACGATGGAATCGTCCATTTATTTAAAATTAAATGTTCAGATTTATTACGGATAAAACGTATTTGTTTTATATCTAACTGTGATGCTAAAATGAGTTGCTTAGTCTTTTCAGAAAGATGTGAAAATGCCGAAGGCAAAATTTCATAAATTATTTTTTCAATATTTAAATTTTTCCCTGGAGGGTCAAGAGCTACAGTTTGCTTTTCTTTATTTGGAAGTTTTGAAAAGCTATGATACGCAATCTTTTCTCGAAATCGTTCTTTTAGGCTATCATGAATTAATTTCAATATTGGTATTAACTTATAAGGTCTTCTTTCTTTCGGATCTAGCTTTTCTAAATCATTAAATGCTGATTCCAACATATCGATAGTCAGATTTTCAGTGTAATAAATTTTATATTCTTCTTTTTCTGAAAAATGTATAAATGTTGAATTTCCTGTCCAAGCTTCCGCATACTTAGTGTCTTCAATAATTGGATATTTTTTTCTACACTGTAAACATTCAGCAATTTGATTGTTTTCTAAATCATTACTAAATATTAATGCGTTAAAACAAAACGGACAATTTTTTATTTCGTAAATCATATTTCTTGAATTAATTTTGCTATTTCGGCTAACGAACTAGCCTTACCGACGTTGTCCGACCCTGAGTCTCAAAGAGACGTTAGGGACTGGCACGTAGCTTGCGCATTGCAAGCGAGTGACAGAAGGACAATGTGTCGGAGACCGAGCAAGGGTGAGCAAAAGCGAATCCCGCAGCGTAGCGGTAAGGCGTAGTTAGCCGATGGCACAACTTAACGTTGGGCTAGTTTCAAGAAAAATAATAGTAATTCTTCTTCATTTTCTTCTAAATTAATCATTATTTTGTTTTGTTTAGTTATAAGGTCATTGATAAAAACGGATGATATTACATGACTATAAACAGCGACATTAATAATTAAAAAATCACCGTTATTTTGTCTATTATTCTCAATAGATTGTATTAATCCAGAAAATAGAGAATGGCTATGTCCAGATAAATATTTATAAATAGTCGCCTTCCAATATTCACCAAAATTCGAATTATTTACCAAATCGGAATAATTCGGTTTCCATCGTTTAAATAAATTTTCTTTTTTCTCTGAAATTCCTAAGTTTTGCAAATGGTTTTCAATTTGATCTTCCATTAACTTTATCTCATTCTTTTCTAGTTCTTTTTTGCTTTGGATTTCTGGCTGCCATGTCGGAAAGCCTTGCCGTGTTTGCAAACCATCTCGGATATATAATTTACATCTCAAATTTTCAAGCTCAATGGAATTTTCTGATTCAGTGAAAATATATTTATAAGTTAATAATATTTCCAGTAATGATCTATTTAAAGTATGGATTGATGAGATAGTTTCCTGAATTTTATTTTCATTCTTGTCTGTTGCTTTTATTAATCTAGATATTACTGCAAATCTACTATAAAAATCTTGTATTAACCCATTTCTAATTGTTTCATTAGTTTCAATATTCCAATCGTAAGATGTAATATTTTTCAGACCTAATACTTTAGTGAAGATTATTAGAAGTGTTCGAAAAGTTTCATTATAATTTTTGTCTAAGTTTTCGTAGTCTAGCATTTTTAATTTTACAATATGTCGGTTATTGGTAAGAAAAATATTTTGTGCTTTCGGCTAACGAACTAGCCTTACCGACGTTGGCAGACGGCGCGCCTTCTTGCTTAGCATGAAGCGTGACGGATAGCCAATGTGGCTTCAGCCCGAGCAAGGGTGAGCGGAGCGAATCCCGCAGCGTAGCGGTAAGGCGTAGTTAGCCGCAGTATACTTTTTAAATATTAGTAGTTTGATTTGACATATGAAAAGTTCCATTTGCAAATCCCGTCTGGTCCACTAGAAAGATGATCTGGACTGATATCAGAAAATGAACTTAAATTATTATAGACATAGTTAATTATTTGATCTTTTTTTTCCTGTTCTAAAGCCTCCCACCAAATAGGGGAAAATGCTAGATTTTCGAATTGTAATGTTTGCCTAAATAGATAATCTCCGATATTTTTCTTTAAATACGTTGCGGTAGCAAGTGAGTTAATATAGTGTTGACCAATATCCGAACTGCTTTTGTGCCAACTTATAATATACCCCCATCCGGATTCCATTGGTGCAGAGCAGAATGATAATAACTGTAATCTTTTGTTTTTATCAAACGGAGTTTGAATATGCTTTCCTTGAAAATCGTAATATGGATAACAAAGGCCAGAAAATGCAAGGTTAGGTTTAGATTCAGAACAAAATATAACATATTCTATATCTAAAAAATCTTTCTTTTTTAACGATTTGTCAAAATTCATCTTATGCTTTTTTAAATCATTTAACCCTTTTTCTGTTCCTTCTATAGTGGCCTTCAAGAATTCGATTATTGCTGGATTTTCTTCTTTATTGATACTTTCTAAACACAGTTCATATGAATTTGTTTTCATATATATTTCACGACAGACTGAGCGATAGGAATATAAAAAAACTTGTTCATTTGTCGGTTGAAGAGGATAGTCATCTATTGGAGTAAAGAGTTCGTTATCATGTTTTTGGCAAAAACCTTGGAATGTTGAAACTTGATCAAGCCCCTTTAGTTTATAAGTCGGTGCTCCTGCATTTCTCTTTATATCACTAAGGTCAGTAGAAATTGCATAAACATGTCCGTTATGTGAGATTGATGAAAGCATCTGTCTCTTTTGTATAGAATGGGATTTTATTGTGTGATCACAATTGTTAGTAGCCGAATAGTGTAGACATTTCCCTTTCTGCTTTAGTCTTTTCCATTTCTTAAGGAATTCTTGTGTATTTTGGGTTTGATACTTATTTTCAATGCTAAATTTAGTTGGTGATTTAACTGTTGTCGTTATACCTAAATATAGAATAGATAGTCCTTCTTTTTTACATTTGAGATAATTTTCTGTACCTATATCTTTGTCTTCAAAATCGTTGTGATTAACTTCATAAGGATACTGAATTATTCTATTAATTTTTATATCGTCCTTTTTGATAAAATATTCAGACTTAACGATTGCTGCTTCTGGTGTCGTTTCTGAAACCCAACAAAATGCCTGCGCATTTTTCAAATCAGGAAATCTGTTGTCATTAATTTCTACGTCAAATTTGATATAATATATTTTCATTAATTCAGATTTAAGTTAAGTATATTGCGGCTAACGACCTAGCCTTACCGACGTTGTCCGTAGCTGAGCCTTCAGGCGTTAGCGTCGGCGCGCTTTCTTGCTTAAGCAAGAAACGTGACGGAGGACAATGTGTCGCAGACCGAGCAAGGGTGAGCGAAAGCGAATCCCGCAGCGTAGCGGTAAGGCGTAGTTATGCGAAGTAGCGTTTACTCAAGGTTCTGGCGGTTCAAAAAATGGAATTTTAGCCAATTCAGCTTTGTTCTGTAAATTTATATCGGCAGTTATTAAATAAATATTATTGGAAGGATTTTCTATTTGGTATTCAAGAACACTTGCTATTATTCGATCATCATTGTTTTCTTTATCTAACCAAGATAAAGTGTTTTTGAAATTGGGCTCCTTCGCAACTATTTTGACTGTAATCGTTTTAGAAACTGTTACCCCATCGCCTAAATTTCCTTGAGTTCTATACCCTTTAATTTGGTTTATTATCTTATTTACTTTTTTTCTAAATTCTTCATCTCGATGAATTATTTTCAGTTTATCAAGCTCTGAGAATACAGTAGGAATCAATAAAATAGTTATTTTTTCTCCTGCCAGGGTTTTATATGTTTCTAAGTTTTGTTGGATGATAAGTGAATTTGTATCTGGAATTAGAATAGTTGCTTCAATATTGTCATATAGTTTTATTATGTTATAAATTTTCTCTATATGCTTTTTAATTTCTTTTACGTTTCCCGAAGGTGTAGACTTTGTATGCCAATTTGAATCTAGTTCAATTTGATTTTCTATATATTCAATAGATTGTAATGCTTCTTTTTTTAAATCAAGAGGAACTTTTTCAATTAATAAATTGAAATGTTCTTTCCATTCAAGAAATTTTCTCTTTATGGAGATTTGTAGTTTTTGTTGCTCGATACTTAGTGCTGTATCGTAGGAGTAAGGGTGTATTAAAATTGTAACGCCTGAGTATGGATCATTTCGAAATTCTTTTATTTTTATTGCTGAAATAAAATTGCAAAGAAGTTCTTCGATTTCTCTTAACCAGGATTCTATTTTTTTGATGTATGTCATATTTTGTTTAAGCTATTTCGCATAACGAACTAGCCTTACCGACGTTGTCCGTAGCTGAGTCTCGGAGAGACGTTAGCGTCGGCGCGTTTTCTTGCTAAGCAAGAAACGTGACGGAGGACAATGTGTCGCAGACCGAGCAAGGGTGAGTGAAACGAATCCCGCAGCGTAGCGGTAAGGCGTAGTTATGCGCTGGAGACAAACGTTAATGTAATTTCTAGTTTAAATCTTTAAAAATTGTTAAAAATTCTTTGGGACTTAATGGTTTAATTTCGCCATTGGGGTAATCTTTTTTATTTCTAGTAATGATATATTTTATTTTCTTTGATTTGGCTGCAAAATATTGAATTGAATCTTCAAAATCTTTTATAGAAGAATCCAATCCTTGATCAATTATTTTTTCATCAATTGGAATTATATCTATGACAGTTCTAAAGTCTTTAATTAGTTCTCTGGCGGTTTTTTGATTGGTATACTTTGCAAGTATATAGAAAATGTTCCAAATAATAAGAGATGAAATAGAGCCTTTAATTTTCTTTTTTTCTATTAGAGAAATCAGTTCTACAGATTCTTGAAAGAAAGGTTCTCTGGCATATAAATAATCAATAATGATATCTGAATCGAGATATACACTTTGAATCATTTATACTTTTTCTCAAGAAAACTAGAAATATCATTTTTAATATTAATATCTTTTTTACCTTTCAAAATTCCTGCTAATTTTTTAGTAACAGGAGGAATATTCTCCTCATTCGAAGGAATTTTAGAGGAAATTCCTCCTAAATAGTCTTCTATGAGTTTGGATAAGCTTTTATTTCTTTGCTTAGCAAATTCCTTAGCTTGTTTGATTATTTTATCGTCGAGTGAAAGGGTTAGTTTTGTATTCATAGAATCGGCCCGATACGTATAGAATAAATGAGAGCATACGTAATTGTCAACATTAACTTTCTTCCGAAAATATATTTTTTCTTATTATTTTCAGAAAATTTCGGATGAATTTTGTCTCTTGCGCATAACGAACTAGCCTTACCGACGTTGGCAGACGGCACGTCTTCTTGCTCAGCGAGAAGCGTGACGGACAGCCAATGTGTCGGAGACCGAGCAAGGGTGAACGTAGTGAATCCCGCAGCGTAGCGGTAAGGCGTAGTTATGCGTCGTCCCTGAGTATGAAGTTATCTTTTATACAAACTAACGAATTCGTCGAAGACATCTTTTCCATTGCCGGCTTCATTCAAACACCATTCTCTTACTTTTTCTAAGTCAAACTTCTGAGTCTTAGCAACTAACAATGCCTGGTCCAGACATTCACGAGCTTTGAAGTGTAAGTATGAAGCTAATCTGTCTTTAATACAATCAGTAGGTGAAAGAATTTTAAGAATCTTACCTTGAAATTCTTTTTCGTCAGGAATAATTTTATAATCATCACCAATTGATACTGGTGCAGAAACGAATTCAATATATAGATGTTTACATTTTGGATGAACATAATGGCGATTCACTTTATGAAACCCGATGCTTTCCATTGCGGATTTAATATCAGCTGCTCTTGATAGAAGCGGTTCGACTAAATCTAAATCACCGGAACGATATGCTCCCTTTGAGTAAATGGCAACGACCGCGCCACCGACTAGAACAGATTGAATTCCTTTATTTGCAAGATGCCATCCAACAAATTTCCAAAGTCCTTCCTCATTGACTTCAGACCAATTAGGTTCTTCCATAAATGGGTTTACCTTTTTCTCTCGGCCTTCTTCGAGTAGAAAAGATTTTTTCTTTCTCTTCTATAGTTAAAGAATTATAAAATATTTCTAAAATTGCTTTAATAGGCTTAACAAATGGAGATTTTTGATTAAAGGAAAATACTCTAGTTCTTCCCACATTTTTAGCTACTAGGATGCTAGCCTTTTCGAAGCGCTCCAATTGCATTCTAATAGGCGTAACAGCAACTCCATAGTCATTTGCAATCGCAGCAGAATGAATTTCATTATAATGAAATAAGTGCAAAAGCACTTTAGAAGCTGTTTTATTCCCAAATATACCATCAAGAACCATATAGCTAAATCTTTTAGATTCTGTCAGAACTATCAACTTAAAAATAGTTGATATAGACTAAAAAGTAGCTTAGGGAGGTAGGTGGGGATGACGTATAACGAACTAGCCTTACCGACGTTGTCCGTAGCTGAGCCTTGAAAAGGCGTTAGCGTCGGCGCGATTTCTTGCTTAAGCAAGAAACGTGACGGAGGACAATGTGGCTTTAGCCCGAGCAAGGGTTTGCGAAGCAAATCCCGCAGCGTAGCGGTAAGGCGTAGTTATACGCCGTTTTATGGATTTTTGCTAATTTCTAATTTTTCTCGCCATTTTTGAGGCAGAAGCTTTAAAACTATTTGATCTTTAATAGAATCTAGGATTTTTGAATCTCTCGTTTTATACTCAAAGTCTTTTCCTATCGTTTCTTTCATATATGCTTTAAATAATTCCATGCGAAGGTAAATATTTGCATCCTGAATTTGCTCATCGGTAAGATTTAATTTTTCAGAACTTAAGTTAACTTGATCTTGAGCAATTATAGCTATTTTTGAAAGAGATAGCTTTTCGCTTTGTATATCCATGATTTTTAAAGCAATCAACTTAAAAATGACGTATGATCCGTGTATAAGAAATCCTGCAACGGTGACGAATGGTAGTCTGGTAATAAAAATTGTCCATGTATCGATGTTTTCGTTATTTTGATAGATTGTAGTTAAATCAATAGAACCAATAAATAGTTTGTATAAAACAAAAGACAGGACTGTAATTGGGAATATAGTAAGGCAAACATAGAAGAAAATGTACCAATTTGATTGTTTATTGAACTCAGAATATTCATTCGAATAAGAAGCAAAAATTTTTCTTTGTTCTCTCACTTTTTGTTCTAATTCTTTGTTTTCTTCTTGTAAAGCTTCAAGTTTATTTTGGCCGGTTTGAATGTTGGATTCGAGTTCCGATTTTGTGGTTAATAGCTGAGAATTTTCTTTTTTTGTATTTTCAAACTTTTCTTTTTCTAAATTTAATAACTCGACTGTTTCTTTTGTAACCATCTCGTTATTTTTTTTCTGATCTTCGAGTTCTAAAATTGATGCCTCCAACTCTTTTAGTCTTTTTTCCAGTTGAATTTTACTTTTTTCAAATTGGTTTCTTTCTTCAGCGATGGCTTCAGTTTCTTTGGCTATCCTAGCTTCTTCATTTTGTATTTTCGTTTCTAAATTTTTTCTAGATTTGCTAATTTCAATAAGATCAGGATAAAAGGATTCTAATTCTTCTAGTGGTAATCCACGAACTGAGACGCCAAGTATAAAAGGATTCGCCCATTCAAGGAATCCTGAATCATATTTAATTATGAATCTCGTAATTATACTGCCAATTTGGAAGGTTTGCTTAGATTCATCTGATTCGTCGGCAATGAAGTTTGCCTTTCCAGTTTTTCCACTAGAGTCGGAAAAATTCAATCGAATTCTTTCCTTGTCGACGTGATCAACAGCTAGATAAATTTTAGAAACATAAAATGGTTTTTTAAGATCAAAGATTATATCTTCATTCTTTAATTTAATCTTATAAGTTTCGTCAGTTGAGTTTATGAGTTTATTCTTTTTCCCGTTAGAAAAAAAATATTCAGCCTCTAATGTAATATACTTTGAATCTAATGATTGATTTTCGTTTTCTTGCATGGCTAATCCCGTCTTTATTTATAAAATGGCGTATAACGACCTAGGCTTATCGACGTTGGTCGTAGGTGAGCCTGCAAAGCAGGCGTTACCGTCGGCACGCTTTCTTGCTTTCGCAAGAAACGTGACGGAGACCAATGTGGCTTTAGCCCGAGCGAGGGTGAACGGTAGTGAATCCCGAAGCGTAGCGATAAGCCGTAGTTATACGCAGAAAGTGCTTTTAAATTGTCGACTTAAGTCTTTCAAGGATATACTGGTCGCTGGCAAACGCATATCTTAAATGTAAAAGATAAGAGAGTTCAAAGATTTTAGAAAATTCGTTGTAGTCTTGAATGGATATTTCAAATTCTTTTGATTCGCTTTTTTCTTTTTCATTTCTTAATTCAATTTTGAATGTTGTATTTTCGAAATCATAATCCAGAGAAAACGCTAAGTCTGAATAGGCTTTTTCTTCGTTATCTTCTTCACATAAAAAAATATCAATTGTTTTTGAAAAAACAAGTAAATTGCTAAGGATTGATATAAAATTTGAAACCAGCTCATAAGAAATTTCCAGATCCTGAATATCAGGTTTAGAATAATCGTGTTCTATTTTGTTTCTAATAGCGATTAATTTTTTGATTGAATTTGATCTAAATATTCCTGATGAACCAAAAAATTCTAATTTTTTATTTATACCGAGATTTCGCTTTTGGAATATTGGTAATATATTAAATACATAAAAGACTGAATCGATTTGATTTTCAATGGCTCTTTTCAAATTTGATATGCATGAGATAAGCCTTTCTGTTTTTTGCGTTTCGGATTGCACTCTGTAAAAATCATTTAAGTTTAGTTCCGCAAAATACAAATATTCATACGCTGAAATTTCAAAGTTTGGCAGTTCCCTAATCATTCCACCTGATCCGTCTTCAGATAACTTATCTAAATGTTTCTCTAGGAAAGTGTATATATCATTAAGTTTGTTCATTTAGTAGATCATTTTGCACTTTTTGCGCATAACGAACTAGCCTTACCGACGTTGGCAGACGGCGCGTTTTCTTGCTTTGCAAGAAGCGTGACGGATAGCCAATGTGCCGAAGGCCGAGCAAGGGTGAGTGGAACGAATCCCGCAGCGTAGCGGTAAGGCGTAGTTAAACGCAGTAATTCATTTTAAGAATTAAATTAAGCGACAGATTTAGTCTTTTTAATCTTTTCTTTCGTTTTAGAAAACTCTTTATAAGTTCTAATATCTTTAATTACTTCTTTAAGTTTATGTTCTTCAAATCGGATATCAAAATCATTTTGTAAACCAATCCAAAAGTGTGGGTTGAGTTCGAAGAATTTACCTAATTTAATAGAAATGGCAGCAGTAATATTTCTCTTACCATTAATAATTTCAGAAATATTTGATTCAGGTATTCCTGTTTCTTTCGCAAGCCTATAAGCCGAAATATTGAGAGGAATGAGGAACTCTTCAGAGAGAATTTCACCTGGATGAACATTAATAAAAACATTTTTTTTCATAACCTCTCCTTTAAATTAATGGTAATCGACAATTTCAACATTGAAAACATTACCTTGCTGAAAAGAAAAACAAATTCTCCATTGGTCATTAATAGAAATGGAATATTGTCCTTTTCTATCGCCATCAAGTAAATGAAGTCTATTCGAAGGAGGAACTTTTAATTCCTTAATGTCTAGAATGTTATTAATCATTCCAAGCTTGATCTGTGCTTTTCTTTGGATTTCCGGAGGTAACTTTTTTGAAAATTTCCCCTTCCAAATCCCTTCCGTTTCTTTATCAGCAAAGGATTTGATCACTAGTAAATACATACCAAAACGGTAAGCATAGTCAACTTAATTTCTTTAATTTTTACTGATTTTCGATTAAAATTTGAATTATTGCGTTTAACGAACTAGCCTTACCGACGTTGTCCGTAGCTGAGCCTCATGGAGGCGTTAGCGTCGGCGCGTTTTCTTGCTTAAGCAAGAAACGTGACGGAGGACAATGTGGCTTCAGCCCGAGCAAGGGTGAACGAAGTGAATCCCGCAGCGTAGCGGTAAGGCGTAGTTATACGAAGGGCAAGTTTATAAATTCCTAATTTTTCTCAGATAGATGAATAAAAACAATTCAGTCAAAAATATTATAATAATCACTATAATATTAAATCGCTGTTCGTGTTGATTTATTAGATAAGTAAGGTTTTCTTCTTTCGATAAATTAATGAAGATTAAATCTAAATTATTTATCTTACTGTAGGAAACTAAATAGTTTTCGTTTGTATTTTTCCAAAAAAATAATCCATTATCAATCTGCATTTCTTTAATTTTTTTAAAATACTCGGCAGTGCTGATGTTTTTCTTAAAGATCGTGTCCCCAATATTTGTTCCATAAATTAGATCACCATTTGAATTAACTAAAACAAAGCTTGCTTTGACTATTGAATAAAAATAGTGATCGAGGAAATCCGATAAATAAATTAAGGAGATAATATTTTTCTGATTTTTCATAAAAATATTAATCATAATAGTGGGTTTTCTTAATAAATTCGACACATTGCTGATTTGAATACTTGAAAAGTTTTTTCTTTGTTTTAAATTTAATACAATATTAAAGACTTTATCTTTAAAATCTTTAATATCTTTTTCTTTTATAGTGAGAGAAATTACTTTTTCTTTAACTAAGTCAAGTTGATCTGAATTCATTAATTTCGAACTATTTGCTAAATCTTTTGAGAAAAACCGTTCTTCTAATTTTAAATGATTTTTTGATCTATTTATTTTTGCACGAAAGAGAAATTTCTCGTTTAACATACTGTCTTGCTTCGTAATTAACGCAAATGTTGGGTTATAAGAAAGAATGGCTAAGATGTCTTTTTCTATAAGTAAAGATTTCGAGGTGGTTGTTGAAATTAAATTATTCAAATAAGAGCTGGTTTCGTAGTCACTAAAATATGACTTTACTATTTCTAAGAATGAGAATTGCCCAGCAATAATTATTGCTGAAATGATTATATATTGAATGAAAAATGATCTTTTACTTGGTGTATAATTAGATTTACTAATTTTTTTGTATTTTGAAGAGGTGTTTGTCTCTTCTACAATTGTGATTTTTTCTTGCTCCGTTAAAGTTTCATAGCTATCATCTAGATTAATAGCCTTATTGATGTTCTTATTCATATCAAATATTTTGATATTTGAAAATTTTGCATAGGAATCAAGATCATTAAGACCTATAGTAAAAAATAAGAAATAAAATATCTTTTCTTTCATCTTTTTGGAAAGGTTCTTGCCTTTCGTATAACGGACTAGCCTTACCGACGTTGTCCGTAGCTGAGCCTCGAGGGAGGCGTTAGCGTCGGCGCGCTTTCTTGCTAAGCAAGAAACGTGACGGAGGACAATGTGGCTTCAGCCCGAGCAAGGGTGAGCGAAGCGAATCCCGCAGCGTAGCGGTAAGGCGTAGTTAGCCGATGGCCAGAAGTATAACTGTTTTTTTGCTCGTTTATAATGTAGAAGCAAGAGCATCTAATGCTATGCTGAAAAACTTAAAATCTTTTTTGCCAATATGAAAAGCTCGAATTATTGAAGAAAACGTCTGTAAATTCATTTCTGCAAAGAACCATCCTACTTTGGTTTTAATGGATTTTAAATCTTCAAATTTTATATCAAAATGAGTTAAATCGAAAAGTAAAGAAGCCTTTTGTAAGAAAAGAAAGCGTTTATCGGTGCATACAATAAGCCATTTTCCAGCCTTAAATTTCTGCTCAGAGCTTTCGAGATTACCAAAACAATAAGCTTTCATCAATTCATTATCTAAAAGAATTTCATGGAGCTGATTGAATGCCGGAAAATAAGTATATAAAAGTTCAATACTTACACTCGGGTAGTTTTCAATAAGAGTCTTAATTTGTGTTTTTACTTCTTCTTGAGTTTGCATAAATACGCTCAATTGTTGTATTTAAATAAATGAAACTACTTGAGAGCAAGCTTATCAGCGTATAAATCTGGAAATTTCTTGCTCAAGGATTGATATGAAACGCCAGATTTTTTAGACTGATCGTTAAGAAAGCCGATATTTTTTTTTTAACTTTTGAGGTGTCTCCTTTTATAATTAATTTATCCTGAGGCGGCAAGAAATCATTAATAACCAAAGAAGATTTGATAGCGTAAGCAATATCCTTCGGATTCTTAGAGTAACTTATTTTGTTTTTCATAAACTTTCTTTCCTTCTCACCAAAACCTAGCACCAAAGATTCTGATATTTTTACCTATCAAAGTAAGTCAAACGGTAATGATAACCTCTGTAATTAACCCGAGAAAAAGAATTTTTCGTAGAGTGTAAAATGCCCTTTGAAATAATTCTATTTTAATCAAGAAAATCCAGTTTTGCGGTATAAAAATCTACATCATGTTTCTCAAGATTGTCCTGGTTTTTCTTAGAATCCCATTCGAACTCCACATGAAAAAGAATAGCATATAATATATGTATGTTAATACATATATTAGTCTGTATTTTTGCTTTCTTGTAGTAAATTTTCTGGCTTTCGGCTAACGAACTAGCCTTACCGACGTTGTCCGTAGCTGAGTCTCGAAGAGACGTTAGCGTCGGCGCGCTTTCTTGCTTAAGCAAGAAACGTGACGGAGGGCAATGTGGCTTCAGCCCGAGCAAGGGTGAACGTAGTGAATCCCGCAGCGTAGCGGTAAGGCGTAGTTATGCGCTGGGTGGTATTTTCAATTTCGATCAAGATTCATTAAAAAATCATCAAGTTTTTCTTCCAAGATAGAATAAAAGTCTTCATTAATAGCCTTTAGTTCTATCATTTTACACAGATCTTCATCAGTTAAAAAGAGGATTAATTTTCCGCTTTCTTTTAGTGCACCTCTTGCTGCTACAATAGCATTATTGCTAGGACCTTGTCTTGAGATTATATAGGCTATATTGCGGAGTCCAGTTTTAAATAAATACCTTTCCGTTGTGTAAATAGTATTCGGTGGTAAAGGGTCAGAATAATTTTTAAATTCGAATAAAATAAATTTGGAACCAAAATCATTTTGTAGTTGGGAAAGAAAGAGTGATTTAGATGTGATCCTGCCAATTAGATCAAATATATTCAAATCACTTTCTGTCCGCTTTTGACTTTTCCAGTTTACTATGTCAGTTTCAAATAAAAATTTAATTATATCTGTTAACAAGTTTTCATAATCTCTAAAAAAGTCCCTTCCGGGATTTATTAATTTTAGTTTTTTGCAAAATTCATGTTCTTCCTTTGAATCCTTAAGCTCATAGTTATTATCTAGTGTATGGGCATTAAAAACATCTAGCGTGGGTTGTTTTCTTTTCGGAGGCTGAAGAGGTTTTTTATTAAAATTGTAAATTTCGATCGGGATTTGGAAATTTATTACGTTTTCAAAAAGAAAAGATTCTAATGTATTTTTTAGAAACTTATCGATTAATGAAAAATCAAGTAATGATCTAATGTCAAAAATATGTATCCCATATCTTTCAAATGTAGATATAATAACTTGATCCGATACATAGCAAGAGGTGATTATTACTGTTGTTGATTCCTTTGAAACAATAAAAAATGAATCTGTATTTAGTTTGTCTGCCCAACCCATGATGATATGGGCTCCGAGTTCATAATTAGATGAGAATTTAACTTCAGCATATGTTTTTTTATTTGAACTGTCTGTTATAATAATATCAAATCCTTCTTTTTCTCTGTCTACTTGCGGATATATTTTTTTTAGAATTTTGAAAACAATATCTTCAAATTCTTTGGCTTTTATTGAAATCATATAATTTTACCACCTTGCGCATAACGAACTAGCCTTACCGACGTTGTCCGTAGCTGAGCCTGCGATGCAGGCGTTAGCGTCGGCACGCTTTCTTGCTAAGCAAGAAACGTGACGGAGGACAATGTGGCTTTAGCCCGAGCAAGGGTGAACGGAGTGAATCCCGCAGCGTAGCGGTAAGGCGTAGTTATACGCAGTTGCTTTTATTTTTGTATCATTTCTTTTGTGCATTCTTTATCATTTTGTCGAATATTTGATCAAAGGGCAATTTTCCTTTAACTAAATATAAGCTCATGGCATCAGTTAATTTATTAGAAAGCCAGCGCCATTTTGCCAGATGATTTAAATTTTCCGTACCCGCAATAGCTTCGTCTATATACTTTTTTACTTTATTAAAATATACTTCTCTCGGATCATATCCGTCATTTGCTAGTTCGGTCGCATTCGGTGGATTTACCGCAAATTTGAAAGGATCTATGTAACAAAAGCCATCCGAATCCGTATTTGTAAAAACTGACTTGATCTGATCTGTTAATTTATTAAGCAGAACAGGATCTATTACGACTCGAGGATAATTTGCAATGTTTGATTCAATTTCATAAGCTTTCACCAGACCTGATCCATATAAAATCCCTTTTTGATGAAAAGTAGGCCCAATAGAAATTCCTCCTCTGACCAAAATTCCAACATATAGCAAGTGCGACTGAATCCATCCGCTAGCCCAAAGAACATCAAATATATTATTAACCTTTGAGCTTATTGCAATAGAATCGGAAAAAACGCTAATTTCAAGTTTAGAAAGAGCAGTCTTAATCTTTCTCGACATGGAATATGTTTTATACTCTTTCATCTTATTTAACGCATAAAGTACCTGTTCATGAAGATCTGGATTATGTTCTAACTTATTTATAATTTCTTTAAATCCGAGTATATCAAGAAATCCAACTATCCTTTCAGCGTAAGATGACTTATTTTTCATGAGTTGTTCGAAAACATTTTAAGCAATTGCGTATAACGAATTAGCCTTACCGACGTTGTCCGTAGCTGAGCCTTCAGGCGTTAGCGTCGGCGCGTTTTCTTGCTTAAGCAAGAAACGTGACGGAGGACAATGTGGCTTTAGCCCGAGCAAGGGTGAGCGGAAGCGAATCCCGCAGCGTAGCGGTAAGGCGTAGTTATACGAAGGGCAATTTTAATTAAGAAAAGTTATTTTCTTGAAGGTTTCGATGTCATCAATAAACAAAGAGCAATTATTGCATTCTGCAAAAGTTTTATTCCTAACTGACATGCCAATTTCATAAAATTTCAATGATAAATTTCCACATACTGGACATTCCTTTGTTTCGGAGGAAAAATTAAAATCTTTGCTATTTTCAAATGCTATTTTTTTATTCCCATAATTGTTTTCAAAATAAGGAAATGAATAAGCCGATTTACCTAAAGACTTTATGATTTTTAAAGTATGATAATTTGGTTTAGAATTTTTTTTATAATGGTCAATGATTGCTTCAATAGGTTCAAATTTAATTTGTAAATTGCCATGTTTCCATATCTCTTTTGTTGATTCAGGAAATGAATGGGAAATTAATTTATATGCTGAAGGTATTATTTTACTTCCAATTAAATCATCAAAATCATTTATTTCTAAATAATGAATTCCTCTATGAGAAATTTCATTTCTTAAATGAATTAATTGATTTATAGTATTGTTTTCTATGTTTAATTCATTTAGCAATTTAGCTAAATCTGAATTAAGGTTTTTTAATTTGTTTAGTCTTTCTAAAGTTTTTTCAAGTGAAATTGTCTTAAAATTTTTTGATTTTTTGAGAAGTGTGTCTTTATCGATACTGTTACTAATTATCGAATGTAAAAAATTTACCTCTTCGAATTCTTTTATATCGTAGATATATATTATATTTATATTTTCAAGGATGCTTTTTAAAGAAATTTCAAAGAAATGATGGAAATGAATTATAGTTTCAATATATGAATTGAGGTAATTTATATTAATGTGGTTAGAGCTACTATCAATATAGTTTCCATCAAGTTCATCATCTAAAAAAGAAGTAAAATAAGATACAATCGCATTTCTGAATGAGAAAACTCCTAAGGAGATAAAATCCGAAGAAAAGCCTCTTATATTTTTTAATTTGTCAGAATAATTTGTCATTTATTTTTGTTTTTACGAATTATATAAAATTGCCTTTCGTATAACGAACTAGCCTTACCGACGTTGGCAGACGGCACGTCTTCTTGCTTAGCGAGAAGCGTGACGGAAAGCCAATGTGGCTTCAGCCCGAGCAAGGGTGAGTGAAACGAATCCCGCAGCGTAGCGGTAAGGCGTAGTTATACGTCGTGTTTCATGGATTAATGGAATTTAATTTCTTTATTGTCATTTCTTTTATGTATTCTTTCACGTGAGAAATGATTTTTCCATTAATATCCGAAGTTTGCTCTTGGTTTTTTTCTTTTAATGACTGAATGTCTTCTTCCTTTATTCCATTTTCTAATAACATATCATATATTTCCTTATTTTCTATTAAAAAATTTATATATATTCTCTTGATATCTATTATCGCGACTAACGAAGCTAATCCAATTTCATTTAATTCGGTAATGTTTGAGTTTTCTAATAATCTATTGCTATAACTGAGAAGCTGAATTGTAGATAAATGATTTTTCACTGATAAACAACGATCAATTAATGTTCTTAGTAAATAAAAATGCAATGAAACAAATTTTTCTTCTTTAAATATGTGACTAACTTCCTTTAGAAGCGTTGTTGCCTCGTCAACATTGTTATCTAAGTATAAGTAATCCAATTGTTCTATTTTGTTGAAAATTAAGCTGTAGTCGTCATTTTTAATGATTTTTTCTATTTCTTTTAAATGATTTAACGCTTTTTTGAATTCAGATTTATTCACATAACATCGGGTAAGGAAAGTCAATTTTTGAATTTTTTCTCTTTCATTTTTTGGAGAAATTTTATTTATATTTTCAATTGCTTTGTCACATTCCCCTTCTGTTACCAGTATAGAAGAGAAAGAATATACTAATTCTATATCCGATTTTGCTTCGAGTGCTTTTTTTAGATACTCTAAAGCATCCTGGTATTTTTCATTTTCTTCCAATCGGTTATGTTTTTTAAAATATTTTTTAATTTTGGTTATAGTTTTATGATCCTTGATTTCTTTAAGCTCTGGAATATTTAACTTCTTGAATGGATATAGTATTAAAAGATTCTGTTTTTCCTTTTTATATTTATCTTTCTTATATGAATTCCATATTTCATTTATGATTAGACTCAAGATATCTACAATTATCGCTGTTAATATACTCGTAAAGGAAAATGCCTCGACTACAAGCAGGCCAATTAGAGACAGGAAAGCTAATAGAATTATTAATCTTCTGATATTATTTACTGGCATTTTTTTTGAAACATGACGTATAACGAACTAGGCTTATCGACGTTCCTCGACCCTGAGCCTCTGTAGGAGGCGTTAGGGACTGGCACGTAGCTTGCGTATTGCAAGCGAGTGACAGAAGAGGAATGTGGCGTAGCCCGAGCGAGGGTGAACGAAGTGAATCCCGAAGCGTAGCGATAAGCCGTAGTTATACGCAGTAAGCGCTGTTATTATTTCAATTTTTTTTCTAAATTTAATAATCTATTTAAAATTTCATCATAAAGGATAATTTGGATATTTTTGTATGACTTCCTTAACACTTTAAAATCTTCTTTTTTGTTATCGTTATTGAGCTGATTACTATGTCCTATAATAAGATAAGCATTCGGTCTAACTAAACTAATATGAAAATCTAATTCCAACTCACGCTTAATATCGTTTTCGATGTTACTTTTTTTAGACTCTGCATTATATAAATATTTCTCAGCTTGTACGACAGATTTCACAAGTTCTGGATGAAAATAATAGTTTCCATGATCCGTTTCGGATGCAAGTAGCTTTGTTTGTGGACGCTTAATCTCAAATATATCTAAATTATAATCGAAATCTATCAATCCAAAATCAAATCTCCTGTTACCACCTAGCATAACGTTTATTTCTGGAATCGATTTTATATATTTTGAATCGATTATATACAAATTTTCCATCAAGAACTTGCCGAGCTTTGATTCAGTAGCATTTTCCTCAATTAAGGATTTAAAGATTAGGATAGCATTGGTTATAACTTTAGATTTAACTGCAGTGTAATTATTTAGTAGAAAGTTAGTTTTCTTATCTTTCTGCTTATATTTTTTTTCTAGGAGAGATAAGTAGAAATTTTCTATTTTATCTAAATTCTCGGGACTAATGTCTGAGATTATATTTTCGTCTAAACTTTCTATTAATCGTTTTTCTTTTATACTGTTTGAGAAATCGCCTTCTGGGTATTTACTTGGTAAAATGGAATGCTGTAACGATTTAAAAGTAAAAACTTTTTCTCTTTTAGATTCATTTATTGCTGTTTGTAAATCTTTGATAAACTTTGAAAATTCGGAGTATTTTAAATATAAGGTTTGCTTTACGACTTTAGTAGTGAAAGGTTCATCCTGATTGATAATTACTCTGTTGATATTTTCTTCAGTTATAAATTTGAATAAGTAATAACTCCCTCCAGATTTAATGTAGCCCTTTTCGTGAATTTCATAGGGTAGTTTCGACATGCCTATGAACTCAATAACAACTTCAAATTTTTTACTATTCCAATTATAAAAGTCTGGAGGATAAAAACGTATGTAATTTTCTGAACGATTAATTTCAAAAATACGTATTTCCTTGTTAGAAAACAATTCATCATTATTCCAATAGTAATTGGATATTTTCCCGTTTTTTTCTTTTCGAATATTTATTGGCATAGCTTTATTTTGGTGCTTATTGCGTATAACGAACTAGGCTTACCGACGTAGCCCGTAGCTGAGCCTCAAGGAGGCGTTAGCGTCGGCGCGCCTTCTTGCTTTTGCGAGAAGCGTGACGGAGGGCTATGTGTCGCAGACCAAGCGAGGGTTTGCTGTGCAAATCCCGAAGCGCCGCGGTAAGCCGTAGTTATGCGACGTTTCTTATTAAATTTAAGAGAGATACCCTCTCGGTGTGTATCATTTGTTTTAAAAATGACCCTCTTTTGCCATGATGAAATGACAAAGGTTACGTTTTTTAGGCGTTCTGAGGATATCTCCCTTATATTTAATAAGATAATTGTAGTTTTTTCTTTTTAAGCAATTCCCTTAATATATTATTATTATTCCAATGGAAATACCAAGAATGCTTTTCGATGTATTGAATAATTTCAGACTGATCTTTGTTGCTTGGTACGGGTTTTTTGAAGTGAACTCCAGCTTTACAAATTTTTATTTTCTCCTCAACGTCAAGGAAAGGCGCTGAAAGTAAATCAAAAAATAAATGACAGGATTCGGAATAATTAATTAGAAAATTTTCGGTTAGTATGTTGCAAGCTTCATCTAATATTTGTTCTTTGATTTTGGAATAAAGTGGTTTATTCTTTATGTAATAAAGAATAGTGATAATTTCAAAATAGGTTAATCTTTCTTTTGGATTTCTATCTTCAAAGATCGTTTTTTTTGATTTTTCGATAATCGTTTCTAATAAGAAAACATCTAAAGTATAATTAATTCCCAGTTCAGAATGTATAATTAGGAGATTTAAAGCTTCAATAACGCAATCAGATTCTATGGATGATTTAAGACATTCTATAATCTCTGAAGAAATTTTATCATTTAATCTTTTTCTGTTGTAGGGTTTGAATTTTTTCGTGATGTCTAAAGTCATATATATAATATTTGTGACCTTTATTATATTATTTACTCTTGTGTCAGTTCTCAGTTGATAGAATGTTAAATCTAGAAAAACTATTATCGCTTTTAAGCAAATTTCTTCATCTATTTCAAAGAGCGATTTGATATTCCTTTGGATCAGACCAAAAAAGTAATTCGATAAAGCATGAGTATTGTTTTCTATTTCGCCAATAATTGAACGGAATTTATTTAATTCTCGTTCGCTGTTGAGTTTCTTATTCAGTGTTGAGTCTAGGACTTCGGTTTTTAACTGGCTTATGAAGCTTTTAAGTTCTATTTTTTTCTTACTAATGGTTGAGATAAACGGCCTATTTAAGTATGCGGTTTTAGTTTCATTAAGATAGAGTTTATATTTTTCTAGTTCCTCTTTGATTATGGCTATAAACTTATCGATTATGGTTTTTGAGTTTGAAAAAATGAAATAATCGTCAATATATCGGGCACAAGTGTAATGTTCTCCAAAAAGAAAACCGTCTACTTTCAGCTGCTTTTCAGTTAGTAAATCAATTTCTTGTAAAATAATCTCCGCAAATATTCTAGACATTTCGGGACCTACGATTATTCCATTAGTTTCTTTGTAATTTGACTCCTGAATAAGATTATCGAAATATCCACCTAATGAAATATCCCTTCCATTAGAAAATGCAACATCTTTGGATTCTAATTTTCCTCTTATTGCCCAAGAAATCGAATGCGAGTAGATAGTTGGAAAAAACTTAGATATATCAATCGTTGCCATTTGACGATAGTCCTTTTCCAATTTTGTGAAATAATCTGATGAAAAAAACTTATATAGATGGGAATAATCTTTGTAAACAAAGTATGATGATGAAAATGCCGTGTTTTCATCGAATTGTTCAACGGATGATTTTTTCATGTCGGCAGTTGAAATATCGGCAAACATCTTACCGATTTTTACGGGATGACGAATCGAGAATTTGCTTTTAAGGCAGCTTTTTATAATTTGGATTTCAAACTTTTTGTAAAGGTTTGTTATTTTCTCTGATAATTTTGGATGAATTAAGTATAAAACTCTATAATTTTCTTTATCCTTTTTTATTCTAAATTTATAAGGAATTCCTGAATAATTATTCGAGAATACTTCCCTAACAAAAGCATTTGGGTTATTGCTTTTTAGGTTATAAAGATAATTAAATGATCCCCAATTCGAAAATAAAATTGGCGTTTCAAATGGAGATACTTCGGTGAGCAAGCACCTCTCTTTTATACCTGAATTGAGTCTTTTTTTATTCATATTTCCAAACTTCCTGAATTTTCGAAATAGTGTCTGGGTTTAATGAATTAGTAATTGTGAATGAGTAGCCAGATTTAAAACTCATTTGTTTGAGTTTGATCAGGTTTTCTGTTGTTAATTTTGCTCTAAGTTTATTTGAAATATAATACTTTTTTGAAACTAAGACAGAATACCAAAAGTTATCAAGTTCTTTAAGGTTAATTTGAATTTCTGATTCATCGCATAACGCATATTGATATTTAATTCCAACTACTAGTTTTTTGGCTCTATCCGCAATTCGTAGCTCAGTCGCACCCGTAAGAAATTTAATTCTCAAAAGAAGTATTTCGAAATTAGAATCTTTAATAAACTGCTTTAAAGATAAGATAATTCGCTTCTTTATTTTACCTAACTTATTCTTTGAAATTCCAATTTTTAATGCATTCGATAAATCAAGTGAGTATCCTAAGTAATTAATTTTCTCAGTTGATTTACTGTGATAAAACCTGGTCTTTGATCTATTTAAAATTAAACCTTCTGGAAGATTTAATTTTATAAAATCTAATATTTTTTTCTGACTATTTTCCTTTGTTATTATAACTATATCGTCAACATATCTGCTATAGTAAAGAATGTCTCTGTTTGAACGTATCAAATTGTCGAATTCTTCTAAATAAATTTCTGATAAAGTTGAACTTAATGCCAGTCCTCTTGGTAGAGATGTATGACCATGATTATCTAATTCACGCTTTATATTATTTAAGTGAAGTAAAAAAGAGTTATTATAAATTCCTTTCGTTTGCAAAAGGCTTATTATTTTATAAAATGATATACTTTCAAAGAAATTTTTGATGTCTGTTCTGACTATAGAAAATGACTTTTCGGTCTCAAGTATATACTTAAGTTGTAAAATTTCCTGTTCTCTACTGAAGGAATTAACATGGAATAGCGATTCAAGAATTTCCGATGTTTTTCTAATTGTTAATGTATCATAAATATTATTTGTTATGAATATTTTTTTATGTCTGAAATCGATAGTTTCAAGTCCCTTGGTTTCTGAATTATTCTCTGCAAATTCAGTTGCAATACTTTCAGTCAATGTAATAAGTTGATCCTTATCTAACTTATATTTCCAAAAATCAGATTTTCTAATTACTTTTCTAATCTGATTTGGAGAATATTGGAACTTTGTTGTATCTTTTTTTATCATAGTTTTAAGAAATGTCGCATAACGAACTAGCCTTACCGACGTTGGCGGACGGCGCGGTTTCTTGCTAAGCAAGAAACGTGACGGAGGACAATGTGCCGAAGGCCGAGCAAGGGTGAGCGAAAGCGAATCCCGCAGCGTAGCGGTAAGGCGTAGTTAAACGAAGTGTGGCTTATACATTAGCAAGAGTTTTCTTGCCTTTTTTTATAATAATCTCAGCGCCTAATGTGTGAACTAACTTAGAAAGCACTAGTAAAGTAGGATTGTCCTGTTTTCCACTTCTGATTTCTTGAATAACAGTGCTTGAAACATTTGCTCGTTTAGAGAGCTCTCTTACAGAAAGTTTTTCTGATTCCATTAATTCAATAATGGTTTCAGAAAGAGTTAAAGCATCGTATTCCTTATCAAACTTTTCTTTAAAAGCTTGATTTTTCATTAAACGATCAAATGTAGTTTTAGTAATAGCTGTCTTTTTTTGTTCGTTTTTCATAATCTTCCCTTCTTTTTAATGCTCTTTCTTTTTCGTTTTTTGGTAATTTGTCTGTTTTCTTGTGAAATGCGTTAGTAACGATAATCTTTTTCCCTTTTACAAAGAAGCAAAGAAATCTATGGGGAATAGGCTTAAAAGCGAATAAGGCATCACCTTCAAAATTGAATTTAGTTTTGTCTTTAATTTCCCCAATTTCTGCGAATCTTTTGAATAAAGCTAATGTTTTAATTTGAAATGACTCAGGTAAATTTTCAAAATAATCCAAAGCATCAGAATTTTCATTGTCATCAAAATACCATTCAATAGTAAATTTCTCACCTTTGTAGGCAGTGAATTCTTTCACTATTTGGGTGTAACGGGAAAGTGATACAGCGTCAATGTATTTAATTTTCTCTATATTGCTTTTTTATCAGTTTTTTCTTATTTTGTTTTAATCAAAATTTGCCACATTTCGTTTAACGAACTAGGCTTATCGACGTTGGTCGTAGGTGAGCCTGCATGCAGGCGTTACCGTCGGCACAACTTCTTGCTAAGCAAGAAGTGTGACGGAGACCAATGTGGCTTTAGCCCGAGCGAGGGTGAACGGAGTGAATCCCGAAGCGTAGCGGTAAGGCGTAGTTATACGCCGGTTTGATTTTAAACAGCGATAGGGAATTTTTCTATATGATTTATTTTTTCTTGCATAGCTAACCAAAGATCATACTTTCCTTGCATTCGAATCCAACTTTCAGCAGATGTATTTGTAGCATATGCGATTCTAACAGCCATATTTGGAGTAATCCCAGCTTTTTGATTCACAATTTCAGAAAGAGTCTTTCTTGAGACACCTAAACTTTTTGCAGCTTCAGAAATAGGTAAATTTAAAGGTTTTAAGACATCTTCGAGTAAAACTTCTCCCGGATGGGTAGGCTTTCGTGTTTTAGTGTTTTTCATTAATGGTAATCCTCATAATCTACTAAAATTGCATCTTCACCAACAAATAGAAAAGTAACTCTCCAATTTCCGTTTACCGAAACAGACCATCGCTTTTTCTTATCACCTTTTAAAGGATGAAGCTTGTATCCTGGTAAATCCATGTCTTCAGGCTTTAAGGAAGCATCTAACCTATCTAATATCCTTGCAAGTTTACTAGAGTGATCAGGTCTTATTCCTTTTTTGCTACCAGTATTGAAAAAATCCTCGAGGCCTTTATGAAGAAATGATTTAATCACCAGATTTGAGTGTAACGCAATGGGTTACGGAATCAAGTCTTTTTTTGTAATTTTAATTTAAAATCGTAACCTAAATAGCTTTTGATTTCTTTCTCCAATGGAACATTAAATTGTAATACTTCTAAGGTTGTGTTTTCAAGAAGGTTAATCATGTATTTTGTTTTCTCATCTGCAAGCTTTCCGAATAGAATCCAAGATAGATTATTATGTTTTTTTTGATTTTTATTATGACTTTGCTTTCCATGGAAAGATTTATCACGAATGGTTTTAAGCTGATAGTCTTGCCTGATAGAAACGTTTTTATTTACCAATTCAAAGATAAATTCTTTCTCAGAAAAAATATTTCCTATTATACTTTTTCTCTTGAGAATATTGGGAAAAATATCTGAAATATCGCTGTAAACTTCGAAAGCGGCCATTACCCAATTATTAAGATTTAGAATTTGGTATTTATTTTTTTTATTCGAGTAATCAGCCCATGCTTCTATTATAATTTCAGAAAGAACATAAAAATAAGATAATCCTTCTTCATCGTTTTTTTTTAACATATTCTTTTCAAACTGGCGTATAACGAACTAGGCTTACCGACGTTCCCCGACCCTGAGCCTCAGGGAGGCGTTAGGGCTGGCACAGAGCTTGCTTTTTTGCAAGCGAGTGACAGAAGGGGAATGTGGTGCAACCCAAGCAAGGGTGAGTGGAGCGAATCCCGCAGCGCCGCGGTAAGCCGTAGTTATGCGATGGCGCTTTGTGGATAGTTCTAATTCAATTACTTTAATGGATTTAAAATTATAGACTGGTTGTAGAATTATCTAGTATATCTTCTATTGTTTTATTCCAGCGATTGCCATATTTTGCATCAAAATAAATATTTCTGTACTTATGTAGAGTAATATTCTTGTATTTAGTATTTCTTTTTTGAAATAAAACTGGTTTTAACTTTAACAGTTCATTTTTCAGTTTTTTTTCCATTTTGCAATTATATAAAGACCATACATCTAATAATTGTTTTGTTTCTAGATTGTAAGATCTTGTTAAATCTGCTCTAGTAAAGTTTGAGTCAGTTAGCTTTGCACCATAAAAATCAACTTCGAAGAATTTTGCATTAGTAAAATCACATCCATGGAATATTCCATTTCTAAATTTACAGTAGTTAAATTTGGTTGATTTTGCATTTCCCTGTAACAACTGGGCTTTATTAAATTCTAGGCCTGTGAGATTTGAATTACTAAAATCAGGATTCCATAGCAAGCTCGAAATTAAATTTATTTCATCGCCCTCGAAATTAGATAAATTGAATTCAATGAGGATTGGAATGTGTGCTCGTAAATTTCTGATATCCCGTATAATTCTAATTTTTCTTTCTTTTATATCTATGTTCGAACTTTTTGCTATATCCAGTAGTTCAATTGTAATTCTTTTCAATTCCTCGTTTTTTGCTAAGCGACTTTGAAACCAAAACAGACCTAAACCTAAGATCATTAAATCAAATACAATAGAAAAGAGAATTCCATTTAGGTTATTTATCTCAAACGGAATATGTCCCTCGACGAAGGCGATCGCAGATTGAAAATAAAATTGAATTATTATTATAGTAATTGAAACTAAAAGAAAGTAAAAAATTGGATGTGTTAATACATTTCTAGAAATTGATGAGTTGTTGATCGATATCGATCTTGAGGAAATTTGAATGTATACTTTCTGCAATTTATTTTTAGCGTAATTAGCTCTAAATATACTTAGTTTATATTTTATTTTCGTGTATTTTAGGCTAATATGTCTGTAAAAGAGTCTAATATTCCCCGTTATTAACAATATTTGACTTTTGATAAAGAAATACACTCGTATTATTGTTATAGTTATAAAATGACGAACACTCAATACAATTATGCCTAATCTATGAAATAATCTTATGATATTTATTTTTACGAAATAAAACGCTTTTATTAGCAAGATAATAGTAGTGATTGATATAGATTTTTTAGGTTTAGATTTTTTCATGTTGGTGTAGAATTGATTATTAGGAAAAATTAAAAGAATCGCAAGCATGAGTTTGGAGCGGTGCAATATTTTTTTGCGCTTTCGCATAACGAACTAGCCTTACCGACGTTGGCATACGGCACGTCTTCTTGCTTTTGCAGGAAGCGTGACGGATAGCCAATGTGGCTTTAGCCCGAGCAAGGGTGAGCGTAGCGAATCCCGCAGCGTAGCGGTAAGGCGTAGTTATACGCAGTCTCGTTATTTTAGTTTTTCCAAAATTTGAAAAATTGGTGAAAAATTAATTTCGGGATTAATATTTTTATCAGAAAAAGACACTTTTGGATCAGTAAAAATATATTTAGCAATGTCCAGCCTGAGTTGATTTTTTAGAATATCATTGTCTCCAATTGATAATTCAAATGTTTTATATTGTTCAAGAATTACTGATCGATGTTCATAAGTTACTCTTAATAGTCTTTCTGCATTGAATTTACTTAAAGAAAATCGGGAGATACTTGTTAACAATCCTAAAATAAATGAATTGAATAACACTTTACTTATAATCTCGTAGACCTTCGATGAATCAAAATTATTTAATATATTAAAATAAATAAATATTAATTCGGAGATAAATATAACAATTGTTATCCAAAATAATATAAACCATTTTTTTTCAGATTCTTTGTGTATCTTAGTTAAACTATTGAACACATTCTTGCTTTCATTGATAAATTGCTCAGAGGTTTTGTCTCTCAAAACAGTCAGGATTTTATCGATTTCCTTTTTTTGTGATTTTATTGAAACCAATTCATCCTCTATCTTTTTACTTGTTTCTGTCGGATCTAACTGTTGTATTTCATTTTGCATCTTTATTATATCAATGTTAAATTGAAGTGGAAACAATAGGCCTAAGAGATTTTCATACTGACCTTTAATACCAGATATAGACGATTCTCTGGAGTTGGGAAATTCTGGAGTGTGAATCCCATTTTTTACCAATTTTTGTATTTTTGATGTAATTGACGATATATGGCCTAAAACAGTATTGATATCGTTAATCGCTTTTGAAAGAATTGATATATTTATTTTACTATGGTAGATAATAGAATCATCTAATATCGTTAAACAATAGTTTGAAAATTCGTTTTTGAATGCATCAGCTTTTTGAAAGTTATTATTACCTAATTCTTCAAAGGTAATATTGTTGCTTTTTAGTTCAGAAATTAATTTTTTTAGTTCTTCGATTTTTTCTTCCATTGGTATTTCCGTTTTAGAATTTGCAAGATTGCGTATAACGAACTAGGCTTACCGACGTTGTCCGACCCTGAGTCTTCGGAGAAGACGTTAGGGACTGGCGCGTTTTCTTGCTTTCGCAAGAAACGTGACGGAGGACAATGTGTCGCAGACCGAGCAAGGGTGAGCTTGCGAGTCCCGCAGCGTAGCGGTAAGGCGTAGTTAAACGAAGTGCCTGTGTTTGAAAGATTTAATCTACAAAGGAATTATTTACTTTTCTTTTTTCCACCAACGTAATGACTTCCTTTGCCTTTACTGTTTGTGCCACCGACACGTTTGCTTCCTTTTCGTCCGGCAGCATCAACTGCAAAAATTATTAGCATAGAGCTAATAATTATGATTGAAATTAGTTTTAAATTTTTCATAATTTTGACCTTTTTTATTTCAAAGTTGTATGAAATTACAAATGTATTTCTCTAATTCTGATCTTGGAAGTTGAAAGGACCACGAACTTACCAACTAGGTCATCATTATGTTGGTTGATTAAAGTTTGAATAGCTTTTGTAATTTCTAAATATTCTTTTGGGTTATATCTTAGTAAGATAACTCCAATGGTGAATTCTTTATGAGAAAAAACCCATTCACCAAAATCTTTATCTAAAGTAAGTATAATTGAATTTAGTTTTCTTGCGATTTCAATCACTTCAAAATCGGATACACTTTTATGATCTTCGAGTATGGAATGAATAACAATGCCGGATTCTCGAAGGATTTTAATAATACGAAAATCAACATTTTCGTCAGCTAGTAAACTAGCTAGCAAGAAGCGTTTCCTTGCTAATAACATCGCTAGAGTATGCAATACATGCGTAGATATCTTCTTTACGGATGTTTGGAGTAGCAGCCAGAATATCTTCGATAGTCAAACCTTCCCCCAGTCTTTCAAGAATAAGCTCAACAGTAACCCTAGTGTTTTTGATAACCGGTTTCCCAAGCATAACTTGAGGAGAAGAGCTAAGATGTTCTCTGTAATTCATAATTATATTTTAGGATATGATCTATAAATTTGTCAAGATTCAATATTTACTTAAAAGACAGAGAGTAAGCAATAATTCTTAAAAAGAAGGCCTATTTGCCCATTTTTGGCTTTTCTTAAAGAATTTTAGGCATTTCGTTTAACGAACTAGCCTTACCGACGTTGTCCGACCCTGAGCCTCGAAGAGGCGTTAGGGACTGGCGCGTAGTTTGCGTATTGCAAACGAGTGACAGAAGGACAATGTGGCTTCAGCCCGAGCAAGGGTGAGCTGTGCGAATCCCGCAGCGTAGCGGTAAGGCGTAGTTAGCCGAAGTTGATTTTAGTCATTGAGGTTTGTTCCAATCGGACCTTTCTCTTCTTTTAATATTTTTTGGTTCATTTCATTTTGAATTTTCTGCATTTTGCTCTCTAACTCTTTCAATTCAATTTTCGTATTCCAAGAATTAAATAATTGAACAGAGTAAATGTTCCTCCGATCTTTATTACTTTCATTTCTTTTTTGTACAATATAAGGGTAGATAAATTTAAAGTAGATTATATAGATATCACCAACTCTTTTGAAAGCTGTGTCAGAGTCTGCAAGTTCGCTTATGAAATATGAAGAAAAATTTTCCAGTATATTTTCTACTTCTGATAATAATTCACTAACCCCAAAGAGATTAATTGTTTCTTCTAACCAATTTGAGGCTTCTTGATTTAATTTTTCGTTTTCAAATTCGTTAATCTTACCTTCATAGTAGGTGAATCCGTTTTCTACTTCAAATTCAAATAATTTCCCTATTCTTTCTTTAAAGATATCGCATTCTCTCAGGGCTATCGATATTGCTTCTCTTTTTGATCTTAGTTCTATATCTTTATTGGAGACTTCTAATAACTTACTCGATAAAATTAGTTGTTTATTAGTTTTTCGGAGTTGGATGAAAGCAATTAAGATTCCTATTGAGGTAATGACACCTGATAAAAAATAGAGAATTTCAATAATATCCCGGTTTTGAATTAGCCAATTCATCATAAGTTCCTAGGATCAAATTTCTTAAGCCATTCTGTAACACCTTCTGTATAATACCGATGCAAGCAACCTTCTATGTGTGCGGCAAAATTTTTTAAACTTTCATCGTCTTTAATTCCATTAGAATAAAGAATTTTTTCTTTTTCTAAACTAAATATAAGAATGTATCGATTTGTTGTAAGATCTTTTGAAATGATAATCCCTGAGATTAAAACTTGCAAATCGTCCATCAGACTTTTTCCGACTAGAGCCATAAAGCTACACTCGTAATACCCCTTTTTTTCTGATATCGCTCTATCAGCTTTATGTGAAAGGCTTATCAATTCTTCTTTACCCATTTTTTTACCGATAAAGGATGTATTGAAGATTTTTATAAATCTCGTGTCGTCTGAATCTAAATTTAGATTACTTCTTAGATATTGTAATACAATCGTAAGAATACCTTCTACTTCTGTTTTTAAGAGATTAAATTCTTTCTCATAAGCATGCTTTGCTTCTAATATTGTGTTATATGTCATTACCTTTTCCTAAATCATGTTGTAACTATTTAATCAATTTCGGCTAACGAACTAGCCTTACCGACGTTGTCCGACCCTGAGTCTCAAAGAGACGTTAGGGACTGGCACGTAGCTTGCGCATTGCAAGCGAGTGACAGAAGGACAATGTGTCGGAGACCGAGCAAGGGTGAGCAAAAGCGAATCCCGCAGCGTAGCGGTAAGGCGTAGTTATGCGAAGAAAACTTTTTAAAACAATGCTTTTAAAAAGTTTTTTCTTCTGCTATGGTGTATATTTTGAAAGTCCATGAATAAAATTAATAATTTCTCTATTATTTCGGTTTTGTGATTTGGTAAAATTGATTCGTCAAAAACTGAAAAATTAACATCTAATGATTCGTCTTCTTGAAGTGCCAGAAGAAAAAAATAGGTTCGATCTTCAGGAGTAGCCAGATTGTATGCACCATTTCTAGTTTTCATACACTCAACTACAAGGACACGGTAGGTTTCTCTATTAAAAAGCTCATAACAACCATGTTGCCTTGAGTAATTTTCTGGATAAGTATCTATTGTTTTTTTAAAAATTCCGAACGAATTTCGTTCAAATTCCTCTTGGCTCATTATTTATTCTTAATTTTACTAAGCCTTGTTCTCATTTTATTTCGCGCTTCTTGAGTAAATAATGGGGTTATAAATTCGCTTAGTTTTAACGCCTGGGTTTTGTATCTTTCGAAATCTTTATCTTTTATTAAAACTTTATCTATAAAGGAATTTCCAATGTATTTTTCAAAATTTATTTCTTCTTTAAACTTGGTTTCAATAAAAGGCTCTGTATTGTATGCATATCCAAGCAAACCACCAGCATTTCTTGGATCGCCTTTTCCTGAAAATCTATATTCCCTAAACTCTAAGGCAAATTCTTCGATAAATTTAGCTTCTTCAGTTGAAAATTTAGTTTCTTTAGTATTGCTTTTAAAATTAGAATAATAATATTTTTGATCTTCATCAAATTGTACTTCAAAGAAGGAAGAGCTTAAAATAGATTCTATTTCAGGAATATTTGGTCCATAATGATCATGAATAAACTTCAGCTGTGAGAATCTTCGCTTCTTTTCTGCAATTGATTTCAGTTCTAATGCATAAAGTAATTTTACTAAATGAGTAATTGCTATACGTTTGTTTGGAAAAAAAGAAATTAGGAACGCAATTTTTGAATCAATTTTGCTTCCAGCTTTCATGCCGATCATTTTATATTTATGTCTCTTTTTGTCAAGATTTAGTTTTTTTCGTATAACGAACTAGCCTTACCGACGTTGGCGGCCGGCGCGTCTTCTTGCTTCGCAGGAAGCGTGACGGACAGCCAATGTGGCTTTAGCCCGAGCAAGGGTGAGCGTAAGCGAATCCCGCAGCGTAGCGGTAAGGCGTAGTTAGCCGCCGTAAAAACGTGGTTATAGATCTATATTTTGACCAGAGTCCATTAATTTCCCTAGTTCAGAAATATTAGAGAATGGACTGGAAGATACAACATTACTTAAATTTTGCAATCCCATTGATATCAATTCTCTGTCATTCGTTTTAATTCCACGATTGATAATTTCAAAGAATTTATCAATCGATTGCTTTCTTTCTTCGAAAACGGCTGAAAATAATCTGTGATAGAAATCATATTTCTTATCGATATCTTTTAGCAAAGTTTCTCTCGCAACTTCTAACCTTTTTAATTTTCTAGCTGTGATTTCAGATTCTTTTTTGTATTCTAAAAACTGGGAGAAAGCTTTGGTTACATCGGCTGTGGGTAGATCGGGGATTTTTTTCATAATCTCTTTAAAGTTAAATTTAGCCATTATTTTCCTCAAAAATTTTAGTATCTACGATCTTCAGCACATCACTGGTTGCTTTTCCTAGAATTTGAATTTCAGCTAAATCCGATTTATTAAAATAGCGACCTGTAAAGATCGATTTAATTTTCTTAAATACTTTTGAAAAGAATCCATACTTGTAAATTTTTTTATATGCTTCAGTATAGATTAATTGGAAGCCTTCAAGTGACTTGATTAAAGAATCATTAATTTCTTTCGATCTATGTTCAATATTATTGAAATTGATGAGGTTCTTTTTAATATCTTTAATATTCTTAATTACTTGAAGTTCGCTCTCTTTAATTTTAATGATTTTTTTGTTGGCAGATAAATGTTGAAAAATACCTGTAATGGCTATTGTAGGAACAGCGATTATCCCACCTACGACGAAACTGCCTATGAGCATTCCACCACCACCCGCAGCTATTGATCCTCCGCCAAACCACGCCAAAATTGCATTCGTTGCAGCAATTCCTGATAACGACCCAATAGCAGTACCGGTGGAAGCAACGCCAAAATTTCCAACCAATGCCCACGTACCTAAAGCAGTGCTGATCCCACTCACTAAGCCTTTGGTACTTATCAATGCTAATTCACCTGCTGTAATGCTTCCTTCTATTTGCTTAAATGAATAATCATTTGAACTAAATGAATATTCAATTTCTTGCCTTTGTTTAATGTTTAGCAATTTTGTAATTTTGTTTATTTTCTTTAATTCGAGAATGGCTTTTTTCTTCGATTCAATGAGATCCATTAAAGCTTCATTAATCTCTGCTTTTCTTTTATCATGTTTCTTTTTAAGAATATTGAACTTATCCAATACATTACTATATTGGTCTAGGGCGGCTTTGATTTTTCCATACGCACCCATTGTAAGAATATTTAACGCATTATCTTTGAATGTCATGGTTTTTTCCTTTTATGGCGGCTAACGAACTAGCCTTACCGACGTTGGCAGACGGCGCGCCTTCTTGCTTAGCATGAAGCGTGACGGACAGCCAATGTGGCTTTAGCCCGAGCAAGGGTGAGCGAAAGCGAATCCCGCAGCGTAGCGGTAAGGCGTAGTTATACGCCGTAAACTAGAGTTCTAGTCTCGTAGATAAAAGTTTTGTATATTTATTCCAGAAAAATTCTGCTGACTTATTAAGTATTTTTCTTAATAGCGAGCTGTAAAGATTAAATGCTATAATCACATAGAATAAAGACAGTAGTGCAGAATTATATATTAATGCAAAAACCTTATCATCGAGCTTGTATGAAATTAGAAAAATTATAATCTGAATGTAGGAAAACGTTGTTAAATCCCATAAATGAATTTTCATTCCGCTAATACCAAGAATTTCGATCTCCTTTCCTACTTCATGATCTTTTTTCTGAGGTATATTATTTTTATGATTATTCGCAGGAAAAGAAAATCTCTGCTCTTTAGTAATATTGGTTTTTTTCCCAAACAAAATATACTCAGTATTCATTAAACAATTAAACAAGAATTGATATAAGCGTGTTAAAAATCTTTTTTTATATAGTTTCGTTCTAATCGGTAAACCAGATATGATTTTAGTGATTTTAAAATGAAAATCTAAAATATAATTGATTAATTCGATAGTTTGAATCGAGTCATTATGAAGATAAATTTGATCAGAAAATGAATCATAAGAGAACTCATTAAAATTCATATCAAGTGGATATTTTTCATATTCCATTTTTTTAAATCTATCGCTATATTTGCCAAAATTTTCTCCAAATAATTTTTTCCAAAAATTTACCTCAATCACAAGATGTTTTAATGATGAATCCTTATCGTTTTCTTCTTTCGATATTCTAAATCGGATAATTGTTTCTAAGTTTTCATCTTCAAATTTTATATGTGGTAGAAATCGATTTGGATATTTAAATATTAAAATTACTATTTTCTCATTTTGGTCTGAGTGTTGAATTTCTATATCTTTATCTTGAATAGACTTAAATTTTTCTTTAAATTTATTTATATCAATACTCATTTTAGTTTATGGCGTATAACGAACTAGCCTTACCGACGTTGTCCGTAGCTGAGCCTCTTTGAGGCGTTAGCGTCGGCACGCTTTCTTGCTAAGCAAGAAACGTGACGGAGGACAATGTGGCTTTAGCCCGAGCAAGGGTGAGCGAAGCGAATCCCGCAGCGTAGCGGTAAGGCGTAGTTATGCGTCGTGTGTTGTTTTGTCACTTTTCTAATATATATTATCTAGCAAATTTTTCAGAACATTTGCGGTGGTAACTTTACTGGCATTTCTAGCTGCATTAAAGAGGTCATTTAATTTTTCTTGATAAATTTTTTCATTAGAGGTTATTTGTAGTAATAATTCTGATGGATTTGTTGATTGTATTGTTAGTATATAATAGTCAAATAATTCACTTAAATCATTTAAAGTGGCTCGTTGTTGTTTGCCTGCGTATTGGATTGTAGTTATTAATTGATTGCTTTTTAGAGTTTCCTGTTTTGTCCATCGAAAGGTTTGCTCATTTAAAAACTTCCACGGTATCTTATTTTTTTTTGTATAAGAAATAAGATTTTCAAGCTGTTTAATTAATTCATCATCCATTATTTTGATCCTCCAGGTGCACTATTTTTTTCTAATACAGCCTTTAATTTATTGAGAGTTTGCCCTATTTTAGAAAATTCCGATTCCATTGTATAATAAACTAAACCATCGATTGTTTGATTCTGTAATCCTGGATTGATAACTGGATTCAGAGAGTCTAATTTTCCTCTAGCATTTTCAAATGCATTATTTAATTCCACTATCAGATTTGCATCAGATTTTGAAATTAATTCTGAAAAGATCGTTATGACTCTATTATTTTTAGAAGATAAAAGGTGTAAAAGCTCACTAGCTTGTTCGAAGGTTAAATTTAACTTAAGATTACATTTTTCTGTAAGTTCTGTAACTTCAATTAAAATGTCTTGTATTTTTACAATATGCCCTGCTTTTATTGCCGCCTGATAGGCTTCAAAGGAAAACCAAGAACCGAGAGTTGATATTATTATTCCTATGATAGTTAATATGAAAATTAATAAAGGATCAGAATACCAAAGACTGGTATTTCCTACTATATTATTGATTATTTGATCGTTAGCTAAAATTAACATTTATTATAGCGTTTCAATATTGAAATGATTAAGAAATGTGTAAATAAATATTTACACATGACGCATAACGACCTAGGCTTATCGACGTTGGTCGTAGGTGAGCCTGCGATGCAGGCGTTACCGTCGGCACGCTTTCTTGCTTAGGCAAGAAACGTGACGGAGACCAATGTGGCTTTAGCCCGAGCGAGGGTGAGCGGAGCGAATCCCGAAGCGTAGCGATAAGCCGCAGTTATACGACGGTTTTAAAGATATGGAACTTTGAATTGGGTAATTTCAGTATCAATTTTTATTTCAACTGTTGGTTTCAATGATTTAAATATGTCTTGTACATGTTCAAGAACATCATTTTTTATTTGCAGTGTAATTTTTTTTAAGTTATCCATTTCACTAATTATTTCTATATCAATATCCTTGTTATAATCTGGGAAAGAATATCCAATAATAAATAGTTCTTTTGCATTTTTGGCAAATTCTTTTGCGATTTTAACTCCATTTGCAGCCATTGCATTTTTCTCCCAAGCGAATGTGAAAATAGGTTGAGTCGACCTCGTATTGTAACTATATTGATAGTAAACAGATAGACCATTGATTACACTATTTTTATCGAATGTTTTAAAGGTATTTGTAAGTAATGAGTAGACCTCCCCTGTTGAAATTAGAAGCCCTGCAGAACCGTTTAATTTAATAATTGAAGTATTTTCAGAATTTAATGAATTCGGGTCATATCTACCTGTTTTGGGATATATACCCCATTTTTTGAAAACTGGAACATTTAAATCTATTTGGCTAATTGATTCTAATGCTTTTTCAATTTGAATGTCATAATTCCAGCTTATAACTTTGAAATTCTTTTTTAAGAATGGAATTCCTTCCTCTCTATCTCGTTCGGTAATTTTTGTGAGCCAGTGTTCGTACCTATGATCAAGAGATTTATATTGAGTATCTGATATTGTTTGTTCTAGTAGAATATAACAAGCTAATGTAGCTTTCAATATTCTTAATTCTTTTAATTTGTTTGCATCCCATAATTTTCGAGCGAAAGTGTCTATGGAATTTCTTCCTGACATCTCAATTAACCAATCAATGTTATTTAGAAATTCATTTCTAATTTCTATTAATGTTCTTTCTATTCCACTATCTTTAGGAAAAGTCTGATTATCTAAATTAACAGAATTAATCAAATAACCTTTAAAAGCAGACATTCTATTTGATAGAGCACCTACTACTGGTATTGAATTTGCACTAGATCCTGCGCCTAAATAATATAAAATGTAATCTTTCATATAGGTTTTTAAAACTGTCGTATAACGACCTAGGCTTATCGACGTTGGTCGTAGGTGAGCCTGCGTGCAGGCGTTACCGTCGGCGCGTTTTCTTGCTAAGGCAAGAAACGTGACGGAGACCAATGTGGCGTAGCCCGAGCGAGGGTGAACGAAGTGAATCCCGAAGCGTAGCGATAAGCCGCAGTTATACGTCGTTTTCAATAATTGTTACTTTGTTTTTCTAAACCTATTTGATAAATTTCTTTTTGTAATTTTGGGATTTCACTTTCGAAATAGATAAATATGAACAAAACAGTTGATTTTTTGCTCACTAGATACCGACCATAGTATGAAGCTGGTTTACTACCGTTACACGACTCAACAGAATATTCAAAATATAAATTTTCTTTATCTTCCTTTAAAATTTTAGATTCGAAGCCTTTACAAGTTGATTTAGATTGAGAAATTAGTTGTTGAAAAAATAACTTTTTATCTTTAATAGCATTATTAAATTTTTCATTTTCAATGTACATATACCGGAAGACTTGAAATAATTCAATAGAATACTGTGGAATAGAAGGAAATGGATAAAATTCATAAAAAATATTATTATTTTCATTGCGATGATTTACAATTGACCATCGTCTTCCATCGAAATTATAATATATATTTATTGGTCGAATCTTTTCATCTACGTTAAGGAAAAGAGCAGAAGACCTTCGTAAATCAGAAAGTTCCGTTTGTTGTATTGTGACAGGGATATTTAAAATATAAGAATTTTTCTTTGATTCATTTTCTAAAGTCAGAGAAAAGAATAATTGTGCATCAGTGTCTTCGAAAATCCAATTAAATTGTTTTATATCTAAGAATTCACTTTCTAGTTTATTTTCTCCCAATTTTAAATTAACTTTTGAATTTAAAATTTCATATGTTTCATTATTTCGAATTTCTGTAATTTTCAAAAAGAACTGTTTTTCAATTTTAGATTTGATTCTAATATTCCAATGGAAGCCTTTTTCATTTATTAGAGGATTTAAATAGGCATCCGAAATAATCTCATTCTCAAGAATAGGTTTTAATTGTGCGCTTATTCCACTTGTTGCCAAGATAACAAAGGAATAAATTGTAAATATTATTGTTTTTCTCATTATTAACTCCTGTTATTGAAAATGACGTATAACGAACTAGCCTTACCGACGTTGTCCGTAGCTGAGTCTCGAAGAGACGTTAGCGTCGGCGCGCTTTCTTGCTTAAGCAAGAAACGTGACGGAGGGCAATGTGGCTTCAGCCCGAGCAAGGGTGAACGTAGTGAATCCCGCAGCGTAGCGGTAAGGCGTAGTTATGCGAAGTTGCGTTTTGATCAAAACCTGCTTTTAGGATTTGTATTAGATATCATTTTTATTCCCATGGTATGGGAAATTGAAAGAATATAATTTTTGAGGAAATTAATTATAACACATTTCGTAACTAGACTTAATTTGACTTAGAAGTGATTCTAAATCTTTTAATAATAATTTAAATACATCTTGTGTTAAACCAGAATCGTTTTCATAAATTTCCCATTTTGTAATAAAATTATCTAGTTCAATCTTTAAGTTGGCCAGAGGTTTGCATTTGTTAGCGTCTTCCTGAAATTTCTCATCTCCCAACAACCATTGGGCAAGAGCCCCAATACCAGCGACGGCACCAGCGATTGTCGCAGTTACTGGATTGGATTGAGCTGTCGCAGCTGCCGTTGAGCCTCCTACTACACTAGAAGCTCTTCCTGCAATCCGCATCCAAAACGCGTATAGTTCTTTTGTTTCTACTAAATTAATAGCTTTATCTAAAGTTGGGCGATAACGATCTTCAATGATTTTGAAATTTGTCTTTATATTTTCTTTTTGAACTATAATAGTCTGTATATTTTGGTTTTGCAATAATGGGTTAGCTGTTTCATTCTCAATATTTATTTCAATTTTTGCACCTTTTCCATCTGAACTAATTTTGTATGACGGATAATTCGACTTTATTTGGCCATTAGTTCTACATGCAGATATTAATATGCTGCATACAATTGCTATTATAATGCTGAAATTTCTCATAGCTAATACCTTCTAATATTTTATAAAATTAAAATTTTTCATTGATAGAGAAATTTAAAGTTATTAAAGAAATTAAACTTCTTTTTTTGTATTTAAGCAATTTCGCATAACGAACTAGCCTTACCGACGTTGTCCGTAGCTGAGCCTCAAGGAGGCGTTAGCGTCGGCGCGCTTTCTTGCTTATGCAAGAAACGCGACGGAGGACAATGTGGCTTTAGCCCGAGCAAGGGTGAACGAAGTGAATCCCGCAGCGTGGCGGTAAGGCGTAGTTAGCCGACGTTTCCTATATTTTGGAAAAGTTCTTTAATTTTTTCAAAAATATAAGAGGAGAGAATGTTTAAGAAAATTGCAAATAATGAAGTTAGGACAATCGATACTATTGGTCGCTTTTGTATGAATGCTTTGATGATATAAAATAAATTTCTATTAATTTTTTTTATTTCTTTTCTGATTCTATCTAAAAATTCGGTTGAAACTGAATATGCTTTATATTTGACATAGCATTCATCGCAGAGTATTGGAAGGTTGCAGGATTTTGCAATATTTTCTTTATGTGCATTCATATCAAAAAGGCAACCTCGATTTTCATCATGAGCTAATTTGTATAAACTTATTGGTACTTTGGAATTTTGAGAGTGAAATACTAAAGCTAACTCATATATACAGCGCAATAAATAGTTGTTTAAGCTTATTTCTTCTGTTTTTAATATATCTTTAATTTCGTGTATTGAGATACAAACTCTATTATCGGATAGTCTTCTTATGTAATAATTTTCTTCTAACGGATGATCTATAATGCATAGACTTAGGATTTTATTATCAGGTTTGGGAATAATATTTTCTAATTGTTTATCAAGGTATCGCCAAAATGGACCTTGCGTGTCTTCTTGTATGCTAAGTGTCTGGATATCGTCTATAAAAGTAAATATTTTAGAATTCCATTGCTCAAGTGCTCGAAAATCAATCTCCTTATAAAGATTGCCAATCCGGTATAATTTAATTTTTACTTTTTCCATATATATTCCTATTTTTTAATATTGTTAATAAAGCTTTAATTTGTGCGAGTATAGATAGTATTACTTGATTTTTTAGACTCTTTGTTGATTAAGCTAGAGTTCTGTAAGGGTATAAAATCCGAATCTGCCTTTGTTTGTTACGGCTACTGTATTTATTATTGATAATTGGAAATGTCGGCTAACGAACTAGGCTTACCGACGTAGTCCGTAGCTGAGCCTCAAGGAGGCGTTAGCGTCGGCACATCTTTTTGCATGAAATTAGCAAAAAGTGTGACGGAGGGCTATGTGTCGCAGACCAAGCAAGGGTGAGTGAAACGAATCCCGCAGCGCCGCGGTAAGCCGTAGTTATACGAAGTTGCAAATTATTTAATTTCTTTGTATGCTTATTTCTATTTTAAATTCATTTATACTGTAAATGCGTTTCCTTTTCCAATGTTGCATTTCTGGCATTTTGTTTGTAAATTAATTTCTACGGTTTCTCCTCCTCGTGACCAAGGAATTATGTGGTCTACATGTAATTCAATACCGCGAGTTTTTATTGGGGTAGCTCCACATGACTGACAAGTAAAACCATCTCTTGCTAAAATTCTAAAACGCATTCTATCTGATATATTTCTGCTAGTTTTATGTTTTATTTCATTTGATATTGAATCATTTGAGGCTATGTCACTTATTGTTTCTATTTCATTCTCTGGATCTTGATTGATATAGTCGATAAATGCTTTTAATGCATCTCTCCAACTACCAAAACGTAAAGCGTAAGCTGAGGCATGGTATTTCGAAGTTGAAGTATTTAAATCTCTGTATACAGGTTGAGACCCTTTCTCAATCCATATTTTCTCTAGATTACTGAAAAGATCGGCTTCTGAAATATTTTTTTCTAAGTTTGGAATTAATCCAGCTTTTAGTAAAGCCTCATTCCATTTTCCAAATCGAAGTGAAATGGTGCCAGAGGTATATTTCCCAATTTTATTATATTCTCTACTTGTTAGTTTTTTATTATTTTTTTTTGCAATCTCATAAGATCGCTTTAAATCTTCTATCATTTCCTCGGTCGAAATGTTGCGATTAAATTCATTTAATTCAAATTTCATCAATAACTCGAGCGTTTATGTTAATTATATTTTGTAAATTATATTCGTGGAACTCTAAATTTATTAAAATTAGTTAAAAATATTTTGCAATTTCGTATAACGAACTAGCCTTACCGACGTTTCTGAAGTGGCACGAGGTTGCTGAGCAAGCGCAGTGACACGGAAGAAATGTGGCTTTAGCCCGAGCGAGGGTGAACGAAGTGAATCCCGCAGCGTAGCGGTAAGGCGTAGTTAAGCGCTGTTTAGCTTGCTCTATTTATTAGCTTTAGATTTTCTTGCTTATCTATGAAGTTTTCGATTTTCGTTCTAGATATGAGAACTTTATCGTTAATAAACAACGAATCACTAAATACTTTTGAGAGTTTTCTTTTTGCTTCATTTTCTTCCATAGGATTTATGAACAGAACGTTTCTGAGTGATATATTATCTTTTAAGCCTGCAGACAGAAGATATTTTACGTGGTTATCTGTCTCTGGAAATGAAAAGCCGATAATAATGATTCTCGTAGCAGTTTTCAATTCTTTTACAGCTTGTTGCCAAACTTTTTCCGTTTGTCCATCTATGTGTTTATTCCAGGTAGGCGGGATTATTGCTATACTTTTGGATTTTTGAAAGCATTCGGACGAGTTTTTATAAATTGTCAATTTACTTCCCCTTGTTCCAGGAAATCCCCAGTTTACACTGCCATGTAATTTTAATAAACTTACGGATTCATTATAATTGGTATTTATCGTCTCATATGATACTTTCCCTAAGTAATATGAATAATCAATTTCTAGTGAATTTAAAGTTTCTTCAAGGACAGTATCATAGTTGAAAGTTATAAATGCGTTCTCTGCATCATCATCGGTAGCGTAAATATTCCCTAATAATGAAGCAACTATTCTCTGATAATTATTAAAATCTAAATATGCATAAGCTCTTTCGTCAAGTCTTCGAAATTTTTGATATTTTTGATTTAAAATAAAATCTTCTAGATAGATTTTATTTCCAAAATTACCTGGTTCACTTTTTAATTTTTCTATAGTAATAGCAATTGAATCAACGACGGAATTTACTAAGGAATATCCTTCATCAATAGCACTGATGAAGGAAAATAATTCCTCAATATTGTCTAAATTCGTTTTTGTCCAATAAGCTGCAGCCGCTGATTGAAATCTTAATTCAAGTAGGGTTTTTATTGCTTCAAATGCCCTTTTATCTTTGTTAGGATCAAGAGAGTTCAAAACTTCCTTTGTTTTATCAAAGAAGTTATCTATTGTTGGAATACCTGCTGGAACAGAGAAGCCTGCTCCAAGTATATATACATTTTTATTTGTTTTAAATTCTATTGTCATATTTTGCTAAATGGCGCTTAACGAACTAGGCTTACCGACGTTGTCCGTAGCTGAGTCTCGTAGAGACGTTAGCGTCGGCGCGCTTTCTTGCTTAAGCAAGAAACGTGACGGAGGACAATGTGGCTTCCGCCCGAGCAAGGGTGAGTGAAACGAATCCCGCAGCGTAGCGGTAAGCCGTAGTTATACGACGTCGTAAATGGATTAAGTAATTTCAAAATTGGGATATGATTTGGGAGGAGGGTTTTCAAGGTCGAATTTACAATGGATCCCTTTTACACCTTTTTCTAATAAACAGCAAGCCTTATACTTTTTGCTGCTTCCACATGGACAAGGATCATTTCTTCTAACGTGCTTAAATTGATTATGGGAATACTGAACATCCATTATTTTATACTCCCATTTTTCAAAAGGATTTGATAATGCGCCTATCAAGTATTTTAAATTATCATAATTGTAATAATCAATTCTTTGATTAGTTTGAGGATCAGATAAGAAAGCAACGGAATATTTTTGAACTGGATTTTTAACTACTGCTATACCTAAAATTTCCCCATTGGTCACTATTCTGTGACACATTTCTCCGTTGTAAATGTTTCCTGGTAAATGACCACATTGGTTTCGAATATTAACTACCTGGTCACAAATGTTACATTTTTTTTCTATTTCCAGAATTTCTGGACTGAAGAAGATTGTATAGGGATATAGCTTTTGAAATTTTTGTGTATACTCAGTTATATGTGATAATCCAAATTGATTAGTAAGTGAAAAATGTCTACTAAGAGACTCTAAATCTATTTCTATTTCCTCTAATTTACACCAGCCCTGGTAAAATTCATTATCCTTAATAAGGTTAAATGCCGATTTGAAATCTTCTTGGATTTCTAGAATCTTAGAATATATCCAGTTTTTTTTTAATCCTTCTTGATCGTCTTTACTAAGTAAATATTCTTTATCTTTTAAAAGGATTTCTTTAGTTTTTTTAGTATCGTCATTGGTTCTGTCTTTGTAATTATTTAAATCGGCTTCAATTTCATTGATGCTACTTTTTTCCTTCATGAATAATTTCCTTAATTTTATCTGAGACTTGATTAAATCCACTTGCCTGACCTTCGTATTCGACACGAACAGATTTCTTTTTTCCTCTTTCTACTGTAATTGCTAAGCGAACAATAGAATCAGCAGATCCTTTTTTCACATAGTTATCATAAATGTAGTTTGATAATACTGCTAAAAAGATAGTTAATGCAACAGTTTTGACTAAAAATTCACCTAATACGATTAAATTACTGTGTAGGGCAAGTTCCCGATATTGAGAATCTTCAGTGCATATATCAACTATAAGTTCATTATTAATGTTAGATTTAATGTAATGAAATATCTCTTCAGTTTTAACTGGAAAAACGGGGCCTTTATATTCTCTGAATCCTTCTGTAGGAACAATTAAAATTTGCGATTCTGTTAGTTTACTTTTTAGTTGCGGTGATATAAAGTCTTTTGTTATCCAGTTTTCGAAATCGATTTCAGACTCGGTAATGGTAAGTTTATCTTCTTCAGTAGATTCGTGTTTCATTCTTTTCTCCAAATTTATTTACGATGTCGTATAACGAACTAGGCTTACCGACGTTGTCCGTAGCTGAGCCTCTGAGGAGGCGTTAGCGTCGGCACGCTTTCTTGCTAAGCAAGAAACGTGACGGAGGACAATGTGGCTTCAGCCCGAGCAAGGGTGAGCGAAGCGAGTCCCGCAGCGTAGCGGTAAGGCGTAGTTAGCCGATGGTTCGGGATCTGCGACAAGGACGTCGCAATCTTAACTAACCGTATTTAACACCTAGGACGTCGAGTGCATTTGAATTATTTTTAAGAACGAATAACATTCTTTGAGCAGGGCCTTGTGGAATATTTCTTCCCGATTCCCAAGCTTCAATAGTTTTCTCGGAAACACCAAGAGTTTGAGCAAATATAGTCTGAGTTAAATGTAATTTATTTCTGATACTTTTAATTTCTTTTCCTTTAAAAGTAGGTAGTTTTGGAATAGAAACGATTCTAGCTTGAACGCCATGAACATTCTCCCCATTAGAGTAATCAATGGCATCATTTAATCCTTTAACAAGGCTATTGAATAATTTATCGTTACTTTGTTTTACCATTTGTGATTCTCCCTTTCTTCATATTATCTTTTAAAGTTTGAACTAATTGAGAAAGTATCTTCAATTGAGCTTTAGATAAGTTTTCCTGATCATTTTTTTCGATTAAAGAGATAAGGAAAGTAGTCCCAAATTCTTCAAGGTCTAAATAAAAAACCCTGATCCCAGAACTCTTCCCAGTACCTTTCTTTTTCCACCTAATCTTTCTTAATCCATTTGAACCCGGAATGACAACACCAGATTTAGGATTTTCGAGAAGATATGATTGAAACTCAAGTAGTTCTTCATCTCCAAGCTTTGCATGTTTCCAAAATTGATCAAAATCTTGAAAATGAATGAATAATCGTTTCAATAAACCAATTATCCCTACTGAATAGGGTATTGTCAAATCGAATTTTTATCTACTTTTCAGATGTTTTAAGTAACGAAAACTAATGAGTTATAAATCTTTTGTTTTAATCGCCGCACGGAAGCGGCGTCTTCCCCGAACTTTCGGCTAACGAATTAGCCTTACCGACGTTGTCCGTAGCTGAGCCTCCGATGGAGGCGTTAGCGTCGGCGCGCTTTCTTGCTTAAGCAAGAAACGTGACGGAGGACAATGTGCCGAAGGCCGAGCAAGAGTTTGCACAGCAAATCTCGCAGCGTAGCGGTAAGGCGTAGTTATGCGTCGTTCCGCCAGATTATACCTCAGGATTTAATTGTTTTCTTATTAGGAGACTGATATTTTCACGAAGAGACTCAATACTTAGAGGATTGGGATTATCCAGGACTTCCAAGAAGCGATGGGAACGACTGTGTATATTTCCGGGAGTAATCTCCACATCGAATCGGTAGGAAGATCCAGAAACGCCTAACACTAAAAGAAGATTAGAATACCACTTGTGTAACGAAGCTTGAGTAATTGCAGATTTTCGAAAGAAATGTTCAACTCCGGCGATCAATTCTGCCACGAAATGAGGTAAATACAAATAAAAGCATCGTCGATTGCCGCTTGTGACAACTGCTAGATGATTTTCAAATCTGTTCTGATCTATGACAAAATCTAGTTTTAGGTTTTCAGTTGCGTCTGATTTACCATACGAGTGAATGAGAGAATTGCGCACAGCATACAATACATCTGCTATATCAGGATCAGAATAAATAGTGTTAGCTTGAGACATGTGTTCAGTGATGAAATTCTTAAAATCTGACTTTGTATTTTTTTTCTCAGGATTCATTGCTAACCCCATGTAATCTATACAGCACATTGACAGAATTATAGATCCCATCAGTGAACCGCCGTCAATGGCCCGAAGAATATCTGCAACTGCAGTGTCGAAGAAGTCATGCTTTGCGATTTTATTACTAAATATCATATTCATATTGGATTAGATTTTTAGGTGGAATGACGCATAACGACTTAGGCTTATCGACGTTCCTCGACCCTGAGCCTCAAAGAGGCGTTAGGGACTGGCACGTAGCTTGCGTATGCAAGCGAGTGACAGAAGAGGAATGTGTCGCAGACCGAGCGAGGGTGAACGTAGTGAATCCCGAAGCGTAGCGATAAGCCGTAGTTATGCGAAGCGTCAGGTAAGAAGGTTTGGCTGTTCTAACGAAATATAGTAAATAGTGTAAACCGATTTAGGTTCGGCAGTTAAAGATTCTATTGTTTTTTGATAACACAACGCATGAATTTTATTTTCTTTCATTGAAATTCCTTGTTGTTCGAAATCCATATACTGTTTTAAAGCGGAACTTGTCATTCCGCCATAAATTAGCTGACCATTATTTTCTAAAACTAATTCAAATTTCCTATGAATAGGTAGAACTCCAATTAGAGTTCCTTTTAATTCAATTTTCTTTTCTTCGCTAATTGATGCTTCAGTTCTGATTTTTGCACGATGTATGGCTTCTTCATTAAGATAAAAATCTTTATTATCTTCTACAACTCTTAGTGTTGCCGAATTCTTTTCGAGTGTAACGAAGAACTCTTTCACTGCACTAAAAGTTCTGCTGTTTATACGTGCAACAACATCATAGAAAAATGACTCTTCGTTTGAACTGGTATCCACCAAAATATTTGCCACTTCATCAACAACGTTAGATAAATTTGTATTAGTTAGTGTATTTTCATTGTCAATTTCATCGAGTATGAAACCAAAAGAACCTTTAGTAATAGTAGTTACCATTAGTTTAGATTCGTCTAAGAATGGAAGTTTTCCTTTTTCACCTTTTATTGTATCATTCATTCTATCTCCGCTGTAGCTGGCATAGACGTTTGAAATTATATTTTGAAATGAATGTATTGTTTTTCCTGCAAAAGCAGCTGAAATACCAGCCGAACCAATTACGGGTTTTCCTCCAAAATAGAGTGCTATGCTAGCATTGTGAGTAGGTGTAGATTCAAGAGCTGATATTTTTTCTTCAAGCTCCATTTTCCTATATTTATATTGAATTTGGCCAATTTTGTCATTCGCTGACTCTGCAAATTTTAAAAGATTTGAAATTGCGGATAGATCTGCATTTAAACTATCAATTTTAAGTTTTTTAGGCATTTTGTTCTTCCAATTCCAATGTACTAATTAGAGAGTCTTCAGAGTCAGAAAGGGCAATTTCGACCATACCTTTCCATAAAAATGTTTCTCTTTGATGAGAGAATAACCCAAACCAATAGGCCGTATTTTTTACAATATAATCTGGTTTTAATCCTAAATCAATAAAATATGCATCACAAAAATATATTGTTTTAAGTCTTTCTGGAATAAAGAATTCAAAATTTTGATCGATAAAATCAGACCATTCAGCTTCATTTTGTATGGTCATAGGCCTTTCAGCAAAGGTAACTAAATCTATATCATTTGGATTTCTTTCTTGGGATTTTTCTATGTTCTCGAGGAAGCTTCCGTCTAGCCATTGGAATCCTTTAACAAAGCCAAGGGATTTTATATATAATCTATATTTCAGGAAACCGATTAAAATTTTTCGTCGCTTATCAGATGTATTAAATAACTCAATAAATTCTTTTAACGTAGCTCTGTATGGAGCAACAGAATCTATTAATGTCGGATTCTTACCTGGCAAAAATGGTGGAAGAACATTTGATTGATTAAAATTTGGTATAGGCATAGTGTTTTAAAAAGAATAAATTTTAATTTGATATGACGTTTCGCATAACGAACTAGCCTTACCGACGTTGGCAGACGGCGCGCCTTCTTGCTTTTGCATGAAGCGTGACGGAAAGCCAATGTGGCTTTAGCCCGAGCAAGGGTGAGCGATAGCGAATCCCGTAGCGTAGCGGTAAGGCGTAGTTATACGCAGTAGCCCTGATCGTTCAGAGAGAAAATTGTGCTAATAGCTTTAACTTCTCACTCACTTCTTCTATTTTTATATTTCCTTCAGCAACTGCTATAACTAGGTCATAGAGAATTTCATTAGTATCCAAAACTTCGAATCCATTTAAATCGAGAAAAACTAATGAAGTGGCAAGAGCTACGCGTTTGTTACCATCAATGAACGGATGGTTTTTACAAATATGGAAAAGGTAGGCTGCGGCCTTATCAAAAATGGAATGGTGAAAATTGACTCCATCAAATGATGCCAATGGTTGGCTAATTGCGGACTGAAGCAAGCCCAGGTCTCTAATTTCTGCTGAGCCACCATATGACTCAATTTGATTAGAATGAATAATTAAAATATCTTCTAAACTAAGAAAGATGATTTCATTTTGATTCATTGAGAAAGTTTTTTCAATGTTTTAGAATGGTTTTTATTAATTTTGTCCAATGATTTTAAAATACTTTTATTCGCGGGTTTAATGATTAGAGACTTACCATCAGTAGTGACTTCAAGAGTTGTATTTATATCAATATTTAGTAGTTCTAGTATAGGTTTTTCAATTACTAGAGCCGAACTATTTCCGTGTTGAACGAGTTTTTTTAGCATTTTTGTACCTGTTACCACAATGTAATAACAGGATTTTATTGCTGGCAACCAAAATATTCAGTTTATCCAAGATTTCAAAAAAAAACGATTACGTATTTAAATGTAAATTAGCAAAATCCCGACCCCTTTTCAAAATTTGAAGAATTGTAAATGAATCTTCTTTTTTCGTAAATGCCTAATCTATTTAAATTAATCAATACTGCATTTGATTCAAAAAATTTGGGCTATTGCGTATAACGACCTAGCCTTACCGACGTTGTCCGTAGCTGAGCCTTTCAGAGAAAGGCGTTAGCGTCGGCGCGCTGGTTGCTTATGCAAGCGGCGTGACGGAGGACAATGTGGCTTTAGCCCGAGCAAGGGTTTGCGAAGCAAATCCCGCAGCGTAGCGGTAAGGCGTAGTTATGCGAAGTATGCAATTAGAAAGTATCTTTTTCCTTGATTTTTCTTTTTTTTATAATTGAAAGATATGATAATGAAAAAAATAGAATGATAGATCCACCTCCGATCAATACTAATCGTATAGGGTTCCCCTTGAGTAATGCGATTAATTCTTCATAGAATAAACCACTTAATATTAGAAAGATTCCCATTAAGGAATACATCCGAAGAATTAATGATAATAATTCATTCTTTCTGTTTTTTCTTTCCGTTAACTCAAAGATTTTTTGGTTTTCGATCATTAATTTTTCGTATAAAATTTCTTCGTCTGATTTCGTTGAACGAATATTTTGTTTTTTCATATTTATAATTCTTGTTCCTTTGTAATTCTAAAAAAGACTGTTGAGCCAGCTAAGATAAGGCATGCTACTAATGTTATTGCTCCCCATAAAGTTGTAATATTACTAGCTCCGATTCCAGCAATTCCCATAATTGGATATTCGGCAATATTTAGTATTATTAGTAATGTTGGTCTTTTGTTTCCTACTAATTTTTGTCTTAGTATTAAATTAGCCTCGATTACATTATCTCCATTAAATTCCTTTTGCTCTTTTTTAATTTTCTGTGATTTTTCACGAAACTTTATTTGCTCTAATAAATCTTTTGCGAAAATATTAATACAATTTTTAAACTGAATTAATCCACTTTCCGAAAAATGATGTTCGGAGAGCGTGTCTTGTTTTATATCAATATATTCAGTTTTCTTTTTTATTTTTCTTTTCATACATCCCTAATTTTAAAGATTTTTTAAGATTATTTTTGCATATTTCGCATAACGAACTAGCCTTACCGACGTTTCTGAAGTGGCACGAGATTGCTAAGCAAGCGCAGTGACACGAAAGAAATGTGGCTTTAGCCCGAGCAAGGGTGAGTGAAACGAATCCCGAAGCGTAGCGGTAAGGCGCAGTTATACGACGTTACTTCTTTTGGTTTCAATTTTTTTTAGTAAAATTTCTATTATCTCTGAGACTTGTGACTTAAACGGTAATTTTGGATCAAATTTTAAATATCCGATTTTATCTGTTAAATCAAATTGGGTTATATTCATATCAGTATAAACAATAGGAATTACACTACCTTCTCCAAATCTATGTTTAAATTGATCTGATTCGAATTTGGTCCATATTTTTTTTGGATAAGAGTTGCTTAATATGACAATTACGAAAGTTGCTTCTGATCTATAGATGGGAGCTAAGTATTCTTCTACATTTTCTGCAAGTAGTCTGTGTTGTTCATTTTTATCGTAGAATACTTCTATCTCATTTTCAGTCAAAGATTCGAAAAGGGCAGCGCTTAATTCACGATTTTCTCCTGCAAAAGAAAGTGCAAAATCATATTTTGCCGAGAAATCTATGTTAGAAAAACCTATATCTCTTGATATTTTTTTCCAAGAGAGATTTTTTAAATAGAATAGGAATTTCGGATCTTCTATTGCTAATACTTTTGAATAAGAATCGTAGTGGAGTACTTTTTGCAATTCTACTTTTTTGTTTAATAACGCAGATAAAAAACCTTTTTCTATAATTTGTGACAATGAACCTTTAAAATAAGGTTTTTGTAATATAATTTCATCCATTTGTACACTCCAACCTTCGCTCTCCGATAACCACTTTAATAGATGTAAATAAGGTGCCCTGCCAGCTCGCTTAAGTTTTGTTCCTATTGAAAATTCTCTTACATATCCATGGAACACTCTTCCAATTTCTTCAATGACGCTTTCTTTGATTAATTCGACACTATTTGAGATTATTTTATTTTCGGATTGCCTTTCAATGACGTTTGCACTTATGCAAAATTCAAAGCAAAATAATTGTGCTAAGTGAAAACTTCCTGTTGATAATTTTACAAGTTCTTCCTTTCTTTCAATTTCTATATTTAAAGATTCTTCTCCTTTTTTAATTAATTCTTCGATTTTTGTATCCGAATTTTTTTCAAAACGAACAGTATCAATTCTATTATTCAAGTCCAGGGCAAAACGTACTAATGAATCCCCAGCTCTGTTAATGCCAACGATAATAATTTTACTGTCTTGATCTTCTTTTTCGGCTAATAATTTCATGAAATTAGCAATTCCAATTTTTATTTCGTCCTTTAGCACATGAAAATCATCAATGATTACTAAGCCAATTTTTTCCATTTCTGGTAATCGTCTTATTAGTTCGATATCATTAACGTCTCTGGAATTTAGTTCTAGTATTTCTTGTCTATTGTTAGATTCAAGAATTGCTTTTTTTATACATGTTGTTTTGCCGATTCCAGATGGTCCTTCAACAACCAATCCTCGACCTTTTGTTCTCAATGAAACTTTGATTTTGTTATATTCAGAAGGTTCTACGAATGTTAAGGTAGGTAATCCGGATTTTTTGAATACGTCTTGTAATTGATACATTATTTCCTCATTGTAATTTAAGTAATGTCGTATAACGAACTAGGCTTATCGACGTTCCTCGACCCTGAGCCTCGGAGAGGCGTTAGGGACTGGCACGTAGCTTGCGTATGCAAGCGAGTGACAGAAGAGGAATGTGGCGTAGCCCGAGCGAGGGTGAACGGAGTGAATCCCGAAGCGTAGCGATAAGCCGTAGTTAAACGCTGGATCGCTAGAATAAGCTTATTTACTCATAGTCACTAAATCAGTTTCTTTGATCAAATATTTTGGAATAACTGTTTGAGAAGCACCTAGAATTAACCCTTCTGTAAGATCAATAGCTCTTGCATTGATGATTAACTCTTCACGCTCATTTTTTATTGTTCCAGTAATAATAGTATTTGCGCCCAAAAATTTTCCAATTTTATTTCTGACTTCATTTCCATCACCTTTTGCTAATCCATCAGTTTGGAACTTCATTTCATCGAGAAGTGGGTCTAGTAATTTACGTTCTACTACTTTAACATTTGATGATGCTAAGGTGCTAATAAAAGATTCTGCAATTCTCTTACCGAAAATATTTTTTTCACCGAGGACTCCTTGAAAATCCAGAACTGCCACTTTTCTATCTTTTAAAGAAGGAGATATTTTCTTTGCTATATCTTGAATGTAAGTTTCCGCGGAAGCTGCCTGACCTAAAATTAGCGCGCTTTCATATAAGTTTACTTGATATTGTGTGGGTTTTTTATCTGGCATAGTGACTATCGCAGTAGCAGTATACGTTCCATTAAACACATATTGAATATAAACTTTCTTTCCAGGATAATCCGGAGTGGTAATGATAAAATTTAAGTTTCCATGGGGCCATTGATTATTTTCGAAATTCAAACTTTGCCATGAAGCAACGATTGTAATTTGTCCATCAGGCTTTTCTTGCTTAATTGCATTCTTTGCTAATGAATATGCAACAGGTGCAGATAATATTGCAAAATCGGCCGTATTCTCATTACAATTCCAAATTGCTGATAAAAGCAATATGACAGTGGGGATCAATCTTTTCATTTTTTTCCTTTAATTCTTAATTTTTGCGATCTTGCGTTTAACGAACTAGGCTTATCGACGTTCCTCGACCCTGAGCCTCAAAGAGGCGTTAGGGACTGGCACGTAGTTTGCGTATGCAAACGAGTGACAGAAGAGGAATGTGTCGGAGACCGAGCGAGGGTGAACGATAGTGAATCCCGAAGCGTAGCGATAAGCCGTAGTTATACGAAGGTCGGAATTAAACTCTAGAATATTTTGAAATCTTGATGTTTTCTTCAATACTTCCAGCTTTTGCGATATATTTTACATTCACAGAAATTCCTGGGTAGTGTTGATCAGTATTATTTGTGCGAATGAATTGAAAGGGAAATTCAATTTTTGTATCAAAGTTGTCTATTAACTGTAATTCTATAGAACCATCGTTAGGTAAGCCATGTAAACTTCCTGAATTTGCTACGTGATCTCCTTCCATATCCATTATTTCAAAAATGCTCATAAGTAATCTCCTTTTATTCTTTAAAAAACTCTGAATTTTCTTTTTCTAACATTCCCTTTAATTTAATTAATTTTTGATGATATTCAGTTAATTCATTTTTTAATTTTATTTTTTTATCAGTGTCACCTAAATAAAATCCATTGCTAGGTTCGAGCTGCATCATTGTAGAGTTTATTAAAGAACTTAATGTATTGAGCGTTGCAGTATATGTGAGAGCATCTGCTTGTTCTTGAATAGATAACTGAGATTTTTCTTGTGCTTCAGCACTTCTTCTTAATTCAATTCGTGTCAATTTTAACTCTTCTCTTTGTAATTTTAGTTCTTCATGCTGAAGATATATCGTATAGATTATTCCAGCTAAAGCTAGCCCAGAGAAAAGGGCATTAATAGCACCAAACATATCTCCAATGGGTCCAATTAATGCTTCGTTAAATGACAAGAATATTATTATTCCTGAACCGATCCATAGAGAAAATATGATTAGGACTATCTTTATTATACTAATTTTGGTTTTCATAATTTAATGTTTTTTGTTTATTGTTCCGACTTTCGTATAACGAACTAGCCTTACCGACGTTGTCCGTAGCTGAGCCTTGCAGAGGCGTTAGCGTCGGCGCGCTTTCTTGCTAATGCAAGAAACGTGACGGAGGACAATGTGTCGCAGACCGAGCAAGGGTGAGTGCAACGAATCCCGCAGCGTAGCGGTAAGGCGTAGTTATGCGTCGTTGTTAGAATTGCAGTAAATATTTTATAGGAATAAAGGAATGGTTTTCAGTGACATCAAGTTTGTCATGGTCTTCAGCACCAGTTACAGCAATTCCAACAACTGCTCCGTTTAAATCTAAAATTGGTCCACCACTATTTCCGGCCACAATTCCAGAATCCACTAGAATTCTTTCTACTCCTGAAACAGTTCTTTTGCTTACAATTGTAATTAGCTTATCCATTCCGCTATCACCTATTCGATAATTAGGGAATCCAAGTAGCCTAAGTTTGGAACCTATTTTGTAATGAAAATCTAGGTTAATTTCCAATCCATCTTCGATGAATAAATCTAATGCTCTCGATTTGATTAGATCAATTCTTTCGTCTTTTTTAATTAATTCTAAATCAAATTTTTTGGAAAAATTATTTTTTAAGAAAATTTTTGAGTAATTATCGTAGACATGTTCGCAACTTATAATTCCAAATTTGTTTAATTTAAATGCTGTTCCTTGTTTTTGAGTGGATTCAGACTCCATTATAAAAATGTAATCCCAAACTGATTTCGGAATAGGGGATTTTATGTTTAACTTTAACTGCGTTTTAAACTTGTTATAATAGTTTGAGTAAACGTCATCAAACTGACCTTTAATCATGAAAATAAAATTCAAATGTCCATTAATGTGATTTATCAATTCTTTATTTTCTTTTGGAAGGCGATTTAAGTTTTTATACTTTCTATTATAAATTTCATTGGCTACTTGATATCCATTTGAGCGGATACTGTGGTATAAACCCCTTAATGATCTTATTGTTTTTCTAGGTATATTTATTTTTTCATTTACTCTTAAACCGGTAACAATTCCACCATCTTTTCCATATGAAAAACTTACTTTATCAGAATTTATTTTAAAGCCATTTTCGTTGACTAGTTTCTTGATATCTTCAAGTAAGTCTTCATCCAAAGTCGAATCGAAATTCATGTATTTTCTTTTTTGAGAAGAAATTGTAATGTCATCTGCATAGCGAGTATAAATTAAATGTTTACTTTTACAAAAAGAAATAAAATCTCTATCCATCTTGTTACAGATTAAATTTGAAATTATTGGAGATGCTGGAGACCCTTGAGGCAAAACATTTTGGTATGTAACAAGTTGGGCAATTAGGGTCGCGATTTTTTTATCGAATTTATAAGGTTTAGAAAGGAATAGTCCTAATACTCTTCCGAAATTAATGGTTCCGAAAAAATTCTCGATATCTAAATTAAGTATCCACTTTGCATTCAAATGTTTTTTTGCATTTGAAAGTATACTTTTATCATTAACAAATCCATGCACAACAGAATACGGATGAAAATTTTCTTCAAGAATTAACTTTATCCGATTTTGTATATGTTTCAGAATACTGTTTGGAGAATTTATCTGTCTAGAATTACCATTTCTTTTGCTAATTTCGAAATTTAGATATTTATCTTCTTCTTTTAAAATATATCCAATGTAATTCAATTTTCCTATTGAAATTCCTATTTTTTCTTCAAATTCGTCTAGAGTTAACATATGATACAAAAAAGCCCATATTAAAGTTCGTACTTTTGCCATACCAGTGTAACACCAGTATACTAATGTGTATAACCTGAGGTAAGAGCAGAATGGCTCTATATCCTAAATTGGCTGCGGTAACAACAGCCGAGAGCAACTTTTGGGCGAGTGATTTTAGTTTTTATATATTTTGATTATAACAATGACGCATAACTCCCTCTCTCCGAATTGCGTTAAACGTTCCTGATTCGGTTATCCCCTTCTTTCCGGGTGATAACCGAACACGTCTAACCGATTCGATCGAAAGGGCTTCTGATTTTAGTAAGCTGGGAGCGGGACACCTTCGCATAGATCTGCGTGGTTCGTACACTCATATGGCCGAGCAAGGTTTGAATCATTCGTAGATCGGTTCCTTGTTCCAAAAGATGGGTAGCGAAAGCATGACGCAGAGAATGAAAGGAGACTTTTTTGGTAATTCCCGTTTTCTGTTTGGAAGTCTCGAAGATCTTTTCGGCGGAACGTATGGAAAGTCGAGTGGTTCCACTTCCGGGAAACAACCATTCATTTTTGAGAACGGGTGATCGTTCTACCGAGGAAATTGGTCGAAACTGCAATACTTTCTTTCGGTAGAGCAGGTATTCTTTCAGCTCTTCACAAAGTGAATCGGCAAGAAGGGAATATCTGTCTTTTTTTCCTTTGGCTTGCTCGATACGAATCATCTTTCGATCGAAATCAATATCCGAAATTTTAAGATGAACCGTTTCACTGACCCGAAGCCCTGCCGAATATGCCAGCTTGAGAAGTAATTTGTGTTTTGGATTTGCGGGAGCATTCAGAATCTTTTTGACTTCGGACTCGGAAAGAACTTCGGGCAAAGTGTTTTCCTTTTTCATTCTGGGAAAACTAAGATCGGGAAATTGGCAACGAACTACTTTGAAGTAAAAAAGGTAAGCTTGCCTCATAGAACGAATGCTAGCCGCACTAAGTGATTTTATTTCTATGCTGTAGTCGGTAAATTCGATGATTTCATCTTTCGTGATTTGATACGGAAGCTTTCGGAAATGAAAACAAATCTGAATGATCCAATGATAATAGGTGCGTGCCGTCTGAAAGGAATAGTTTCTGGCTCGCATCGCTTGGTGAAGGTCAGCGAGAATTTTTACGGACCGGGGAATCTCTTTTATATTAAACCGAATCGGAGTGTCGTAAAAAGTTTTGAGAATGATTTTGAAAGTAACCGGATCTTGTGGAAAAGACCATACATTTCGATTCCAATCATACCTTCTACCGGGGATCGACTTCGCCAACCGAACCCATTCTGCGCGATAGGGAAAATAGAGAATATAACGGCTGTCTTCCGGTGAATATTTAAGTTCAAGAATGGAATCCATGACTTAAATATCCAATTTCGATGATAACTAAACATATGTAAAGTATTTCCGGTTTCCTGTTTTTTTATTTAGAGGGGTTTTGTCTCATTTAACGATGTGACATAATCCCAGCAGTTCCAACAGCCTCCAAACCACTTGAGCTATCCAATCTGTTTATCATAAATGAATCTTGTTCTTATAACACCTGTATCATTTATATTATGTAACATCAAGTTATAGCTTCGCCCCATGAGTCCCAAGCCCAAGAAAAAGTGAGGCTAATTCTCGTTACCAGATGATACGTAGCAATACTTTTTCGCCTGACAGGTCAAATATTGGTGATTTTATTTTTGAAAAGGAGTGAGAGAGAAAATACGTTGAGATAAACTCGAATGCTGAATGGAAATTCTAAGACAAATTTGAAAGAATTGTGTCTTTGCGAGAGGGAGATCTGTCTTCCGGATAATCCGTGCTAAAATGTAATCCTCTGCTTTCCTTGCGAAGCAGTGCGGAACGAACAATCAATTCTGCGACTTTTACAATATTCCTTAATTCTAATAGGTCCAGAGAAACAGTAGTTCGTTTGTAATAGTCTTTTACTTCTTCAGAGATCAGATTCAGTCGGCGTAGCGCTCTTTCCAATCGCAAATTGGATCTTACGATCCCCACATAATTACTCATGATGGTTTTGATCTCGACCAAATTATGAGAAATCAAAACCCATTCTTCCGTGTTTGTGGTTCCTTCTTTATTCCAATCGGGAATATTTACGATTTCTTTCGCATAATCCAATTTTCCTTGGGAGCGGATATCATTGGCGATTCTTTGTGCAAAAACAACGCATTCCAATAAACTATTGGATGCTAGGCGGTTGCCGCCGTGAACTCCCGTGCAAGCGGTCTCACCCACGGCATACAGATCCGCAATATTGGTTCTTCCGAATAGATCCGTTGCAACTCCACCGCACATAAAATGAGCCGCAGGAACGACAGGGATCGGATCGGTTGTGATATCGATTCCCAATTTTTTGCAACGTTCGTAGATAGTAGGAAAATGATGGATGATATCGTTTGCCGGTTTATGTGTAATATCGAGTAGGACATAGGATTCCCCGCGCTTTTTCATGGTATCGTCAATGGCGCGTGCAACTATATCTCTCGGAGCAAGTTCTCCCATTTCATGATAGTCTTTCATAAAAGGGCGCCCGTTCATTTCTTTTAGAATCCCACCATGACCTCGAACAGCTTCCGAAATCAAAAACGAGTTTCCTTGTTCATGAAATAAGGAAGTAGGGTGGAATTGATAAAATTCCATATTCTTGATAATGGCACCTGCACGGTAAGCAGTTGCAACCCCATCACCCGTTGCAATGTTCGGATTCGTGGAATGCAGATAAACCTGGCCGGACCCTCCCGTAGCTAGCAGGGTTTTTTTGGCAATTACCGGAAACACTTCTCCCGTTTCCGTATCCACTATATAAGCACCGTAACAACGAAGAGGAAGATCTTCTTTGTCCTTCAGATGGTGGCGGGTGATTAAATCCACGCAGGCATGATTTTCCAAAATACGGATATTCGGAACTGCATGAACCGCATCCAAGAGAGCTGTTTCAATCGCACTTCCCGTACGATCGTGAGAGTGAATGATTCTGTGTTTTCTATGGCCGCCTTCCCGGGCCAGATCCAAATTACCCGATTCGTCCTTGGTAAAAGGAACTCCGATTTCGAGTAGTTCTCTCACCCTGGTTGGGCCTTCTTCGACAAGGACTTTGACTGCATCCAGGTCACAAAGACCTGCGCCTGCATTCAGAGTATCTTCTATATGTTCTTCAAATTTGTCTTTATCGTCAAATACCGAGGCGATTCCGCCTTGCGCATAATTCGTGTTAGACTCGTAGTCGGCTTTTTTCGTAACGACGACTACGGAACCAAGGGGAGCGAGTTTGAGTGCCGAAAAAAGGCCGCTGACTCCGCTCCCTATGATTAAAAAATCTGCTTGGATGCGGCTCACTTGGTGTTGAGCAATCCTTCTATATAATCCAAACTACGGATCAACATATAGTCGGGTTTGATCGCATCTCCTGCATGTTGTTTCAAGAAAGCATCCGCTTTCCCTTGTTTCTTAGCATAATCTTTGATTGCATCGATATTGAACTTGGACTTCACCACTCCGTCGTAAGGAATTTTAGGCAAATGGTTCCACATATCTTCTTCTCTGTAACGGAATGGGAAACTTCCGTCCGCTTCTTCGGATACTTCGATATCAGGTGAAACTCCGACTACTTGGATGGTTTTTCCGGAAGGAGAGTAATAACGGGAATTCGTGATCTTGAGCAGATAATCCGCGTTACCCGGAAGATCCATCAGTTTTTGAACCGTTGCTTTTCCGAACGTTCTTTCCCCGAGTAAAATCCCTCGTCCGTGGTGTTGGATGGCACTTGCTACGATTTCCGAAGCGGATGCGGATTTGGAATTGATCAGCACTACCAAAGGAAGATTTGTGATGTCTTTTTTGCTAGCAAACTGCTCATCCGGGCTTCTGTTAGGAACTTTTGTGGAAACAATCAATCCCTTTTCGATGAACATATCCGCAATATCAATCGCAAGATCCAAATATCCGCCTGCGTTATTGCGAAGGTCCAGAACAACCGCTTTGAGAGGTTTGTTGTTGTTTTTGGCTTCTTCTTCCAAAGCACGCAAACCTTTTACGATGAGCGCATCCGCTTGTTCTCCACCTTGTGTTTTTACAAAGCCGGTAAGTTTGATATAACCTACCTGAGGATTTTCCTTTAACAGATGATAAGTGATATTTTTGATTGTGATTTTATCACGAATCACTTCGATATCCACGTTCCCGGTATTTCCCTTACGTCTGAGAGTGAGGGCTACTTTCGTACCTTTTGTACCTTTGATTTTTTTAACCACTTTGTCCAAGGAAAGGTTTTTGATCACCTTGCCGTCTACGGCAACGATTACGTCTCCGCTTCTGACTCCCGCTTTCACCGCAGGGCTTCCTTCCAACGGGTTTTCAACGACCACTTCTCTGGAACCGCCACCGGATAAAATGGCACCGATTCCTTCGAAGGAACTGTCATTGATTTTTGCCATGGATTCTTCCCAAACTTCTTTGAGAAAAACATTGGAGTGAGGATCCAGTGAGTTGAGATAACCGTTCGCAGCACCAAGAAACACTTGTTCCATGGTAAAATCTTTTTTCTCTTCCTCATCTTCGGAAACTTCACCATCCAATTCGATGAGTCCTTTCAGAACGGGAGTTTTGTATTTGTCAAGATTGTCTCTTAGGTAAGCGATCACACGATCAAAATCTTTTTTTGAAAAATTGATTTCTTCCCATTTTGCCGTAATGACGGATTTTTTGAGTTTTTCCCTTTCGATCAGTTTTTTAACTTCTTCGTCGGAGAGTTTTTTGTTCTCGTTCTTTTTGAGTTTTTCCTTTTGAATCTTTTCTACCTGTTCGTAGTCAGGATCGAATAACACAAATTTGTCGGAAGGAGAGATCTTGAATGTTTTGCCGGGATAAAGTTCTTCCTTATCATCGTATTTCTCCCGTTCGTTGAAGTAACTTTCGGGATAGAGATAAAGGGGATGCGGCATACTTAACGTTGCAAAGGCCGCCGCATCGATAAAGGCGCGGTCTTTATTGATAATTTTATCTATATAGTATTTATCTACCGCTTGGACCACGTTTTCAAAATCTTGGTAGGTAAAATTAGTAACCTGTTTTTGGGCTTTTTTCGCCTCCGGTTCACAGGATATAAATCCGGCAGGGAGGGTTAAGCAAAGTATTGCCGATAGGGAGATTAGATATAAAATACGTTTCAATGGTTCTCTCGATTTTGTACTTAGATTAGGCAAGGAAAACCTGATTTTCCAGACTGGGCAACTGAAAAAAAACGGGACAATCCTCGATTCTTACGTTAAAATAGACATATCCATGAAAGGATTCGGCATTTTTCTTTTTTCCTTCCTTATCATTTATTCCTGTTCCGCACCGAATAAAAACCCTACAACTGATCCTTATAGTTTGGAAACCTTGAGTTTCCTGGAAGAGGTACTTTTGGATGTCTGGGAAAGTGCGGATTCAAGGGAAGACGCTTTGTCCCGTTTAAGGTATGTTTGCCGAAACAAGGACACGGATGACGGATTTCTCTGTTATACTTGGGGACTTCTGGAATACAGGCGCGGTAATTTCAGTGAAAGTTACACCGCGTTCAAAAAGGCATTGGAAAAAAATCCGGACGACACTCTTTATAAAAACATGCTCCGTCTTTCCGCAGAAAGTTCAAACAATCTGGAAGACATGAGCCTGACTTTTGAGGAAGGAAAAACATTGGCTGCCTATTCCAAAGCGATCCGGTCTTGCGGAGAAGAATACAGGCACAAGGAAGCTTTTCCTTCCGTTTTGTTTCTTGCTAAAGAAGGCCATCTAACAAAGGATATGCTTCGAAAAGGGGTGTTTTCCGAATGTTACCTATCCTTTTCCGAACCGGAAAAATCGGAAATTTTACCTTATATAAAAACAGCACGTTCCATTTATTCCGACAAATTACTGAGCGACCAGGTGAAAACGGATCCTTTCTCCCGGGTCTGGGACACAGGTGCCTATCATAAGGGAGGGGAGACAAAGGAAGGAACTGTTTCGAACCATCCTATTACCGAGTCTTGGCGTAAGCTTCGTTTGGCGGCAGGAACAGGCAATGAAAACGGGGCGAGGGAAGCATTGAAACTTTTTTTAAATGAGATTCAGGTTCTTAAAAAGAAAGGTAAAAAAGAAGCGGATCTCTGTCTTGCTTTGGAAAGATCCGCAAAACTGTTGATAGACCAGGATCCTGTTTATTCTAAGATCCGGTTTCTTTCGAAAGAATTTTGAGATAGGATTTTACCGTTTTTTCCATTCCGTCCACAAGGCTTTGCGCCACCAATCTATGTCCTATGGACACTTCCGCAAGATGGGGAAGATGGGAAAATAGTTTCAAATTGTTCGTGTCCAGATCGTGTCCTGCATTGATCCCGAGGCCCAATTTGAATGCAACTTCCGCTGCATTTTCATACTCTTTATAATATACTTTTCCCGCTTCTTCCGATTGGTCGTAGGCATGGGCAAAAGGGCCTGTGTAAAATTCAATCCGGTCTGCGCCGATTTCTTTTGCCGTTTTATATTGGGAAGAATCCGTATCCATAAATAAGGAAACTCTGATTTTTTCTCTATGGAATTTGTCAATAATCGGTGCTAAACGATCGACTTCCGATTTGTCCTTTAAATTAAAACCGTGATCGGATGTGATTTCTCCCGGACGGACCGGAACGAGTGTCGCCTGGTCCGGTTTGGCCTCCAAAACCAATTTCACAAAACGTTCGCTAGGTTCCCCCTCAATGTTGAATTCTCTGTGAAAGGAAGCGTTCCGATTGTACTTCGAAAGAAAAATTTGAAGGGAAAAAACATCTTCCGTTGTAATATGCCTTTGGTCTTTCCTAGGGTGAACCGTGATTCCATGTGCTCCCGCATTTAGGATCAATTCGGAAAAATGCACTACATTGGGAATATCCCCGCCTCGGGAGTTGCGCAAGGTGGCGATCTTGTTTACGTTTACACTTAATTGAGCCATAATAAAAAAAATACTTTCCTATAATTTTCATCCAGGAGAAAAACGTCAAATTTCAAAAAGGTTGTCCCAGAGATGGGGTCTCCGAAGATCGTCAAAAGAACTCCTATGGTAGCAAAGAAAGCAGTTAAAAAGTCAGCCCCTCCACCGAAGAAAAAAGCTCCGGTAAAGGCATCCAAGGATGTTAAACCCGCTAAAAAAAAGGAAGAGAAACCAAAATCTCCTCCTAAGGCTGGTTCCGCAAAACAATCCTTGTCTAAGTCCAAACCAACAGCCGCAAAAGAAAAACCGGTAGCCCCTGTGAAAGTATCGAAAGCGGAACTTGCTGCCAATGGCCCGCTCGGTAAAAAATTTACATGTTATTCTTGTTCCACTAAATTTTACGATCTGAACAAACCTGAAAAAAAATGCCCTAAATGTGGGGCCGACCAGTTGGCAAAACCGGCGATCAAATCACGAATGGCTGCCATCCGTCAAAGTGAATACGATGTTGAGGATGAAGAAGATCCGGTAGTTGAAGAAGAACTTCTGGAAGAAACAGAGGAATTGGAAGAAGCGGAAGATGACACTCCTGCCGCTGAAGAAGAGGAAGCTTAAAAAGTTCTTTATGATTGGAGAAGGAAGGGAGAGTTCTTCCTTCCTTGCATCTTTTCCCATTTTGTATTTTCCTACCTTCTGATCTTTCCGTTCCCATAGTTATGGAATTTCTCATAAAATGATCCTACCCATTCTTGCCGGGCCTACCGGTTCCGGCAAAACTTCCCTCACCCAATCTTTGGATCCCGATCGATTTGAAGTTGTATCTTTTGATTCCAGGCAAGTGTATTCGGAACTTGCCGTAGGTACCACATCCCCTACAGAAAAAGAAAAAGATCATATCCCTCACTGGCTGGTCGGAATTTTAACCGCAGATAAATCTCCCAACGCCAAACAGTATTCCACTTGGGCAAGAGATGCGATCCTCTCCATTTGGAACAGAAACAAAACTCCCTTTCTTGTCTGCGGAACCGGATTTTATTTACGCGCTTTCCTGATGGGAATGTTTCCCGTACCAAATGTACCCCAAGAGACAAAAGATTTCGCCCAAAATCTACCTCTTTCGGAAGCAGTTTTACTCCTTCAGGAAAAAGATCCGAAAGCATTTCAGAATATTTCTGAGACGGATGGATATAGGATCCGCAGAGCTTTGGAAGTTGTGCTCACAGGCGTTCTTTGGTCTGAAGTTTCCAGTCATACTACAGGAGGGTTTTTGGAAGAATTTCCGGATCTGAAGCCGAAAGCAGTTTGGTTGGATTGGCCTCGCGTAGATTTGTATGCACGAATTGAAACCAGAGTGCCCGGTCTATTGAAGGATGGGATGTTGGAAGAGACCAAATTGGTTTTGGAAAAGTACGGTCCCGACTGTCCGGGCTTGCATTCTTTGGGATACAATTTTGCGCTTGATTTCTTGTATGGAAAAATCGATTTTAATACATTACTTGAACGTTTGGCACAGTCTCATAGAAATTATGCCAAAAGACAGGTCACTTGGTTTCGAAAAGATCCACTTCTCGTTCCAATGTCCTGGGATTTAGCGCTCAAAGAATTTACAAAAATAGATTAAAAATATAGAAACCACTCGGGAATTTCCTATGTCTGCAAAAAACAACATCCAAGACCAACTTCTCAATACTGCTCGAAAGGAAAAAATCGATCTCACAATTTACTTGTTAAACGGGGTTCCGCTCAAAGGTAAGGTAGTGAGTTTCGATAACTTTACAATTGTCTTGGAAAATGATAACAAACAAAGCTTAGTTTACAAACATGCCATTTCCACAATCATTCCGGCGAAACCGATCAAACTGCATTCGGAAGACGCACCTAAGGACGCTCCCACTGCCTAAGGGAGCATTTCTTGTTTTCCTTTTCCTACTCTCTTAAAACTTGGTAACTAGCGGATATTTGAAATATGGCAAAGTTACCAAAAGAGTTACCTGTTGTTTTGATTATGGCGGGAGGAAAGGGAGAAAGGTTTTGGCCCAGATCCCGTACCAATTCCCCGAAACAATTACAGAAAGTTTATTCCAATAAAACATTACTGAAAGAGACAATCGACCGGGCGCTTACGATTACCAGCCTGGACCGTATTTATATTGGGACCAATTCCAATCTGAAAAACGAGATCTTGAAAAAAGATCCCAAATTTCCTTCCACTAACTTTATCATCGAACCGGAAGGTAAAAACACCGCACCGATCATCGCCTTATCTGCCTTACATTTTCAAAAGAAATACGGAAATCCGAACCTAATCGTTTTGTCTGCGGATGCGTTTATCGATCCTATCAAAGAATTTACGAAGACCATTGAACAGGCATTATTTGAGACGGAACACGGCTTGGTTCTATTGGGTGTAAAACCCAACCGCCCCGAAGTGGGTTACGGTTATATCAGTGCGGGAAAACCGACCGATGTCGGATATCAGGTGAAAGCTTTTTTCGAAAAACCGGATTTTAAGACGGCACTGAAATATATCAAAAAAAAGGATTTTTACTGGAATCCCGGGATCTTTCTTTTTCGGGTAAAAACCATTTTGGAAGAGTTTGAAAGACATGCTCCTTCCCTATTACAGCCGTTAAAGAACGGATTCCCTTTTAAAAATTTCGGAGATTTGAAAAACGCATTTTCCCTTTTACCGAGTGAAGCGATTGATACTGCCATTATGGAAAGATCCAACCGGATCCGAATGGTAGAAGCTAGTTTCAATTGGGATGATGTGGGATCTTGGATGTCCTTGGAAAGGATTCTTCCCGGCGACGCAGGGAAAAATCACCACCAAGGAAAAGAAGTCATCTATCACAAATCTTCAGGGAACATTTCTTCCGTTTCCAAAGACCTCATTGCCTTTTTGGGAGTGAATGATTTGATTGTCGTGGAAGAGCCGGATGTTATCTTTGTTTCTTCCAGAGAAGGTATTGGAGAGATCAAATCGATGCTCTCTTCTATGCGTAAAAATAAACATTTACAAAAGTACCTCGATTAGAATTTTGACTTAAACGGCTTATATAAGGAGGAAGGAATGCCTTCCGGAAAAAAGAGAAAGCGTAGAAAAATCGCAACCCACAAACGTAAGAAAAAAAGAAGAGCCAACCGCCACAAAAAGAAGAAATAATCTTCCTTCAGTGACTTTCTATTTCCTCCGATACATCTTTTATGAAGCATGTTTGGAGGAAACAGAAACCCCGCACACCGGGTTTCACCCGAGCCTATACTATGGAAACTCCTCTCGGAGATATCTTAGAGGCAGAGTTTAACTTTCACGAAAGACTCGTTAGGTTAGCGGTTGAAATCAAAGAAGAAAAAGGCAGGATGTATTCCTCTACAGTCCGCAATGGAACTGTACTCCAAGAAAAGGATATATCCTCCGGCCGAGCCTACCCCGTATTCAGAAAGCTCTGGCCTTTTCGGGATTATTTTTCCTCACTCCCTGACAACGACCTGGTTTTATCCATTGGTGGTTGTTATGATATATTTCCCCCAGTCCAACCGGAATACCAGGACCGAAGATTCGGTTCCGGAAGAGATTCTTCTTTCCCCCGTTCCAGCCGTTATGATTCCGTATTTGGGATTGTAAGGGAGACTCGCTTCCAAAGATGGAAGAGAAGGCGCAGAGAAGAAAGAGAGGCCCGTGGTACGCTTTGGGAGCGGTTTAAAAGGAGATTTTGGGGGGATCTACAAGATATTGGTTTGGGATTCGGAATCGCTTATCTCATTTATCTATTTTATTATGATTATGTCGTATTAGGTTGGAGTTTGGCCGCCTTGGGTATGGTCACCGGTCTCTTGGATTTTCTTGTCAGAAAACGTTCTGTACTTTTTACAAAAGTGTTGTCATTTCTTTCACTTGGGTCATATTTTTTCTATACTGGTTACGTCTACTTCTAAGATCGTATCCGATAGAACCCAATGGCAAAAGAATCGTCTAGCAACAATCAGTTTATCCATGAACAGTACATCATATTCAATTTAGGTGAAGAAGAATATGCCATTCCCATCACCATTGTGGAAGAGATAGTAAAGATTACAAATCTCATCCGAGTTCCTCAATCCAAGACCTACTTTGCCGGTATCATGGACATCCGGGGAAAAGTCGTTCGAATGATCGACCTTGCCAAACGACTGAACATCAAAACCGGTCAGGAGACTTTGATTGAAAGAGCCATTGTTATCAATTTGGGTGGCAAATCGGTCGGAGTGATCGTGGACAAAGTATCTCATGTGGTACATTTTCCTGCAAGCCAAGTGGATCCTCCGCCTCCTTCCGTAAAAGGGATTTCTTCCCGTTACATCACAGGAGTAGGAAAAAAGGACAATCGGTTCATAATTTTAATCGATATCGAAAAAATTCTCACAGTAGAGGAAATTTCAGAAATGGCAGTTGTCTAATACCTTTGACTAGCCATGATGATTTCCAAATTTTACTACCTTAGAAAAAACCTTCACTCGATGGCCGAACTTGTCCTGGAACAAGTCATCATGTTAGGCGAAGCTTTGGAAAATGACGACTACGATCTGGCCAACCGGATCGTAGAGCGGGATGATCATATAGATGATTTGGAAAAGGAAAACGACAACCTTTCCCAAAACGCAATCCTCGAAGCCATTACCAACCGGAATATTCTGGGCATGGGAAATGTGGACAATGATATCATTTTAAAAAAAGACCCTCTTCGGTTCGCTCTCTCCGCCATCCGTATCACTCGAAATATGGAAAGGATGGGAGACCAGGTTGTGAATTGTGCGGAAGTATTCCGATACAAAACCATTCGCAAGACCTTATTCAAAAAAGAAGAACCGATGACCCTCATCCTCGCTCGCGTGACCACTCTTGCGGGAATGGCGATCGAGTCCCTTGTCGAAGAAAAAGAAAGGTTTATGGGAAGCGTAAATACCATCGAAGAAGAGTTAAACGGACTCTGCGATCAGGCATTCAAAAAGTACAGAGATGCCAAAGACATGGATAAGGTGGAATTTGCGGATCTTTACCGTATCATTCTCGCCATGGAAAGATTGGGAGATTACGCGGTGAACATAGCGGAAGAGTTGGTTCGTTTGAATACCGGCAAAGATATCCGCCATTTGGGAAATGAAATCCAAAGTCCGACTTCTGTCAGTTATGCGGTTGATCGTTCTGGTTAGATTGATTCGCGTTCAGATATTCGTTTAATTCCTGCTGGAGTCCTTCCGGCAAATGGAGTCCTTTGCTCAGGATTCTTTCATTGTACTTATTAAAAGACAGAATATGTTGGTTGGTGTGGAGATAACCGATGAGTGCCTCCGACGCCCAGGGGATGATTTCCTGCAGGAAGTCGGGATTCTCCTCCAATTCGTCGCAATAATGAATGAAAAGGGGACGGTTGACGGGTCTTCCTATATTTCTATAAAACAAAAGACAGTAGAGCGCTTCGTCACCAAGCACTTGTTCAACTCTAATCCTTTCTTCCACATATTTCAAATTGATAGAATCCAAATAATCGATATTGAACGTTTCCGGTTGCAGTCGTTTTAATACGAATTTGGAAATCTCCTGTTTCACGAATGTCAGATTCGCGCAATGAGGAGGACAGTTGGGATGGTCTTTGTGGAGATCACATTCTATAAACAAAATACAGTCCACGTCGGAAGTGGGTTCTACGATTCCGAAATTGATCGAACCCAAAATCTCCAGAGCCACTTCATACCCTTTCCGGGAAAGCTCTTGTGTGGCGAGACGGAATGCCTGCATTCGTTTGAGCGCGTATTTCGTATCGTAATTACGATATTTGTTTTTTAGAACCAGGTAACGCTCTACGATGTTCTGCGCCATGAGCATCATTTAGAATGGGAATCTTATTCTATGACAACCCTTTTCGATTATATGATTTTCTTTTTTCACCGATAGGTATAGAGTAGGAATCGTTAGAAAAGAACAAATGGATAGAAGTCATCAAAAGAAGGAAATCGGACAAAAGGGAAAAGGATTTTTCCTGAAGGGCAAACCGTTCTTTCTCGCTATGATTTTTCTATTTTCCGTTTTGCCTTTGATCTCAGGCGAAGAAGATCGGCGCAATCCTCTTCAGGGGCTTTATCTCACTCCTTTGCAGGTGATTTCCGTAGAAGAGCTGGACCAATTGGATTCGGAAAAACGAATTCCGATTGATGAAGATTCCGGAATTGCACTTCGTCCTCCGGAACCGGCTACTCCGATCGGAACTGATCCTGCGGTGACGGATCCGAATGCAACAACTGTAATTGAACCTCCCGCCACTGACGACCCTTCCGTTGAATCCGGCCCCAAAAGTTTGGATACCAAAATCCGGGAAGGGGAAGGGTTACTCAAAAGATACTACAGTCAGTTTATAGAAGAAAAGAGGATTTGGGAAGATAGGGAAAGAGGCAATGTATATTCTTCCCGGTCGGATCAAAATGATATCCGGCTTCTTCTCTGGCAAAGCACTCATAAACTTTCGGAAACGTTGATAGTGAAAGACTCTCCCGTTTTATACGAACTTCACAGTCGGATGGCGAGGCTTTATACCGAGAAAGAAAAATACGCTCCCGCTCTCAGACATTATCTTGCGGCATTCCGATACCATCCTTTGGATCTGACCGAAGAAAGATTCAGACAAGGGGAGTGGCAAAAGGAAGATTATAAATCCTTGTTTGCTCCGTCCGCAAAAGAACACCAAAGGATTTGGGAAACAAAAGACAAAGCGGAGAAAGACTGGAAACAGGCAAAGGATGACAAACATACCGCTCTCGCCGATTTGGCCCGGGCCAAAAGATCTCTTTCCGAAATAGAAAGAGAAGAAAAAAGACAGGATGAAATTATAAAAAACAGATTCGCTTCTTTGCAAACCGCTTCCAAAAACTATGAAGAATCACTTAAGTCCCGTTATGCTGTTTACTTGCTTCAGAAACAACAATCCGATTCCAAAACATTTTACGATATGGCAAATGTCGTTAAAAAGATAGAAGATGATAATAAGGAAAGATTAAAGATCGTAAACAAACTGGGAGTCGCAGGAAAAGGGATTTATGTTTTGTTCGATTATAAAAGGAATACTGATTTTTTCGCTTACGAATTACTTTTAGAAAAAGCATATTCCCAGTGGCAGGAAAATCCTCAGGTGATTTTGGATGTGGCGGAACAATACCGCCAAGACGGTAAAAAAGAAAAAGCGATCGACTTTTATGAAAAATACCTGGGGCTCGTTGAAAAACAAAACCCGCAAGATGACGCAGGAAAAGAAAATCTGGCGAAGACATACTTGCGTTTGGCGATGTTGAATGCCGACATAAAAAGAAAAGTCATCGCAAGCAGTTATTATGAAAAATACTTTCTCGGTTCGCCGGATAATCCCGAAAAAACAAGAGTCTCCTATGAGATGGGAGTATTCTTTGCGGGTCATATAGGGGATTTGAAAAAGGCGAGCATTTACCTCACCTATTGGCTGGATCGAAATAGTAAAGACTGGAATCCCGCATTGGATGCAAATACCAATCTTCCCGAATTGGAATCCATTGCATTTTTCCATTTGTCCAAAAAAGACAAAGCGGACCGGAACCAGGAAGCGGAACGAAATAAATTGAATCTGGCTTATTCTCAGTGGAAAAAATTGGAAACTTTGCACATTGAAGCTGAAAAGGAATTGGAAACAATCCGTGCCCGCAAATTAAAAATCAAAAAAGATCTGCTTGTAACTACGGAAGACGATGCACTTTCCCAATACAGACTTCTTGACATTCGAATCGAAGACCAGGAAGCTGTGGTTCGGGTTCTCAAAACAAAACTCGACAAGATTCCCGTATTGCAGTTGTTATTTCGACTTGGGGTACTTGCCGAATACGGTAAGGATTTTCAAAAAGCGGTCGGTTATTATAATTCAGTCATTGAGCTTGGCGGAGAAGTTGAGATTCAACTGGCTTTGAAAGAAAAGAAAAGAGTGGAAAGGATTTTGACTACGGGAGTGATTTTTCCTCCGTTCAACGAGAGTATTTGATCAATTCGTCCTTTTCGTCCGTAGCTAACTCTTGTTCAATGGTATCTTCGGTATAACCTTCTTCGGGCAATACTTGAAATTTCACCTCATCCACAGTTTCACCTTCGTGAACTATTTTCAAAAGGTACTCGCCTGCAATGAGTCCTGTGAATTCGTCCCTGATGGAATTTGATTCCAGCTCTGCAAATTTCTTTTTGATATCCACTTCCACATAATCCAGTTCATAACGATTGAGTGAGATATAGATTTCCGTTTCTACACCGGGGTTACGGGAAAATGTATAAACGTAATGAATCGTGTCCGTTGGAGAAAAAATAAGACCGTCACGCATCATCTTATAGTCGGTGATGATCATGATATGTTTTTCCAGAATGTCGAGATCGCCTGTTTTGGAAGTAGCCCAACCGAATTCTCCTTTGGGAACACCGCAATTGATGGCAAAACAAAGTGCAGGGAGGAGGATTAGGATGCGATAGAAAGAAAACATTCTAATTCTATCATCGGTAGGAGTGGAATTTTTAGAAAAAAGAAATCGGGTTAATCTTCCAAAATCCTTCCTTTTTCGGAGATATCTTTTTCCTTACGAAAGCCTTGTCCGGGACCTTCCGTTTTGTATCGGATTTGTTCTTGTTTCACATGTGCCGAAAAACTGAAGAATCGGGAAAGGATTCGGAACACATAAAACAAGAGAAGGGAAAGTATGATGATTTTGATCACGATTTTATCCTAATCCTTAGACGGAAGAGGTGCAAGCGTTTTCCGAAGATTTATTTGCGTCGGATGGTTTCCGGCAATTGGAAGTCGGTTTGGTTTCCGCCCCATCCCAATTTGGTGATTCCATACATTCCCATGGAAAGAAATACCAGGATTCCTATACACAACCAGGGATTGTATTCTTCCTGGATGAACACTTTTCCTTCTCCCGGTTTCGGTGTTTTTTTCGGTGCAATGGGTAAACCGAATTTGCGGGCAAGAGATTCCACTTGGATGACATTGATGACCGGGATGTCTCTTTGTAAAAATTCTTTGATTACTGAATCGGGAGGATTGATGTCGTCGGGTAACTGTGTGATGAGCCCGCTCTTGAACACCTGTTTGCCGAGGCTTGTTCCGAGAACGGTAGTGCCTCCACCTATATTGATAAATGCTTTGATTTGTTTTCCTGCGGCAAGTTTTTGATAAAGATCCATTCTTTGTCTGATTGAATCTTCGAAGCTGAGCGGATCGATGTAGGCCACCTTATTCCGTTTAATTCCCGTTAAGAGGTAGTCCTTCCCTTCTTTGGACATTCCTATCGCTTTGTCCTGGGTGCCTCCGAGAGAGGCATGTGTCGATTTTATGGAGAAAACGGATTCCTCGGAGAGTATTCTTTCCATGTCCAGCCACAACATCTGAGGATGGTTGGCGCCGAATTGGGAAGCGGAAGTGCTTGCGATGATCATCGGTTTTAATTTGAGTGTTTCCAATGCTGCAAACAAACAAACGTTCATCGCAGGAAAAGATCCTGAAACTGCAACTGCGATAGTATCTCCTTCTTCCAATTTTGCCCTTTTCAATAAATGCAAAATCACTGCCGCAAAGTTCGGATTTACGGACGTTTGTTTGGAAGAAAGGGATCCGGTGTTGCTCGTAACCGGACTTAAGAACTCGCCGATAAGACCGGTGTTAGCCGGGTCCCAATCCTTATAATCCGGTTTTTTCTTCTTCAATAGATCCGAGCGTAAAACCTGAAAAGCTCGTTCCGCCAATTTTGCCGCATGGATTTTCTTTTTAAAATAAGGTTGTTCCTTTTTTACTTTAAAGGATTCCGTCGCTACCAATCCCAAAACCGCGAATAACGCCAAGAGTGCGATGGCAATGCTCGAATGTTTCCAAAAATTCCAGTAGATGCGCGTGATCATAAAAATTCGGAACCTATGGAAAGAATCAGTAACATTTTCACCATGATGGATGCGATCACCAGAACGGACGTGGTTTCAATTACACCTTGCCTTTCGAACCAGATTCCTATCAGACCGGGGATGATGAATCCGATGCTTCTTACATCGGAAAGAAGAGGAGTTTCTATATCGGGTAGAATCTGAAAATTGAAAAGATACCCGTAAAAATAACCAAATAACAGAATGAGTACGGTCTTTCTTTTTCCGAATAAAATGAATAGAAAAGAAAGTAGTTCCACCGTTAGATAAGCAAACAGTGCAATTAAAAATGTAATCGCGAGGTTTTTGGGATGGTTCAGGTTGAGGGCGATATAACCCGGAACGACAAGTCCTGTTCCTACAATTCCGAAAAATTCGGAAAAGACCAGACTTATGACAAGACTGAGTCCTATGGAGAGAGATAAAATATCATTCATTTCTATTGTCTATCTTTGCCCTGTTTTTCAGATACTGAGTGAGCTCAAGTCCCATTCCGGCAATATTTCCGAGTCCCAAGACAAAGGATCTCGGTTTCATTTGTGCCACAAGAGATTCAAAAATCAAATCTATATTATAATCTTCCCAATTGAAAACGCGCATTCCTTCCTTACATTCTTTCTTCAGGTAATGCATCGCGTATTTCGTTCCCGTTCCGATGAGAAAGATGGCATTCACATCCGCCCACTTTGCGATCTCTTGGGCCAGTAATTTGCTTCTTTCCAGTCGGTCTTCTCTGCAATGGAAAAGTAAAAATCCGGAACGATCCTTCGAATACCGTTTTTTCGCTTCGTTCCAAATCATTCTGGTACTTTCCGTATCATTGGCAGCCATTGCGTTGACGAACAGTATGTCTTTTCCGAAAAACTGAATCGGTAAAACAGTGAGGGCACCCGGATCAGGTTCCGAATGGATCATTCCTTGAAGGGCAATGTTTCGACTAACACCTAATTCCAAGCAAACCTTCAGCGCGATGGAAACGTTCTCCTTATGTTCCCAATAGGAAAATTTTGCAATCTCCGCATCCGTGATCAAAGAATCCTTTGGAGAATTTTCACTCACTTCGATCCAATCGGTATTTCTGTCTTTGCAAACTTCCCCGATGATTTTTTTGAATTTGGTTTCTCCGGTAATCAATTTACCTCCAATGGGAACCGTGGAAGCTAGCGCTAGCGCCACATCATCCAAGTTAGGTCCCATTACATCCAGATGATCTTCTCTGATATTGGAGATCACTCCGATTGTGGATTTTAAAATCATTCCTTCGCTGGCCCATTGGTAACGCGGTTCCAAAGCCATACATTCGATGACGATGGAAGTCGCTTTTTCCTTTTTTGCGGCCTTCAGGATGGAAATTTGTTCCAGGATGGAGGGTCTGCCGAAACGATGCACCGCTCTTTCCGTTCCATCGGGCAATATCATTCTCGCCAAAGTGCCTGTGGTTTTTGCAAAAACCCTCTCTCCACTTGCGGCAAGTCCTGCACGTATAAGTCTTGTTATACTGGATTTTCCTCTGGTTCCGTTGACATGGATTCTATTTCGAAAACCCGATAATGTGCCCCGATGAATCAAAAGTTCGATGAGATAATAGAAAAGGAGTAGGGAAATTAGTACAAAAAATAGAAACGTATTGGATTTCATTTGTATTAGTACGCCGGATTACACGATTCGTTTAAGAGAATGTCATCAGATTGAAATACGAAAAGGTTAAGGTTTAGTTTGGACATGAAATCTTATGAGCATTCGTTATAAATTTTTACTCATCCTGAGTGTCAGTCAAATCATATTGGTTTTGGCACTCACTACAAGTTTTGCCTACCTATTACAAGCTGTAAAGAATATACCGCAAACGCAAAGGGCGGAAGACTTATCCCGAAACTTCCAAAGGGAACTGGATTTTAAAGAAGAAAAATTGCGGCTTTTATTGGAAGAAATTACGATCAATCCTACTACGAAAGGAATTTTAGAAAGGGGATTGAACAATCGAAACATATTTTTTTCGGAGCTCGGTTATTTTCAAAAAATCATGAACCGTTACGGGCTTTCCCTATTTGAAATCGGGGATGCAAACGGCAAGGTGCTTTTTCGTTTTCACAGGCCGAAGGATTTCGGAGACGATAAAAAAAATCAGCCGATCATTCAGAAAGCATTGCAGGGACAGTGGGCGGCAAGCCTGGAAGACGGACATAGCGGGTTAGGCTTTCGTCTTGCAGCTCCCTTGATGGGGAGAGGCACGATCCTCATCGGTCAAGTGGTGGACGATAAGTTTACAAAAACCATTTCCAAAGACAATAGAATTCATCTTGCCATTCTTCAGGAAGGTAGGGTAAAGACGATCGGCTCGGATATCATTCGTTCGGTGATCAAAGAAGATCCCAAACTTTTGGAAAACAACCAAAGATTTCATTTTAAGGACAAACCTTATTATATAGTTAAGATTCCTTATACCGGAAAGGAAAACACTCTTCAAAATCTGGAATTCAACGTGATGATCGATGAAAACGAAGTGGAATCCAAAACATTCAAAATTTGGTCCTTTTTTACAATCGCATCATTCTTGTTATTCGGAATCATCTTCGTAACTTCGTTTTTATTTTCCCAAGATATGGTGGAAGCCATCAAATTGCTCACCAATGCAATGAACGATATTGAAAATTGGAAACCGGAAACACTTCCTACAAAACGCAAAGACGAGATCGGACAGATGGGAAGAGTGTTTGTAGAAATGAAAGAAGAGCTGCATGTTCATCAAAACAATTTGGAAGATTTGGTGGAACAAAGAACTCACGAGTTGAATGAAACTTTGGAAGAAGTTCAAAAACTGAAGGAAAAACAGGATGGGGATTATTTTCTTACCTCGCTTCTCATCAAACCTTTGCGAGGTGCTTTTGCAAAATCGGAGACGGTTTCTGTTTCCATCCTGGAGAGGCAAAAAAAAGAATTCAGCTTCCGAAACAGAAAATCGGAAATCGGAGGAGATCTTACCGCGACGGATACGATTCTTCTTCTCGGAAAAAAATACACCGTCTTCTTAAATGCGGATGCTATGGGAAAATCCATTCAAGGTGCCGGAGGCGCTCTTGTGATGGGAACAGTTTTCAAGTCGATTGTGACCAGAACCCAAAAACTGAAATATATGCAAGACCGTCATCCAGAGAGATGGCTGAAAGAATGTTTTCAGGAAGTGCATAATGTTTTTATCAGTTTCGACGGACATATGCTGCTATCAGCTGTTATGGGACTAGTTGATGAAGAGACAGGGACATTGTATTTTATCAATGCGGAACATCCGTGGTTGGTTTTGTATCGTGATGGAATCGCAGGGTTTTTGGATCAGGAACATTCTCTTCGTAAGATCGGATTTACCGAGATGAACGGAGAAGAAGTTTCCATCCAGGTTTTTCCTTTGAAGCCGGGGGATGTTGTGATCATCGGTTCGGATGGAAGGGATGATATTCTGATCAGTGAAGATGAAGAATCGCGTGTAATTAATGATGATGAAACTTTATTTCTCAAACGTGTCGAAGAAGGGGAAGGGGATTTGTATCAAATCGAAGAAGCAATCCTGGAAACAGGAGAGTTCACGGATGATTTCAGTTTGCTTCGGATTTCCTTTTTGGAAGAAAAAACGGATCGATCGACGACTACCACCAAACAAAAAGAATACTATGTTAAATTAAATGAAGGAATTCAATCTTATCGGGATGGAAATTGGGAAAATGCGATCATTTCTCTTGAGTTGGCTTTGGAATCCGAATCGGAAGATCCTTACTGTTTGCGGGAACTTTCCAAGCTATATATCAAATCGGAAAGATATGAAGAAGCGATTGTTCATGCGGAAAAATATCTAAAGACCAATCCGCAGGATACTGATTTTCTTTTTTACATCGCGTTTGCTTATAAACAAAAAAGAAACTATGAACAAGCTTGTGATTTTTCGGAAAGACTCAGACTCCGCGATCCCAAAAATTTTAAAAACTTACTTTTGTTAACTGAAATTCTGATGCATATGAAAAATACGGACAAGGCGGGAGTCTTATTGGAAACGATGGAGGAAAATTCTCCGGGAAATGCCAAAGTAGCGAAACTGCGGAATTTTTGGAAAAAGATGGTAGGTGCGTTTACTTCTTAAAAGAAGAAAGTGCTTCGTCCAGAGATTCAAAAATCAAAATCACGGAAGAGATTTTAGAGATACGGAAAATTTGTTGGATGGTTTTGGATACATTTGCGATCCTAAGCCCTCCGCCTGATTCGGCAAGTTTGTCGTTGAGCGACATGATCAGCCCGAAACCGGAAGAGTCGATGAAGTTCACTCCTTCCAGATCAAATATGAATTTGAACTCGTTTTGAGCAAAAGACTCCCTGATTCTTTCCTTCAGGATTCCGGCATTTAACATATCTAAGTTTCCGAAAAGTTTCAGAACTATAATGTCATTTGTCTTTGACTCAGTGTATTCCATTAAACGCTTAGAGGATAATCAATTTTTGACATTGGTCAATCAGATTAATTTACGAATTTATCCCATTTTTCTTGAGCGGAAACAGCCCCGAGGATTCTCCAGATAAGACCGGAGCCATTTTCCGAATTGGTCATAATTACGATCCCATATCCCTTGCCCGCGTTGAAAAATGCCAGCGACTTATGTCCCTTTGTATGGCCACCATGGAAAAAATACTCGGAAGGTCCGGATTGATTGATGAAAAAGCCCCTGCCCACGAGGGCGTGCACTGTCAGGTTCGCAGCACTCATTTTCGGAGTGAGCAGGTATTTTGCAGAAGATTCGGAAATAAGAGACGACCCGCCTTTGGTGGCGAGCGCCACTTCCGCAAATACGTTTCCAATCTCTTCGGGAGTGGTCCAGAGTCCCCCTGCGGCCAGTTCGGGGGTGACGAATTTTTTTTCTTCCAGAATTTCCCCCTTTTCATCATGACCTTCGCAGTGATCGTCCGCTTCGGTAAGATTTTGACGAAAGCTGCTTCGTTTCCAACCTAAGGGTTTTCCTACATATTTAGTGATTACTTTAGGAAAGGAAAGTTTTGTCGCTTCTACGATTGCTTCCTGGATGACGCTATAACCCGCTCCCGAATAACGGGATTTAGATCCCGGTTTGTAGTATATTTCCAGACCGTGGCCGGGTTTCGGAGAGAAGGAATCCTGAATATCTGTTAGGTGCTTTTTGTTTTGGTTGATCGGATCATCCCAATTTCCTTTTTCCGTGAGTCCGCTCGTATGAGAGAGCAGACTGTCCAGATTAACAAATGCGCCTTTTTCTTTTTTCTTTAGGCTGATATGAAATTTCAGTAGTTTTTGATTCCAATTGGAATACAGATTCAGTTTTCCTTCTTCGGCCAATTTCACTGCCGTAACTGCAGTGACTGTTTTGGAAAGGGAGCCAGCGCGAAATAAAGTATTGTCCGTCACTTTGGTAGAAGTTTTTAAATTACGGACACCGTAGTTTTTTTTCCAAACCAATTTGTAATTTTTATAAACTGCGACACCGACAGCAGGCACTTTGTTTTCTTTCATCAAAGTTTCCAAATCCACTTCCATTTGGTTTTTGGGAACGTCTCTCAGTTTTAGTTTTTTTCCGCCAAATAGAGATTCGGTGAGAATGGATTTATAAAAGGACAAATCTCCCTTGGTACCTCCCCAGGGATTTACAATCGATATCAATATATCGCTTTTCCTATCTTGATAAAATAGATTGGCGATTCCTTTTGCCTTTCCATAGGCCCAATGAAAATACTCTCCTACATACATCCCTTCTCCGAAGAAAATAGAATCTTGCGAAATGGAATCCTGTAGGATGGTTTTTTGAAAAAGTTTTTCCACTTCTTTTTTGGGTAATAGACTCGGATGTAATAACTCTTCTTTCCAAAGAACAAGATCTTCCGGATTGGAATAAATTCCGCTATTTCCCAGAAACGGATCATGAACATCCACGTAGGAATGATTCATATTCAAGGGTTTTAAAATGGTTTCTTTGATATAATCTGAATATGATTTTTCAGAAAGTGCCTCAATCAGATAGCCTAATATAAAATAATCGAGTCTTGTATACTTCCAATATTCTCCTGGGAGAAAGGAAGGTAGTAAGACGGAAGAGGTAAAACTATTACGAACCTGACTTCTTTTTTGAGCTTCCGGTTTGGAATCAAAATGGGAATCGATTTCTATGAATCGGGGAAGTCCGCTCGTATGTTTGAGCAAATTTTCAATCGTGATTTCTTTATAAGGAAACCAGGAAAGATATTTGACTACAGGATCGGACTCTTTGATTTTTTTCTCTCTGAGAAGAACTTTGAGTGCAAATGCTGTAAAAGGTTTTGTTACTTCACCTAACGGGAAACTATGTTTTCTGTAGAGTTGATTCGGTTGGTTTCCCTTTTTGTGATAGAAAGTTTCTCTGAATAGAATGTCCTTTCCTTTGGCAACTAGAACCACTCCTTGAAAGTTTTCCTGTCTTAGTTTGGTTCGGATTTCCTTTTTTTTTGCTTCCGATAGAGATCCTGCCTCTTCGGAGCATGAGATGAAAAATAAGGAAAGAAAAGAGAAACTTAAAACAGAAAAAACCTTCATGGAAAGACTACCTTCGGATCAGGCTTTGGTGGTATCCGACAGGTGCTTCAAATCCCAATACGTCCAATACGGTCGCAGCTATGTTCGCTAAACCGAAGTTAGGGTCTTGTTCTACGAATTGGATTTTCGATTCCGGATCGAAAACGACGAAATGCACAGGATTCAATGTATGGCTGGTTTTCGGGACAGGTTTGCCATCTTTGGAAGTTTGCGCGTGTCCTTTTTTGTCCAGCTGGTACATTTCATCCGCATTTCCGTGATCGGCAGTGATAAAAAGTACCGTTCCCGACTCTTTGCAGATTTTTACCAAACGGTCGATACAGGAATCCAGGTATTCCAAACCTTTGACAGTTGCTTCCATATTGCCGGTATGTCCCACCATATCTCCGTTAGCGTAATTGACTCTTAAGAAAGGATATTTGTGACTTTGGATCGCTTGGATGAGAGTGTCCGTGATTTCTTTCGCTTTCATCTCCGGCTTTTGGTCAAAAGGAATGACATCGGATTTCACTTCTTCGTAAGTTTCGAGAGCCTGGTTGAAGTATCCTGATTTATTTCCGTTCCAGAAAAAAGTAACATGCCCGTATTTTTGCGTTTCCGAAATCGCGTACTGAGCTACATGTTCGTTCACCAAATATTCTCCCATTGTGCGATCGATGACCGGTGGAGAAACTAAGTATTGTTTGGGGATAAATGAATCTCCGTCGTATTGCATCATGCCTGCAAATTCGATCTTGGGAAATCGGATTCTGTTGAAAGGGGCAAAGTTTTCTTCCGTGAATGCTCTTGAGATTTCAATGGAGCGATCTCCTCTGAAATTAAAAAAGATAACGGAGTCGCCGTCTTCCACAGACCCGACCGGTTTGCCGGTCGGGTCCGCAACAACAAAGGAAGGAAGGTATTGATCGATTACATTCGGATCTTCTTTGCGGAACGTTTCGATTGCTTCGGTAGCAGAAGCAAATTTTCTTCCTTCACCTAATACGTGTACCTTCCAGCCCCGTTCCACCATTGACCAATCTGCTTCGTAACGGTCCATAGTGATTTCCATTCTTCCTCCTCCGGAGGCAACGGAAATGTCCAGTCCCGATTTTTTGAGTTCGCTTAGATGGGACTCCAAGGGGGTGAGATAATCAAGGGCGGATTTTTCGGGAACATCCCTACCATCGAGTAAAATATGAAGTCTGATTTTGGGAACTGCTTCCGTTTGGGCAACATCAATCATCGCCCGCAAATGATCTATATGGCTATGAACATTTCCATCGGATAGTAAACCTAAGAAGTGTAATGTGGAATTGTTTGTTTTTACGTTTTGGATTATCTTTTTCCAAATAGGTCCCTGGAACATTTCTTTGGAGTCAATCGAGGCGCTGACTAATTTTGCCCCTTGGTCGAAAATGCGTCCCGAACCTAGAACATTATGACCCACCTCGGAATTGCCCATATCTTCGTCGCTTGGCATTCCCACGGCGGTTCCATGTGCCCGTAAATGGAGTGTCGGTCTTGTTTGCCAAAGGTTTTTGAGAACAGGCATTTTTGCGGCTTCCACCGCGTTTCCGTCATTTACACCTTGTTTGGTGAATCCTACTCCATCTAAAATGACTAGGAGGACTTGTTTGGCAAGAGGTCCATTGGGATGTTTTTGGAGAGATAACATAGATTAGATTCCTATTTTTTTCCAGTATCTGAATGATTCTACATTTTGCAACCGCAAGATGTGGATTGGTTTTGGTTTAGGGCCGGAGGTGGAAGGATCTTGTTAATCGGAAGGGTTTGAGTCGGTAGATGACTATGATCTCTTTGGGCTTCGATTGAAATGTAGGAACACATACGCTCTTTTTACCCTCACCTTCCATCTCCCAAAATATCATCAAACTCACAATCAGAGTCCTGGAAACCCTAAAATTCCCCGCAATCAATCCTATCTCCGCCCAATCCTCATGTCCCGGCCGAAAGTTCACCTTCACATAATAACTCTCCGCATTTTCCAAATGACTCTGATAAGTAATCCTTAAATTTCTCTTTTGTCTCACCGAACTCAGATGCACCACCAACCTTTCCCGGTGTTTACGGATCAATCGGCAAAATAGATCTCTGCTATCGTGACTTCTTCTAAGAAGCCTGCGATAAAACCCGGCGCCCATTTCAGATAGCAACAAACTGGAAACGGAAGTATCTGCAAAAACAAGAACTTCACCCATCCGCCAACGATTCTCTTGCATACTTTTCCTCTGTCAGAAGAGTTAAAGATTCTCTGCAATTGGTTCAAAAAAAAGAGGACTTAGATCCAAAGGATTTCAATTTAGCTTTCATGAAGAAATATGACGTATTTGGTGTGGGAAACGCACTTGTTGATATTATCGCATTCGTAGAACCGAAATTTTTAGATAAACAAAAAATAGACAAAGGTATAATGACCCTGGTCGATGAAACGAGACAAGGACAAATCCTCGCCGATCTCCACGAAATCAAAAAAGAACTCAGATCCGGCGGCAGTGCCGCTAACACGATGATTGCGATCGCCAACTCAGGTGGAAATTGCTGTTATGCGGGAAAAGTCACTCACGACACATACGGTGAATTTTACAAAAAGGATATGGAGGATGCAGGCGTCCGATTTGAGACAGCTCCTGATAAAGAAGGCCATACGGGAACTTGTGTGGTCTTAACAACACCGGATGCGGAGAGAACCATGCTCACTTGTTTGGGTATTTCCACTTCGCTTTCGCCTTCAGACATTCATTTGGAAGATTTGAAATCTTCTCAATTTGTCTATGTGGAAGGTTATCTTTGGGACGGGGACTCTACAAAAAAAGCGAGCCAGCTTACCATGAAAGAAGCAAAAGCCAACCAGGTCAAAGTAGCGTTTACATACAGCGATCCTTTTTGTGTAAACCGAACTCGCGATGAATTCATTCAACTAACAAAAGATTATGTAGATGTGGTTTTTTGCAATACGGAAGAAGGGCTGGCACTGAGCGGAAAAAAAGATCCTTTGGAAGCGGTTGCTTATATCGGGACTTTATCTCCGTTGGTATTTATGACTGCGGGCAAAGAAGGTGCTTACGTTTGCCAGGACGGAAAAATCGAACTGGTTCCCGGATTTCCGGTAAAACCTGTGGATACTACGGGAGCGGGCGACGCATTCGCAGCAGGTGTTCTCTACGGATTGACACATGGATTCACGCCGAAACGTTCCGCCAGATGGGGGAACTATGTGGCATCCCGGATTGTGGAAGAAGTAGGGCCCAGACTTTCTGTCAAACTCCTAAACAAACAGGATGAAGTTTTAAAAGGTTATTAGTCGATACGATTTGGTGCGAGGCTCTTTATGAAAGAGTCTGCACCAAATTAAAGTTATTTGGTTATCGCCTCGTTCCACAAAGTATAAATCTTCGCGGTGATTTCAAGTGGAGCGAATGGTTTTTCGATCACGCCGATCGCCCCTCTTTTTTGGTATTCCTGGATTTCGTTTTTTTGCACCCGCGAAGTGATGAAAGCAACAGGAATTCCCGCTGTTTCGGGAAATACTCTCAGTTCTTCTATCAATTCCAATCCGTTCATTCCCGGCATCAATACATCTAACAAGATCAAGTCGGGTTGCAATATGATTGCTTTTTGCAATCCTTCCGGTCCTGTTTTTGCAAAGAATACGTTAAAATCGGAATTGTATTCAATAGCGATGCGAAGGATTTCAATAATATCTTCTTCATCTTCTACGATCAAAACCGTTTTGATATGTTTCGGGTTCGTTCTCATTGATTCTGTCCTTCTGCGAATTTAGAAAGGGAATTCAAATCATACAAAGGTAAGGTAATTGTAAACGAGGTTCCCGTGGGACTAGTGATAAAATCAATAGATCCTTTCATCACTTCAATAAATCCCTTGGTAATGGACAATCCCAGTCCTGTCCCACCAACTAACTTATCTTTGGGGGGTGTCCCTTGCGCGAATCTGTGAAACAATCTCGGTTGAAAATCAGGATCAATTCCCGGACCTTGGTCTATCACTTGAATATAGGCTCCCAAATCGGTTTTGCCGACTCGGATCATAACTTCCGAATACTTTGGAGTGTATTTGACCGCATTGGAAATCAGATTGGTAACGCAGTGATTCAACCGATCTTCGTCCACATATACGGAAATGGAATCCGCATCTTTCTGATAATTAAGCAAAACATGATATTGTTCTGCGAATGTTCTCATTCCGTCAACGGAAGCTTGAATCACATCTTCCAGAAAGAACGCTTTGTATTTAAAATTGATATTTCCCGAATCAAGTGCTTCTATATCCAGTAGATCCGTCACAAACCGAACCAGACGCAGAGTGTTTTTGCGGCAAATATTCAATAGCGATTTTGCCTGGTTGGACAAATCTCCCGCTACTCCGCCGATTAAAAGTTCGATGGCACCTTTAATCGAAGTCAGGGGAGTACGAAGTTCATGGCTTACCAAACTGATAAATTCGTTTTTCAAGCGTTCCGCTTTCTTTCTTTCCGTAATGTTACGAACGATTGCCAAAACTTCTTCCGGACCGCTTTTGGCAATCCTTGCCTCGTAAAACTTGACCCCGTCGTATTCCTCTTTGGAATATTCAATTGATTGCGTTTGATCCAAGGTTAGCACCTGTGAAATCATATTACGGATAGAACTTAAACTTTCCTCGGGAAAAAGAGATTCTACGGAAGAAAATCGTTCCTCCGAATTTCCGGAGGGCATATCCCACCCCGGAAAATCAGGGTACATTTTGTAATCAATTACGATTCCGTCTTTATGAATCCGATAGAGTTTGTCCGGGATGGAATTGATGATGGCACGGTTTTTGGAAACTACGCTTTCGTAGCCCCGTTCCACCTTCTTTTGTGAGGTGATCTCCGTGGCGAGAACGAATAAAAAGTCTTGAGAAGGAAGAACGAGAAGATCATACCATTTTTCCCCCAAGGCATGAATGTGTTCGAATTGCATGCTCTTGCGTTCCCGAACTGCAGTTCTCATCCTTTCTCCGAGCTCGCTTTCTTTGACTTCGGGGAAGACCGTCCAGACTTCTTTCCCTATGATTTGACCGGGGGAAAGTTCGACCATTTCCAAGGCCTTTGAATTCAGATAAATATAGTTCCAATTGGAATCTAAGATAAAGACGGCGTCCCGAATGGTTTCCAGAATTTTGTTGAGATAATCGGGAGCCAATTTCTCCCAATTTTCCGAAAGAAGTTGCTTTGCTTCCAACAAGCTTGACTCATCCTTGAAAAAGCCTTTGATTTTTTCGTAAAAGTCATTCATACGTTCAAATATACTTAAAATAAAACCAGAGTTATGATTCAAGTCAGCAATTTATCTAAATTTTATGGGGAAAAACGAGCCATTACAGGCTTGAATTTCAAGTTGGAAAAGGGAGAAGTCGTCGGGCTTCTCGGTCTAAACGGAGCCGGAAAAACGACAACCCTTCGTATTTTGACGGGTTATCTGATTCCAAGTGCGGGGGATGCGCAAATTGACGGCAAATCCATTTTCGAGCATCCTCTTGAAGCCAAACAGAAAATAGGTTATCTTCCCGAATCTCCTCCTCTTTACGAAGATCTGAGTGTGGAAGATTATCTTAAATTCGTAAGTCGTTTGAAAAAAATAGAAGAATCAAAGTTAAACGGTGAAATCGATCGCGTTCTTCAAAAAACAAATTTGTCGGAAGTAAAAGACCGTTTGATCAGCACTTTGTCCCTCGGATTCAGGAAGAGAGTGGGAATCGCTCAAGCCATCCTGGGAAATCCTGCGGTTGTCATTATGGATGAACCGATTTCCGGACTCGATCCGAAACAAATCGTAGAGATCAGAAATCTGATCCGCAGTTTGGCGGGAGAACATACGGTTCTGATTTCCAGTCATATCCTTTCCGAAATTTACAAGACATGTGATAAGTTTTTATTTTTACACAAAGGTTCTCTCAGACAACAACTCAGTTTGAAACAATTGGAAGAGGAAATGAGCCGGGTGGCAGGTTGGGAAATCGGACTTTCCGGAAGGGGAAAGGAAGAATTGGAAAATTTCCTTCGTTCGCAGCTTTCTCCGGAAGACAACTTACAATACTTAGGCGTTCAGAATGAGGAGACGGTTTTTCTGATCAAAGCACGCGAGCCTAAATCTTTCAAAGAAAAATTATTCACTTCGGCAATCGCTTCCGGAATCCAAATCGAATCCTTAAAAAAACAGGAAGTATCTTTGGAACAAATCTTTATGGAGAAAATATGAATTGGCAAATCGCTGTTTGGATTTATAAAAAAGAATTAAAATTATTTTTCGGCACATATATGGGACCTTTGGTTTTGGGCGGAACCGCTTTTTTGAATGCGCTCTTTATCATGATTTTGAACTTCAACGGAAGAGCAAATTATGAAGAAGCCACCATTGTTACCTTCATATCCTTTATGACTACGATCCTCATTGCGATGATCATCATATCCATGGGTTCGATCGTAGAAGAAAGAAACAAAGGAACTCTGGAATTGCTTTTTACAAGCCCGATCACCGATGCGGACATTGTTCTCGGCAAATTTCTGTTTGGTGTTACAATCTGCGGAATCATTACGATATTCATCAACGGGCTTTTTCCGATTCTGCTTTACAGTTATTGGCAGGCCCCTCTTTATATCGTTGCTTCCGGCACGATCGGAGTGTTTTTGCTAGGAACTTTTACTTATTCGATCGGTCTTTTCGGTTCGAGCATTGCCAAAAACCAGATGATTTCCCTTTTGATTTCCGTGTTGATCATCCTTACGCTTTGGGTGGTCGGGTATTTTTCCCATTTGTTCCAAGCAACAACTAGGAAAATCCTGTTTCATCTGCATATATTTTCCCATTATATCAATTTTTCAAAAGGAGTTCTTCCTCTAACGGGAATTATGTTCTTTGTTACGGGATCACTTCTTTTTTTATACCTTACCGTAAAGGTATTGGAATCCAGAAGATGGAGAGGTTAGTTCTGTGTTAGTTTCAATCGATCGTATTTTTCCTTTTATCAGTGTAGTTTCCCTGTTTTTGTTCTTTTTGTTGGATGGAATGATCACGGATCCTTCCCGTAGGATCGTATGGCTTCTGGCAATCACCTTGTTTCTGTTATCTGATTCTGTTTATCGGATGATTGCGCATCGTTTTCGGAAAGAAGACAGCAACCGTTATATCGGCACGGCTCTCGGATTGTCCGCATTCGGGTTTTCTTTGCTTAGGGATTATCTCGACAATCAAATGATCGCAGGAATCAATTCCGAAATCAGCTCCATTCCGAAAGTACGGGAGTTTTTACTTTTGATCATCGTTGTATTCTCATTTGCATTTTTATTGCAGGTGTTATTTACTGAAATCGGAAAGTCCTCTCTGGAAGCTCAGAGCAATCTCAGCAAAACAAAAAGTTCTCTATTACAAAATGCTCTGCTCGGTTTTTTATTGGTTTTGCCTGTGCTAGTTGCGTTCAATTATTTTGCCATCAAACGAAATTATAATTTTGATTTGAGTTCGAAGGGAAAGTATTCTCTTTCTCCCATCTCCAGAAATCTTTTGAAGCAGATTCACAAAGAAACAACGATCACCGCTTTTTATCCCAGGCCTTTGGAAGCGGACGGTCCTGCAAGCTCCTTCAGCTTGACCAAGATACGTCCGGATGTTGAGATATTGCTCGACCAGATCAAAACCGAAAATCCTCTGATCACGATCAATTTTATCAATGCGGATGTGGAAACCGACTTATTGAAAGATTTCGGACAAGCTTCCAACGGAACGATTGTGATTCGATCCAAAAAAGATTCTTTATTGGATAGTAACACCCCTTATGCGGAAGAAAAGATCTTTGCCAAAGAACCGAGTGATTTGGAAGAACTGGAACGTAAGTTAATCGCAGGTATTTTTAATGTTTCCACGGAACAGAAAAAGATTTATTTCACAACTTCGAACGGGGAAAGATTCGGTGTGGGATTCCGTTCCGTACCGAATGAACAGGTAAACAGATTCAATACGAATTTGCAATTTCTGAATTTTAAAGTTGCCGAGTTGGGGTTTTCGCAAGGATGGCCGGGAGTTCTTCCGGCTGACGCAGATATGGTGGCGATCCTGGGCCCAACGGTTCCGTTTTCTCCGGAAGCACAATCCGAGATCAAAAAATTCGTTTTGGAAAAAAACGGAAAACTATTCATTACGATCGAACCGAAAGGAAACGAAAACTTCGATTGGTTGTTGAAAGTTTCCGGGCTGCAATTCAAGAAAGAGCCTTTGATGGAAAGAGCGGAAAAGCCCGGAGTTATCATAGCGAAACGTTTTTCCGAAAACAAACTTACCGATCTTTTACCTAAAAAAGATTTGGGAGTTCTTTTCCCGTATAGCGGTTATTTTGTGACACAATCTACAGGCGAAACACCTTTTTCATTTAAGTCGGCAAATCTTTTGGAAACAGGCACTGATGCGTTTGTGGATAAAAACAATAACGGGAAACAAGACAAGGAAGAAACCAAAGAAAACCTAATCCTTTCTGTTGTTCTAACACCTGTTTCTCTGGGTGACGACAAAAAAGGAAGGATCATTGTTCATTCGGGCACTTCCTGGATTACGGACCAGTTTATTGCTTATGTAATGAACGGTCATTTTGCGAATGCATCCGTCACTGGGCTTTTTCAGGACACGGGAATCGCGGAAATTCCTCCTAAAAAGGAAGAAGTTCAAACCGTCAGTCTTTCGGACAATCAAAAGCTGATCGTCTGGGCTATCGGGGTATTCTTTTATCCGGGTCTGATTCTGGGAATCGGTGCTTATTATGTTCATTCGAAACGCAAAAAATCATTAACTGAAGTATGAAAAATCGTTTAATCTATGTTATTGTTTCCTTCGTTTTACTGTTTTTCCTATTTTTCTTTTTAGAGGAAAAAACGGAAAACATCACCGAAACCAATTACTGGAAGGAAAATTGGAAATCGGTTGTTTATTTTCCACCTAAAGAAACCTGGTGCGGAGAAAAAGAGCCTGCCTTCGGAAAAGATCCGATTTTTTTCCGTATGTTTGAAAGAGGTTGGAGAAAATCCCCGATTTTTTCCGTTTCTTATTTTCATCCGGATGAAAAGGACATCCTCACTTACGAAGGAAACTTCAATGTGAAAAATTCATTTTCCGATCTGAGTGTTCTCAAAACAAAATTCATAGAGTCATCCTCGGAAGAGATTCAAAAGTCATATTGTATCGGAGAAGATGCTCCGCGTTTGGTGGTGAACGAAGATTTGTTGGATATTAAATTTGATGATCTTCCAGGGAGAACTTTGTATTTCGGAAAAAAAACGGAATCGGATACCGCAAGAGTTGCCGCCAGGGAAAAAGATCATGTGATTTCTCCTTATTCCTATTTGATTGAAAAATTTAGAAACAATTCTCTCAGTTTCAGAGAACGCCAGTTTGTTATCTATAGCGGCGGTTATCTGGCTTCCATAGAATTCACCGGACAAGGACAAAGGATTGTTGCAGAGAACAATGCAAAAAAAAATCAATATGATTCGTATGTGAATCATTGGAATCGCCCTACGGGAGAACGAATCGTTCTCTCGCCTGAAATCGGAAATGCTTTGGAAAGCAGCACAAAGTCGCTTCGTGCGGATCTGTATCCGGATGATGAAAACGGCCCGGGGCTTTCTTTCTCCAAAGACGCCGTGAAGCCGGAACCTGAGGGAAATCTATTCGTCAAACATTCCCTTGGATACAAATGGAAGATTCGTTTTTATCCCAAAGTTCAGTGGAAGAACCAAAATTATCGCCCTGTGGTTCGGGATCTTTCTCCTTATTTCGAAGAAAGTCCAAGTTTCGTGAAAGAGGAAACCTTTCAAAACTTTATTCAGGCCGTAACGAACGTGAAAAATGCTTCCCGTTGGGAACGCCCCAATCAGAAAATCCAATAAGGTGCAAAATAATCATTCTACCAGGGCCCGTTCGGATTTGCTACGGGATGTTTTCTTTTCCCCGAAATCGGCATTCGAATCTTATTTTCAAAAGCATGAATTAGGAGGAAGGGATTTATTTGTGACTCATTTGAGTCTTGCCGTACTCGGAATCCTATCCAAGTTCGTGAGTAATCTCATCCAGATTTTTGTTTTTAAAGTAACAAACACGGACGAAGAAACCAGTTTGACTTTGTTCCAAGGCGTATTTTCCGTCTTTGGGTTTTATGTTCTGATGATTTTCGTATTCCGGCTTTTGGATAGTTTCCGTTTATATCACAAAATGCGTGATAGGTTGCAAGACTGGGACGGCCCGGAACCTCATGTGTTTACGGTTTCTTTTTTACCTTTCACTTCCACGGCTATCTTTTGGATTTTGCCGCCTCCTTTCCCTCTCGTTTTTATCGGAATAGGTACTTTGTATTCTTTGCAACTTTCCTATATGTATCTTTCCATGATCCGTCATTGGACTACGGCTGAGTTTTTCTTTTTCTTTCTGAAGGCGGCTTTGTTTTTTATGTTCTTGGCCTTCTTTCCTTTGTTTATTTATAATATCGTTCGGACGGTGAGTTTTTGAAAATTTTCTTAGTGGGAATCGGCGGGATTGCTATGGGCAATCTCGCTTATATGTTGAAAGAGATCGGGCATGATGTATCCGGTTCCGATGAAAATCTATACCCTCCTATGTCCGATAAGTTGGTGGAATGGGGACTTTCGCCTAAATCCGGTTATAGAAAAGAAAATGTAAAAGATGCGGATCTAGTTATTATAGGAAATGCGATTTCCAGAGGAAATCCCGAAGTGGAAGAAGTTCTGAACTCGGGTAAAGAGTACATGAGCATGGCTCAGGCAATCGGTCATTTTTTCCTAAAAGGAAAAAAACCGATCGTAATCGCGGGCACCCATGGAAAAACAACGACCACATTTTTAACTCATTGGATACTTTCCGAAATCGGTCTTGCTCCGGGACTATTTGTAGGCGGTATTCGCAAAGACGGTCATGCGGGATTTTCCCTTGGCAAGGGAGATTATTTTGTAATCGAAGGGGACGAATATGACTCGGCTTTTTTCGACAAAAGTTCCAAATTTTTACATTACAGACCCTTCTATCTGGTGTTAAACGCTCTCGACTTCGATCATGCCGATATTTTCGCAAATCTTGATGCGATCAAAGTCATGTTCAAACGACTTCTCAATCTTGTGCCGGGGGCCGGAAAGGTTTTGTATTGGAAAGGGTCCAAAAATTTGAATTCCATCATTGACGGATACAAACACGCACCTGTGGAACCGTTCGAGCTGAATGAAAAAGATTCCATCTTGAATTATGTAAAAGGCGTTTTGAGCGAAAACAAATCCAAAAACATTTTGAAACCTTCTTTGATCGGATCGCATAATTATCGCAATGCGGAAGCGGCTGTTCGGGTTTGTTTGGCGATCGCACCTTCGAAGAAAAAGGAGATTTTGGAAGCATTTCTCAGATTTCCAGGAGTGAAGAGAAGACAGGAAGTTCTTGTTCGGAATGAAACCTCTCTACTCGTTGAAGATTTCGCCCATCACCCGGTGGCCATATTGGAAACAATCAAGGCGCACAAAGAGGCTTATCCAGGTTATAAAATCATTTCCTTGTTCGAACCGAGGAGCGCTACGTCCCATAGAAATGTTTTCCAGGATGATTTTGCCGCGTCCTTCAAAGGTTCCGATTATGTGTTTATCACGGAAGTATATCAGGTAAACAAAGTCGCTTCCAAATTGAGATTGAATGTAAAAAAGTTGGTCAAAGATACTAAGGCAAAAACAAAAGCATCTTCCTTCTATTGCAAAGATCCGAAAGACATACTGGTTCAAATCAAAAAAGAAATTCCGAAACTCGCCAAATCAAAGATCATCGTACTTGCCATGTCAAACGGTGCTTTCGGCGGAATTTATCCTGAGTTGACAAAACTCGTTTTAGAGAGAGAAATCAAATGAGCATCATAAAAGAAATCGAATCCATCATTGTAGAAGCGGAAGAGACTTTATCCCAGGCACAATCCGAAGAAGAGTTGGATACAAACAAAAACAACTTTATCGGGAAAAAAGGAAAGCTCACTCAAGTATTGAAAGGACTTGCGAGCCTTTCCGTAGATGAGAAAAAAACAGTGGGTAAGCTCGCGAATGAAGCCCAAACCAAGATCGAATCCATCGTTGAATTGAAGAGAAGCAATATCAAAGAAGAGTTCTACGAAGTAAAACTCAAATCAGAATTTTTCGATGTTTTGCGGACCGAAGAACCCAAAGAAAAAGGATCTCTTCATCCTATTTCCCAAATCCAATACGAGATTGAGGATATTTTCACATCCATGGGTTTTTCCATTATGGATGGCCCGGAAGTGGAAACCGATGAAAACAATTTCGGAGCATTGAACTTTACCGAAGACCACCCTGCGCGGGATATGCAAGATACTTTCTATACAAAGGATGGAAACTTGCTTCGCACTCATACTTCCGCCATACAAGTGCGTGCACTTCGTAACTTAAAACCTCCCTTTCGCATCATCGCTCCGGGCAGAGTGTTCCGTTATGAAGAAGTGGATGCATCTCACGAAAATACATTTTATCAAGTTGAAGGAATGGTAGTGGGGGAAGGGATTTCCATCGCTCATCTTATCTATACCATGGAGACTTTATTGTCCCGTGTATTCCGCAAAGAAGTGAAGACAAGACTTCGCCCCGGTTATTTCCCTTTCGTAGAGCCCGGATTTGAATTGGATATCAACTGCCTTGTTTGTGAAGGGAAGGGTTGTTCCGTTTGCAAACAATCCGGTTGGTTGGAATTGCTTCCTTGCGGACTAGTGCATCCGAATGTGCTGAGTCATGCGGGGCTTGATCCAAAAAAATGGTCAGGATTCGCCTTCGGATTGGGACTGGATCGACTTGTGATGATGCGATACAACATCCATGACATTCGTTACTTCCAGTCGGGCAATCTTCGGTTTCTAAAACAGTTTTGAGTTTTGAAGATCATTCGATCTTCAAAACGAAACGTCTAAATCAGATGCGATTGTAAGATTCCGTTTTGGATTTTTAATTTTACCTTCGTTTTTCCGATTTCAATTGTATCAGCGGATTTAATCTCTTCGCCTGCCGCGGAAAATAGATTTGTAAGTAACATGGAACCAGAGTTAGTTGTTACGGCGCAAAGCAGATAAGGCGGTTTTTTTTCTCCGCCAGGATTGAAATGTACGGCACTTGCCGATAGAATCACTCCATCTTCTCCGTCTTTTGCATCGGGAACGTTGACTCCCAAATTGCGCGTGGGTTGTGCGGAACGTCTCCCTTTTTTGGGAGCTTCTTTGGAAAAAATAATCACAGAATTGATACTGTCGATTCCTCCGTTTCCTCCCAATAAACTCACCTTAGGCGGTTCACTCAAGCGGCCTGGAATCGGATCTACCGCCAAACCGTATTGGCTTGCCACGTCGATTAGTCCTGCGGCGCCGGAGAGGGACATGGCAGCCTGATAATTCAAAATTCCTCCGCCCAAATTGATGGGAATTTGTCTATTGCCTGTAGGAATTTTTCCCTCATGCAAACCGGCCGCCACTTCTTTTACCGGTTTTCCGAAATACAAACTCGCCTGGTTAATGATCATGCCTGTAAAACAATCGTAGATCCAGGCATAATCGATATCTTCTCTCTCCCAGCCGGAAAGGGAAAACGCGCGTTCTGCGGCGATGGCTGCGGGACTCGCCAGATCTTTTTTCTGAATGAAATATTCCGTATGGGCAGCATGGCCCGCGCCGGAGAGATAAATATGTTCAGCGTCTTTTCTGATAATCCCTTTGTCGATTAACTCTTGTTTTTTGGCTTCGGTCGTGATCAAAGTTGCGAATCCGTGATCCGTTACGATTGCGATCATAGGAGTGGAGTAAGGACCTGCCAGGGGTTTGCGAAGCTGTTTGTCGGTTAGTTCTTTTTCGAATTGGAAAGCGCGCGGATTGGAAATTGCTTTCTCCCGGAAACACTTTGTAATCTTTTCAAAATCTTCCGAGTTTACTCCCGAATCTTTCATCAATCTTTCTGCGAGGATCGCATACAGTCCGATGAGCGTGGAGCCGTAAGGGATCTCCCAATCCTTGTGGCAAACCGTTGCAGTCAGTCTTTTTAAATCGGAGACTTGTTTGAATACGGATTTGGGAACATCCGCCGCGGCAACTAACACAATACTGTCGGGATTGGAGGAAATGATGGTGTAAGCTTGTTGAAGAGCTCCTCCCACACTGGCCCCACCCAAATCCACAACATGACATGCAATTCCTGTGAATCCCAAATCATTGGCATCACGAACCGTAAAACCGTAACCTTCCCTTGCCAAAGATTGGGCTTCTACGGAAACAAAATCGGTAAGGTAGGGAGCTATTTTGGTTCGGTCCGTTCCTAAAAAGGTAAATAGTTTATCAACGGAACGAAATAGTATTTTATAATATTTTTCTAGAGCAGAGGAAGATTTGTATTCCTCTGCATTGAATTCGGATTCAATTGTATCGGCAACGCCAAGTAGAATAGGGGTCATTTTGCATAATTAAAATTAATTATCCATACCTAGCAAGGCATTCATTCTAAAATCTTGAATGATTCCTATGCATCGTTCAGTAACCCGATCCAAACTTTCGCCGAATTTTCTGCCGTTGAATTCGGCGGAAGCCTTAGGAAAATCCTTTTCGTTGATTCGGATGATCAGATCCGGATTCACACGGTTTTTAGACACCAATTCATGGATGGATGTCGCCAGATTTTTGAGAGCGAAACAACCGTCCTTCAAAAGGTTCTGAGAAACTTTTTCAATCATTACGGTGTTTCCGTTTGCATCCAAAAAGTTTTTGACCGCCTCCTGGATTCGTAAGGAAGGCATACCTCTTCGTGTAACACCGATTCGTTCTATTTGAACTATGCTGTCCTGGATTTGAGAAAATTCGATCGTGCCTTTGAATATATTCAATAATACGGGAAGTTCTATTTCCGCAAAATCCACCATGGCACCGTAAAAATAGCGGATTTCCGTTTTTGCCATAGGATGAAAATCTATCTTGGAATATTTGGACAATCTTTCCAAAGACTCATCCATAATTCGGTTGAGTGTTTCGCCTTTGCCGGCTTCTTTCTTTGCGACCAGTTCTTTGTATTTACTTTTGAGTTGTTCTAAAAAAACCACTTCTTCCGATATAAACTTTGTTATATTGCCTCTCAGTTGGAGGATTTGAAGGTATCTTTTTTCGAATTCTACAATGTCGAATGCCTTGGGGTGGAGTTTGGCATTTTCTCTATAGTCTGTTCTTATTTTTTCTAATAGTGCTTTTACTTCTGATTCAGCTAGTTCTTTATTCATTTTTGTTTTTTCCAGTTCTCAACCTCCATAATGGACTTGTCCAAGTCTTGCGAAAAATACAATGATGCAGTCTTCGCATCGACATACATGAGTTGGTTGGGATATTGTAATTGTTTAACTTGTGTTTCCGTCTTCAAGTTCAGAATATTCATCAACTGAAGACTTAGTTTTTTCAAATCCTTAATGATAGTTTCTGCATGTCTTTGCATTTCAAATAGATGAAGATTGTCCAGCTTATCTTTATCTGACTCAATAAGTTTCATCTCTTCCCGTTTGTCGGCGGGAGCTTTTGAGATATAATAAGTAATTGGACGAGGATATGACGACATTTCTTTATGCAAATCGACCATTTTATCCAATGCTTCAAAAACTTGTGATTCAAATTCTCTAGCTAAATTCCCTACAATATTTTTATTTTCTGAGGGATCTCCCGTAATTTCAAAAATACGGGATGCTTGTAAGTTTTTGATGATTGCGTTTGATCTTTCCTTATAAGTTCCAAGCATCTTGATGAAATGATCGATGAGTCCTCTTGCGGGACGAAATTCGGTTGTTTCCAAATTCGGTTGTAAAGAAGGAGATGTATCGGAATCAAGTGAGAGAGAGGACGGATGGGACACTGTTTCCGTTCCATCCATAATATTCAGATCGATATCGCCTTCCATCAGAAAGTCGGTAGGTTCTTCCGGAGGAGTGTTTTGATTTTCCGATTCTTTCGGGGGAATTCGTTTGGAAGTTTCGGATAAATCTTTGATCGATGAGAGAGTGGGTTTGGAAGGGATATTTGTATCTCCCGTTGTGCTCACTACTTCAAATTCCTTAGCGGAAGTGATCTTTATGATTTCTATGCGTCTTGTATCCTTGTTGAAACGTAGCGCATAACGATTGTCATCTTTATCAATGAATCTTTGATTGATTTGGGAAATGGACATACGATTCGGATCTATTTCCGAGATAGAATCGATTCGTATATAATTGCCTTTTCCTTTATCCGGTGTCACAGTCTCAATATATCCAATAACGCTTCAGTAAAAGCATAAGATAGAAGTACGTTCGGGTCAACTTCGTTCTCTAAAGACTTGCGATATAATGTAAAAAAATCGGAACGTGAGAGATTCACTCTATTATGGTATTCGGAAAAAGAAGAATCCCTTTCCCAAACAGAGACTTTCTCGCGGGAAAGTTGAAGGATAGCGAATCTGAGTACCAGCCCTAAATCCAAATGTTTTTCTGTAATGATTTCTGCTAATTCTTTGTCAAATTCCAGTAAACTGTAAAACATGGGTTTCCTCTCTTTGGAAAGGTCGAAAACCGGGGGAAATGGTTCGGATTTTTTTCTCTTTCGCCTTGACCCGGAGAGTGGTACTCAAAAGATAAGTAAAAATTCCTCGTAGGGGACATTCCTTGGCTAATTTACGATCTTCTAAAAAAGACATTCGACGCACAGAGCGCAGAAAAGAGCGCAATTCACAAGACAGAACGGAAATCCGTACATACGCACGTGGTTTGCTGAAAGCTATCAAATCAGGAAACAAAGAAGAAGCTCTTGGCTTTTTCTCCAAATACGCTTCTAAGATAGACAGAGCTGCAAAAACCAATCTCATTCATAAAAAGAACGCTGATAGAAAGAAAGCAAGAATGGCTGCAAAAATCAATTTGTTAGCTAAACCGGCTAGCGCCTAACATTTTTTCCCATAGCTAATGAATGAAAAGGTCGCAGAGAGCTGCGGCCTTTTTTATTTTCGGGCAATCCTAAATTCTTAAGAAATCCAAACTTTAAAATCTCTAAAACTCTAGACATCCAAGTCCTGTGTTTTTTAATGACTATACGAACGAACGGGCGATTAGCTCAGCTGGGAGAGCAGCTGCCTTACAAGCAGCGGGTCGGCAGTTCAATCCTGTCATCGCCCAAATCCGTTCCTTCCGCCATTTACTTTTTCAAACCTCCATTCCTAAAACCTAAAAGAATAGACTTCCCCTCTGGAAACGCCATTTTGGATTAGAATTTATGAGAATTTCTAAAGAATACGATTTGTCCAACCTGATGATTTCCATCTCCGGAGTCAGAGGGAAAATAGCAAACGGGTTTGGTCTTTCGGAAGCTTTATTATTTGCGCAGTCATTCGCAACCATGATGAATCATGGAAACGTAGTGATCGGACGTGACTCAAGACCAAGCGGGCCTTATTTGGAACACCTACTAACGGCCGCTCTACTGGCAAATGGTTCTTCCATACTTTCTTTGGGACTGGTTCCCACTCCCACTACCAAGGCAGTCGTTAAACTTTCGAAAGCACGCGGTGGGATCATGATTTCCGCTTCTCATAATCCGATGGAATGGAACGCATTTAAGTTTATTTCCAAAGAAGGATTTTTCTTCAATGCGAAGGAAAATGAAACCTTGATTGATCAATTGAAACGTTTTCAGTTTTCACCCGAGATGATTCATCCCAAAGGCACTGTGGGTTTCGGGGAAGAATATATAGATTTGCATATCAAATCGGTACTGGCACGAATCAATCTGCCAAAGATCAAAAAGAAAAAATTCAAAGTATTCGTAGATGCTGTCGGCGGAGCAGGCTCCTTTGTAATTCCGAAATTCTTACGCGAGTTAGGTTGCGTTGTGGTTGAACATAACTGCAAACCGGACGGAACTTTTCCCAGACCTCCCGAACCTACACCGGCAGCTTTGAAATCGTCGGAAAAAGCATTCTTAAAATCAAAAGCAGATATAGGTTTTGCACTTGATCCCGATGCGGATCGTTTGGTTTTATTCACTCCCAAGCTGGGCGCCATATCGGAGGAGTTGACTCTTCCCCTTGCTTTGCAAAACATACTTTCTTCTTCGAAAAAGGGGAGTAAGGTGGTCGTCAATTTATCCACAAGTTTTCTTAATGAACATGTCGCTTCTCTATTCGGTGCCAAGGTCATCCGCTCCAAAGTAGGAGAAGCGAATGTCGTAGAAGAAATGTTAGCCGAAAAAGCAGTGTTCGGAGGAGAAGGGAACGGAGGAGTCATTGATCCTAAAGTTCCTTCTTTCGGACGGGACACTCTGTCCGGTATCGGACATATATTGAATCTGATGTCGGAAGAAAATAAAACCATTGATGCACTTGTTTCCGGCTTACCTTCCATCCATATGGAAAAACAATCTTTTCCTTTGCCAAAAGGTTTTTCTTTGGAAACGCTTTATGGAAAATTTAGAAACGGATTTCCAAAAGCAAAAACATCCGAAAAAGACGGACTTTGGTTATCCGAAGAAGACAGATGGATTCATATTCGTCCATCCAACACCGAACCAATATTTCGAGTCATTGCAGAAGCAAAGTCGAACGAAGACTTGCAACAAACCTTAAAGAGGGTAAAATCATGTGTGGAATCGTAGGTTATTTAGGCAAGAGAGATGCTCTTCCCGTCATCATCAAAGGATTAAAACGCCTGGAATACAGAGGTTATGACAGTGCCGGTGTGGCAATGTTAAACGGTAATCTCGAGATCGTAAAAAAGAAAGGAAAAGTTTCCGATCTTGAACTTGAAATAGGCACAAGAACACTTTCCGCTACCGTAGGGATCGGTCATACCCGTTGGGCAACTCACGGAGAGCCGAATGATAAAAACGCCCATCCTCATACTTCGACGGACGGTAAACTTGCGATCATTCACAACGGAATCATTGAAAACTATTCCGCAATCAAAAAGGAATTGGAAAAGGCCGGCCATAAATTCAATTCCGATACGGATTCGGAAGTTCTCATTCATCTCATCGAAGAGATCAAAAAACAAAACAATTGTTCCATAGACGAAGCTGTCCGCCTTGCTTTGAACGAAGTGGTAGGAGCTTATGCGATCGTTGTTCTTTCCAAAGATGACGATCGCACCATGATTGCCGCGAGGAAAGGATCTCCTCTCGTTGTAGGAATCGGCGAAGACGAATTTTTCGTAGCTTCCGATGCAACACCTATCATCGAATATACGAACAACGTAACTTATCTGAACGATCGTGAAATGGCCGTGATTAAAGACGGAAGCCTCACTGTTAAAAACCTGGAAAATGTCACTAAAACTCCTTTTATCCAAAAACTGGAACTTGATTTGGAAGATATCGAGAAGGGTGGTTATCCTCATTTTATGCTCAAAGAAATTTTTGAGCAACCCAAGTCCATCAAAGATGCGATGAGAGGTCGGTTGGTATCCAGAGAACACCATCTGTTTATGAGCGGGATCGATCAGTATCTGAATCGTTTTTTGAATGCAGACAGACTACTTCTCATCGGTTGCGGAACTTCCTGGCATGCAGGTCTTATCGGCGAATACCTTTTCGAAGATTTGGCAAGGATTCCTGCGGAAGTGGAATATGCTTCCGAGTTTCGTTATCGCAATCCCGTCGTAGGGGAAAAAGATATCGTCATCGCAGTATCCCAGTCAGGTGAGACTGCGGATACTTTGGCGGCGATCGAACTCGCAAAATCAAAAGGAGCTTTGATCTTCGGAGTTTGTAATGTGGTGGGTTCTTCCATTGCACGTGCTTCCGATGCGGGCGCTTATTTGCATGCGGGTCCTGAAATCGGGGTCGCATCTACAAAGGCGTTTACATCTCAAGTTACCATACTTACCATGATGGCAATGTATCTCGGGCTCAAAAAAGGTACGATCTCTCTCAGTCAATACCAGGAATTGTTATTCGGATTGGATACGATTCCCGATAAAGTGGCGAAGATACTTTCCAAAGCGGATGAAATTTTAACGATATCCAAATCCTTTTATCAAGCGCGTAACTTCCTTTATCTGGGAAGAGGGTTCAATTTTCCAGTGGCTTTGGAAGGAGCTTTGAAGTTGAAAGAAATTTCCTACATTCATGCGGAAGGTTATCCTGCAGCGGAAATGAAACACGGCCCTATTGCACTGATTGATGAGGACATGCCGGTTGTCTTCATTGCAACAAAAGACGCATCTTATGAGAAAGTGGTTTCCAATATCCAGGAAGTCAAAGCCAGAAAAGGAAGAGTGATTGCCATCGTAACGGAAGGCGACAAAGAAATCCAATCCATGGCAGATTTCACTTTCGAGATTCCTAGTATTGCAGATCCTTTGGTTCCATTACTTGCAGTCGTCCCTTTACAGTTGTTATCCTATCATATTGCAATCTTACGCGGATGCAATGTGGACCAACCGCGTAACTTGGCAAAATCGGTAACCGTTGAGTAAAAAATCGTGAAATCGATCCTAATTGACGAACGAAATCGCCCCAAAATTTTAGACCCCATTTCCAGGTTTCACTCTTTCTTGGAATGGAATTTGGGGGGAATGAATTTGTTGGACAAACTTCGATTCAAATACCCGTCAGCAAATATATATTATACGGCAGATGATCCCGGCTTTACCAGGCTCGTTTTGCAAAGACATCCGGATCTTTTACCTTTTAAAGAGATTTCGTATGATGAGACGATTCTTGCCGAAAGTTATTTGCCTTGGGAATTGCAAAGAGTTGTTACTTCCATTATAGAAGAAATACTCAGTCTGAATAAGGACTGGAAAAAATACCGTAAAAATTATAAAATCAAAGGATCGGGATTTCATATCGTAGGTAAGGAAAAACATCTTTATCTTCACCCGAGTGTCACTGTTTATCCAGGAGTGGTTTTCGATACTTCGACCGGACCTATTCTTGTGGACGAAGGGGCCAAAATATCTTCCTTCAGCTTTTTGGAAGGTCCCCTCTATATCGGTAAATCTTCTCAAATAGATAATGCCAGAATTGCAGGCGGAAGTTTGATCGGAAAAAATTGCAGGATCGGCGGAGAAGTTGAAAATTCTATTATCTTGGATTACGCCAACAAACACCATGAAGGTTTTCTCGGTCATTCCTTTGTTTCCAGTTGGGTGAATCTGGGAGCTTTGGCTACCACTAGCGATTTAAAAAACAATTACGGTATCGTAAAATTAAAGTTAAGTGATTCGGAAACAAATACCGGAACGATCAAATTCGGTTCGGTATTGGGGCCTTTTGCCAAAATCGCCATCGGAGTCATGTTGAATACGGGATCGGTCGTAGATATCGGTTCCAACTTGTTGGATGCAAGAGTTTCGGGATACCAACATCCTTTCACCTGGATCAGCGCTGGAAAACATTATCAGTTGGAATCTTTCCTTGCCGATACGAAAAAAATCATGGCTCGTAGGAGCGTGGATCTTTTGGATTTTGAAGAAGATTATTTGAGAAATTTGTATTCGAATTTATTGGAAGGTAAGTAAGTTTTGAATCCCTCTTTGCAAGAGCATATCAATTCGGGAAAATATTTGGAAGTAAACGGAGTCCGTTTTTTTTACAGAGAAAGTGGAAAACAGGATGAGATCGTTTTGCTTTTGCACGGATTTTTAATAACTTCCTATCATTACAGAAAGTTGATCGGCATTCTGGAAAAAAAATACAGAGTCATTGCTCCCGATTTTTTAGGAGTGGGTTTAAGTGAAAGACCGAATTCCCCTTTGTCCCATAGAATGCAGGCATATCATTTGTATTCCTTTTTGGAAAAATTGGTAGGTGAAAAAAAAGTTCATGTGGTGGTTCATGATTACGCTTTACCCATACTTGCTTTTTTGTTAAAAGAACACCCCGAGCTTGTGAAGTCCTTAACCATAGTGAACGGCTTTTTGAATTTACCGAAATTTCGTTTTTATCTTCCGGTGAGTTTGCTTCGGATTCCTATTTTCGGATTCATATTGTCTTTTTTGTTTCGTCCGCCTTTCCTTAGGTTCTTTTACCAAATCTTTTTAACTAAAAAGGGATTTGTGTTCGAGAAAGGTTGGGAAAAAGACACCTATCAGATGTTATTTGCCGGTAGTGCCCGCAAAAACACTCTAGAGTATCTGAATAATGTGGATCGTTCTTCTCATGCTTTGAGAGATGCGGAAGACGGAGTCAAATCTTTGATCGGACTACGTCAAATCATCGTTGGAGACGAGGATACCAGACTTTCCCCTTATCAAACCGAGTTTATCAAAATGACTCTTCGAACAAGCGGCCTAGCTACAGTCCCCGCCAAACATCTGCCAATGGAAGAATGCCCTGAGGAACTTTCCGTTAAGATCGAATATTTGGTGGATTCCTATTCCAGAAATAAATCAAAAACATTTCATTTCTCCCGCAATAAAATAAATCCTGAGGAATAAACATGGAAACCATTCTATCTAACATCCGAAACTCCGCCAAAGAGTTCCAAGAAAACAGATCCGCATTTTTGGAATTGGTTGTTCCCATTCGCCAAACCATTAAACAAGTAAAGTTAGGTGGTGGGGAAAAGGCGCAGGAAAAGCACAAGTCCAGAGGCAAACTTACCGCCAGAGAGAGAATTGAGCATTTGTTAGATGTTGATACCGAATTTTTGGAACTTTCCACTCTTGCCGCTCATGAAGTTTATCCCGATGTTGTTCCATCTGCGGGGATCATAACTGGGATCGGTCGGATTGAAGGCGTGGAATGTATGATCGTTGCCAATGACGCTACCGTAAAAGGAGGAACTTATTATCCTCTTACGGTCAAAAAACATTTACGTGCTCAGGAAATTGCCGAAAAAAATCATCTTCCTTGTGTATACCTTGTGGATTCCGGCGGAGCATTCCTTCCTTTGCAGGATGAAGTTTTTCCGGACAAGGATCATTTCGGTAAAATATTTTTCAACCAGGCGAATATGAGCGCAAAGGGAATTTCTCAGATAGCGGTTGTTATGGGATCTTGCACTGCCGGTGGAGCCTATATTCCCGCAATGTCCGACGAATCCGTGATCGTAAAGGGAAACGGAACCATATTCCTGGGAGGCCCACCTCTTGTCAAAGCGGCAACGGGTGAGGTCGTCACACCGGAAGAGTTAGGTGGTGCAGACGTTCATTGTCGTGTTTCCGGAGTAACGGATCATCTTGCGGAAGACGATTTTCATGCCATTGAAATTACACGTTCCATTATTAAAAATCTAAATCACAAAAAGAAAACGGTTTCTCTACCTTCTCAGGATCCGCTTTATCCGGGAGAGGAAATCTACGGAATCATCCAAAAAGATTCCCGCAAATCCTACGATGTGAAGGAAATTATCGCCCGTTTGGTGGATGGTTCCCGCTTTCATGAATTCAAAAAATTATATGCGACGACTCTTGTTTGTGGGTTTTCCGAAATTTTCGGATATCCTGTAGGGATCATTGCCAACAACGGAGTACTGTTTTCCGAGAGTGCTTTGAAAGCCGCTCATTTTATCGAACTTTGCGACCAGAGGAGAATTCCTCTTCTATTTTTACAAAATATAACAGGGTTTATGGTGGGGAAAAAATTCGAAAATGCAGGGATTGCAAGAGACGGAGCAAAGATGGTCAATGCGGTTTCCACTACAACCGTACCAAAATTAACTGTTGTTATTGGGGGTTCCTACGGGGCGGGAAATTATGGAATGTGCGGTAGGGCGTTTTCACCGGATTTTTTATGGATGTGGCCTAACGCGAAAATTTCGGTCATGGGAGGAGAGCAGGCCTCCAATGTACTTTGGACAGTGAAACTGGATCAGGCGGAAAAGGAAGGAAAGACACTTACTCCGGAAGAAGAAGTCAAATTCAAAAAACCTATCTTAGACGATTATGAGAAAAAATCTTCTTCTATCTACAGTTCCGCACGTTTGTGGGATGATGGGGTTTTAGACCCGAGCGAAACTAGGGTGACTTTAGGGCGGGCCTTGTCGATTGTTTCCAAGCGAGACGAAGAAAGAAAACCTTTCGGCGTTTTTAGGATGTAAGTTTTTTTCTTTTCCATTTCCTTTTGATATGAAAACTCAAACAAAATGTTGATTCACGAGACCATAATAGATTCAATTCCAGTGATTGCTCTGGAAGGAGAAGTGGACCTTTATAATGCCAAAGAGCTAAAGGACATTCTCGATTCTAAGATCAAAACTCAGCAGTATGAGATTGTAGTGAATCTAGCGAAAGTTCCGTTTATGGACTCTTCCGGGATCGGAACTTTGGTCACTGCGATGTACAAGCTTAAAAAATACCATGGCAATCTCAAAGTTTGCCATGTGCATGGTTCCGTTGCCAAAGTGTTTAAGCTTACCGGAATGGAGAGTCATTTGGAAGTGTATGCTGACGAAGCCGCCGCCATTCAGGCAATTATCGCCGAAAGAGATGAAATAAACTAAGGTAAGTGAAGCGCCGCTTCCACCTTGATTCTGGTTTCCTTTCCTTCCAGTTTTTCCAAGATAAAAAGAGCAAATTCAAAAGCAGACCCGGGCCCTAAACTCGTAAGCACTTTATTATGTGAAACGATTCTGTCCGATGTATATACCCCGCCTTCACCTAACATAAGACTTGTGGGGAAGGCGGTGAATTTATCCTCTTCCGAGATGATCCCCCAGTTTCTGAGTACATTCGGTGCGGCGCAAATGGCTCCGATTTCTTTTCCCAGATCCCTGTGTTTGAAGATTATCTTTTTCAGCAAATCCGAATTTTGAAGATTTTTCGCCCCTTCCTGTCCACCGGGTAAAATGATAATATCGAAAATTTGATCTTTTACGGAGAGTAATGTTTTATCTGTTAGGTGAATTGTTTTTCTCGCGGCGACTACCGGTGCTTCATTCAATGAAGCTGTAACAACCGATACATTCCCGCGCCTAAGAACGTCTACGAGTATAATACCTTCCATTTCCTCGAAACCTTCGGCAAATGGGATAAGAACTGTGGAAGCCATACGGAAAGGTTCCCAAAATTTAAACTTTCGTTCAAGTATTTTATGGAAAATTCGATTTGAGGAAATGGGGATGTATGGAACTAATGTTCTTGAATCCAGTCTAATTAAACAAAGGAGAAGAATATACGATCTATGAATAAACAAAATCCTTTCAAATTCATTGCAGTCGCCGCCACTTCATTATTAATCGGGACATTTTTATCACCCATTATTACCTGTGGGGACTCCCATTCTGAAAATCCATTACAATTAAAAGCAGACGGTTCCGATAAACTATCTCCCGCACAAACGCAAGCAGTAGCTTTGGAAGATGCTTTTCAGGAAGTATTTGATAAGGCTTCTCCCAGTGTTGTTTCCATAGCTACAGAACGTACGGTAAATGTACAACAACATCCCTTCGCGGGAGATCCGTTTTTTGATCATTTTTTCGGACGCCAAGGAAGACCAGGACAAGGCGCCGGCAAAGTAATGCAACAAAAACAAACCGGTTTGGGATCAGGTATTGTTCTGAATGATGACGGTTACATTATGACCAACCATCATGTGATCAAGGACATGGACAAATTAACTGTAAAATTCAAAACACATAAAGCTTACGAGGCCAAACTCATCGGGTCCGATGAAACCATGGACATTGCCTTACTTAAGATTGACGCACCCAAAGGAACTTTGACACCGATCCCTCTTGCAGACTCTAACAAGGTAAAGGTGGGAAATTGGGCGATTGCCATCGGTGCTCCGCTCGGATTTGAACAATCGTTTACAGTGGGAGTTGTTTCAGCAGTGCAAAGGGGTGGGATTGATAGCTCCGGACTTTCTTATATCCAAACGGATGCTGCGATCAATCAGGGAAATAGCGGAGGCCCGCTTTTGAATATCCGTGGTGAAGTAATCGGAATCAATCGGATGATCGCTTCTCAATCGGGAGGTTCCGTCGGAATCGGATTTACCATTCCAATCAATGAGGCTAGAAAAGTAGCGGAAGAACTTAAAGTCAACGGCAAGGTAGTCAGACCTTGGCTTGGGGTAGGACTTGATATCATTACGGAAGAAGACATTGCTCAGTTGAAACTTCCTTCGGAAAAAGGTGCGATTGTCAGACAAATCATCAAAGGTTCTCCTGCCGACAAAGCGGGACTCAAGTTGGGTGATGTGATTATTGAGATCGGCGGAAAGGAAATTTCAGCTCCGGAAGAACTGATTAATTTTGTTCGAGGATCAAAAATCGGGAAACGACTCGAGATAAAAATCATTCGAAATAAAAATGAAATCTTGACGCAGGTCACTCCGGAGCAGAAACCAAATTGAGTGGGTTTACGAGAAGAGATCAATACGGAAAGCATAGACGAACCACAGCTTCGTCCTACTAAACTTTCCGAATTTATTGGACAGAGAGAGGTTCTGGAGAACCTCTCCGTCTATATAGAAGCCGCTAAAAAACGAAGGTCTCCACTTGACCATGTTCTGATTTCCGGTCCTCCCGGGCTAGGAAAGACCACTCTCGCCAATATCATTGCCAATGAGCTCTCGGTTGCCTTTACCTCTACATCAGCGCCTGCTATTTCAAAGGGAGCTGATTTGGTTCGGTTTCTTACACTTCTGAAAACCAATGAAGTGTTTTTCGTTGATGAAATCCATGGATTTGTTAAAAAACAAGAGGAGCTATTGTATCCTGCCATGGAGAACTATTTTGTGGATTTGGTAGTGGGGGAAGGAGTGACCGCAAATGCGCTCCAGATCCAATTACAGCCGTTTACTTTGGTAGGAGCTACCACAAGATCGGGGTTGGTCAGTGATCCGTTAAAATCCCGGTTTGGGATTCATTTGAAATTGGATTTTTATTCCGACGAAGAGATGGCAATCATAGTCGATCGTTCTGCAAAACTACTTTCCGTTGTTTTGGAAGAAGGGGTTGCTTTGGAAATCGGAAAAAGAAGCCGTAAAACCCCCCGGATCGCCAATCACCTGTTAAAGAGGGTGAGGGACTTCGGAGAAGTTCGAAATGAAAAATCTGTCGGTATCACCACCTGTCGTTTCGCTTTTGACAGGATGGGTGTGGATCATCTGGGATTGGACGGTGTAGACAGGCAGATCCTGGATATTTTAATCAATCGTTATTCAGGAGGACCCGTGGGAATCAAACCGATTGCAGTGGTTCTCGGAGAAGAAGAAAGAACGATTGAAGATACATACGAACCTTTTTTGGTTCGTATCGGCCTGATTGACAGAACCCCGGCCGGAAGAGTGGCGACTCGTGCCGCATACGAACATATGGGATATCCCTATGTAACACAGGTTAAACTAGGTGAAAAAGATGGCCCCGGTCTTTTTTGATTTTCAACTTCCCGAGAAGGAAGAGGGCGAAAAACGTTTATTCTATTCCGCAGCGTTTGTGGTATTACTTTCCTCGTTGATCCTGGGCCATTTGATCACCCGCAATATGTTGTGGAAGATGTTAGGGGAAGAATCCGCTTCCGAAGAGCTGACCGCGCAGGAAAAAGAAAAAATCTATGATGTTCTGGTAGAACAACAGTTTATCAATCCCGATAAAAAAGACGAATACAAAGCTCTTTCCAATAAAGAGTCCGCGGGCGGTGGCGGGCTCACCGAAAAACAAGGGTTTCATGCACTTTCCTCTTTTCGTGAGTTTGTATTCGGAAGCAAAGCTTCCAATCCTTCGACCGCACAACCGAAGGCGGAACAAACAAAAGAAGACGAAATATTCGAAGTAGGGATTTTTAAAGCGGACCCCAAAACCAATCAGAACCAACAGGAATCACCAAATCAAAGTCAGTCGAGTGGACAGATGATGAAGATTCCTTTCAACTATCGCTTTCAGCAGGATTTTTTGTTTCGTTGGGACGGATCAAAGGCGTTGACCGTGCCTACCAAAGAACTTGCAGGTTATCATTATTTTAAAAACATGCTGCGCCAAATCGAACAATCATTCGCTCCTCCGGGAGGAGGAAACTTTGCCTATAGGGATATGGCCGGAACCGTAGTCAGGGAAGGGATCAAACCCGGGATGACCAAAGTTTTGTTTATGTTAAACGATTCGGGTAAAGTAGTGGATGTCCGTTTGGTTTCTTCCCAAGGACAGGTCGTAGTGGATCAATCTTGTATGGATTCCATCCGGGGACAGAATTTCGGAATCGTCCCCGAGGAAGTCAAATCAAAGGGTTTGATCTTCGGAATCAATTTTATCTTTCCGAATTACAGATAGGTCGGACTCGATCGGTATAGAGATTTAAGTTGATTATACGAATCGATATCGTATAATCAATCGTACGAAAGTGACCGCTATTTTACCAGATGACCTGATTGCCGAAGTTCAGAAATATTCCGGGGGTAAGAATATTACCGACTCTCTCCAAAGGGCTCTTTCCGAATGGCTTAAGCAGGCTAAAATCCGTTTGTATACTCATACGGTTCACAAGGGAATTTAGAATAAAAATCGGAATGATTGTTTTGTTTTTCAGTATCCTAAAGGTTTCAATCATTCACCAATCTGCAGCCCAATCTTTCTCCCAAATACTTTGCCTTGTTTGTTCTACCCAAACCAGAAACCGTTACTTCTTTGTTAGTTTGATCCAGGTTGAATAGGCTAATGGGAACCCATTGTCTTGCGAAATTATGACATTGTTCCTCGGATTGTTTCATTACGTAATAACAAGAACAGAATTCTTTGGAATAAAAACTGGAGATAATGGCGGGGAAAGCGGATAAATGTTTCCAATTCCATTGCACCCAAAAAAGTAAAATCAAGAAAAAACTAGCTATACCGATTGCAATTTTCTTTTTCATAAAGACTACCTGATTACCGATTCTTTTACAAGTTTAAGAAGTTCATTTTTGCTGAAAGTCCCTTTCTCACGATCGTCACCGTATCTAACAACGATTATATCAAGACTTGGGATTACGTATAACATCTGTCCCCAATGGCCGAGAGCTGCAAAAGTATCCTTCGGTCCATCCGGCCAAGGTTCGGGAACCCCTCTGTCGGGAACTCCCGTATTTGCATACCAGTGGGATGTATAATTGTCTTGGGAAAGATCCTCACTGAAAGGGGTGGTTTTGTAACCGGGAGCGGGAGTTCTTGTAAAATCCACCCAACCTTCGGGAAGTAAACGGTTTCCTTCCCAAACCCCGTCATTCAAATAAAGATATCCTATCTTTGCCAAATCCCTCGCCGTCAAATACAAGTAAGACGATCCTACAAATGTGCCGGACCCATCCTGTTCGAAAGGAGCGTTTTTGATTCCAAGTGTTCCGAATAATTTGGTATAAACCAAATCTTCGTAAGCTTCCTGGCCATAGACTTTTTTCAGGATGGCGGACAGAATGTTCGTATCGCAGCTGGAATAATAAACTTGGGTGCCCGGTTCCGCACGAAGAGGAAGCTCGCTGCAAAATTCACCCATATCTTTTCTTCCACGGGTGTACAACATGGCAATCACGGAAGATTTAAGAGGTCCGCTTTCATAACCTTCTTCCCCATCGAGACCCGAAGACATATTCAAGAGATGACGGATCGTGATTTTTTTATGGGCTTCGTCTTTTCCTAAAGATTCAAAATGATAATAACCGGGGTCATCCAGTTTGATCAGTCCGTTTTTAATCGTGATCCCGTAAAGCGCTTGGATGATACTTTTGGATACCGACCAAGTTAGGTGAGTGGATTCCTTTGTAAAATTGCGTGCATATTGTTCGAAAATGATTTTCCCGTTGCGAATGATAAGAAGTGCGTCGGTTCTTTTTCCTTTTCTGTCCGTTTCATCTCCCGTTCTCGCGAAAGCATACTCACCGACTAATTTCAGTTTTTCGCCCGATACGCCGACGGATTCCGGTTTGGTTTCTTTCCAGTCGAGGGTGGGCCACTCCGGTTTGGTTCTGTCCGGTAGGGGTGAAATTGTAGGAGGTCCGCCAAAAGGAGAGAGATCCTTACCGCAGTTTAACAGGAAGGTAAAGAAGATTAAGAGAAACAATCTGTACATGCAACTGTCCATCATTCGAGAGTGGACTCATCCTATACCGGATTGATCAGAAAGGAAAGTACAAATTACTGTGGGTGTTTGGCAAAATTTTGTAACATATTGACCATTGAGGAAAGTCCGTTTCTTCGGGAGATGGATAGAAACTTGGACAATCCGATTTCCTCTATAAATCCCAAAGAAGCATTTGCTATCTCTTCGGGAGAATGGTCGGAAAATACTCGTATTAAAATCGCAATCAAACCTTTGGTAAGGGCTGTGTCACTGTCTGCAAAAAATGTCAAGGCACCGTTCTCCAATTTTGGATAGACCCAGACCTTGGCCTGGCAGCCGGGCACTATGTATGCATCCGATCGTTTTTCTTCCGGATAGGGAGGGAGTTCTTCTCCCAGCTCGATCAGGTATTGGAATTTTTCTTCCCAATCCTGTAAGTCGGAAAACTCTTCTATGATTTCTTTTTGAATCTCTGCGATGGATTTTTTCATAGTAATGTCATTTAGGCGGTTCATGTGCGAATTTTTCTTTTTTGCGCATATAAAACTTCGGTGGCTGATTTGAATCGGGAAGTTTCATATCCAATCTGTTTTGTGTAGAAACCAAAAGTTCCGCTTTCTTGTCTTGGTAAAGGAACGTATATTCTGTCCGTGTACGAAGTGTTAGTTCATATTCCGTATCGTTCCAAAAGAGTTTGCGTTTTTCAAAATCGGCGTACAAACAAGCGGGAGGTTTTACCATTACATCGCAGAACTCTCCTTTGGGAGGAAGGCGTTTTTCAAAAAGTCCGCAATAATAATTGAATATTCCCAAAAGAAAAATGAGTAATAGATAAACTTTATTTCGCAAGCTCGTCATTTGGGAAGACCCACATCCAATTTCGTTTTTGCCGTCGGCCTCTCTTTCAGCATAACCCGAATGATATTTAAAATCTCTTCATTTTTTTTGCCAGAAAAAGCATAATACTCTTCCAACAAATCAATACCTTTCTGAGTGAGATTTTGCATATGAAAAATATTCGCTTCCGTGATGACTGCTGTTTCCGTGATTTTGTCAGGGTTTGAGGTTTTCGTACTACGAAGCAGGGAAAGTGAATTCACATAATCTTTTTTATAGAATTTGGACATTCCTTTCAGAAAATTTTCTTCCCTGGGGGAAAATTGAATTCTTCCCGTATAACCAGGCTTTTTTGTTGCGTCCAGGATTTTTTCCAGTCCTACTGCATCTCCCGCCTGCATAGTGTTATATGTAAGAAGCCAGATAAACACGGATTGGAATTCGGGAGAAAGTTTGGATGTATCAATGGAACCGTAATCTTTTGTAAGCGCCCCCGGTTTTTTTACCTGGCGATAGGTTTCGGCTAGAAATAATAACAGACGGTTGTTTTCCCAATCGGAAAAGGAAGAACTGGCAACGGCTTCGGCGGTTCTTGCGTTCCAGAAAATCGAATCCAATGTGGATTCGGCAAGTTGGGTCTTCCCGATAAATTCCGAAAAATCGGAACCTAAATTCAGTACCAGACTGGAAGAATCGAAAAAAATCCCGATTCGGGGTAAATTCCAATAAAGACTACGCGCAATTAGGTGAAATGCCTGCGGATCGGTCGGGTCTTTTTCGGAAAAATTGATCGCAACCGTTTGAAAGTCTTCTATATCGGATTCTTTCAATTTGTCCGATTTCCAGAGTTCGATCAGTTTTTCTTTCGCTTTTTCCGCGCGGACACTTTGATCCCTTGCAAAAAGAAAAAAAATTTCCTTTCGGTAAAAGTACCCGAGAGAGCCAAGAATGATTAGGAAAATAAGCAGAAACCAGGGGGTTCCGCTTTTCTTCTTTCTATGAGGTTCGTATCTAGAGTAAATCGCCATAGATAGTCTCCATTTTTTTTTAGTCTCCCCACTTGACACGGCTTTTTCTTTATGATTTAGTGTGAGTGTTATGGAAGATGATTTATTTGATGATGATGAAATTGAGGCAGAAAGTCTCAACGAAGACGTTGTGACCTATGCATGTGAGGACTGCGACCATAGATGGGAAGCAGAGGGGGAGGACGAATACCTCGATTCCTGGGAATTGATCTGCCCTATGTGCGGATCTGCCAATATAACAGAACTTTAGTTTGTATCTTTTTTTCTCCATTTACGTAATTTGCCTATTTTCCATTTCCCCTCTTTTTTCGGAGGAAACTTCTTTTAAGTCTTTGTATGATGAATACAAAAGGGGAAATTACGAAACGGTCTCTCGTCTTTCGGAAAAAATTTTAAATTCTAAAACCGGTAACTGGGACTCTAGGATTTTTTATCTCTACGTTGCGACGGAACAGGATTGGGAAAAAATCAAAGCCAAGGCGATGAATTTTCCGCCCCCTACCGGCAAAGACAGTTCACATTATTTTAATGCATTGTATCTGGTGATGGAAAGAGCATTGGTTCTTGGGGAATACGAAAGCCTCATCAAATGGGGTAGACTGTTTCAAAAGGAAGGAAAAACTAATTCTCGTTATGTGGATGCGGTTTTGATTTTGGCTGCGGGACTTTTGGAATTAAAGAATCCGAAAGAGGCTTTAAGGGCAATGGAAGAATTGGAAAATCTCAATCCTTCCGAGAAAAACAAAATACAGATGACTGCACTTAAAAATGAAATCGGGAGAGAAGTCGGAAATTGAAAAGTTTGCGGGTAGGCTCGGGAAAGTGGAGAGGAAAAGAAATCTCCGCACCGGATGAAATTTCGGGACACCAGAACTTTACCAACAGTCTGATCAAAAAAGCTATTTTTTCTCTGATCGATTCGCGTCTTTCCGGTTGGGATATACGCGCGGAAGATTGTTTGTTCTGCGATTATTTTTCGGGAAGCGGACAGATTGCAGCGGAAGCGTATAGCTTGGATTTTGCGAGAATTTTGGTTTATGAATTGGATCAGGATCGGTTCGGCAAACTTCTGAAATTGTTCAAAGGACTCGCTAATGTCAAATTGTTCCGAAAGGATGCCACCAAGCATGCGTTAAAGTGGGAGCAGGAGACGGAAAAAGCATATATATTCTATCTCGATCCTCCTTATACTTATTGGTCCGAAACTCCCGATCGCATGAAACATATGATTGAAAATCTATATGCACATTGCAGCACTCTTTCCCGGCCTTCCATCATTCTATGTCAGATTCCGGAACACCAGAAATCCGATAAAATCTGGTCGGAAGTTCCTTTTAAGGAAAGAGAGTATGGAAGCCATTCATTGATTGAGACTATCTTTGAGATGTGATCCTTTTGTTTCGAAAAGAAAGATTCAAACTTCTTTTTTTTCTGCTATCTTACAGTTATAGTATTTCTCTTTTTGCATTCCCTCGTTTTGAAGAAGTCCGCTCTTCCTATCTCCCTTCCGATATTCTAATTCTTGATAGAAACGGAGAAAAACTCCAATCCATTCGTACATTACATAATTATCGTTCTCTTTCCTGGATACCTTCGGAAACTCTCGCCAAACATACAATCGATGCCATTCTTCTCAGCGAAGATAAGAATTTTCGGGAACATAAAGGAGTGGATAGTCTTGCTTTTATCGGATCCGTTTGGGAGAAATTTCGCGGGGGAAATCTTCGGGGCGGTTCTACCATTACGATGCAACTGGTTTCCCTCTTGGATGGAGATCTGAAGCCGGAAAAGGGAAGGCGTAGTTTTTTCCAAAAAATGAAACAAATCCAAAGAGCAATGGATTTGGAAGAGGCCTGGTCGAAAGAAGAAATTCTGACCGCTTATCTCAATTTGATTTATTTTAAGGGGGAATTGAAAGGAATCCATTCCGCGAGCTTGGGACTTTTTCAAAAAGATCCCGAATATTTGTCGCCTAATGAATCTTATATACTTTCGGTTTTAATCCGTGCTCCCGAAGCGAATCTGGAAAAAATCATAGAGAGGGCCTGCATTCTCAAGAAAAAGACGGAAGGACAAACATTTCAGGATTGTGATTCTTTGGAATTGACAGCTAAGAAATCGTTTTTTAAGGGAATGGAGTTCTCAGCTAATCCGAGTTTTGCGCCACAGTTCGGAGCTTATTCCATTCAGAAAGGAATTTCCAATGGTGAAAAAACATCCCTTTCCAAAAGTCTGCAGGATAGGATTGCAAAGATACTTGTTTCTCATATTTCCCCGCTTCGTTCTCAGAATGTTACCGATGGTGCCGTGCTTGTATTGCACAACCGAACGGGACAAGTGCTGGGTTATCTGGGAAACCAGGGTAGTGCAAGCGAAGTGTCTTATCTTGATTTGATTCAAACCAAAAGACAAGCCGGTTCCACTCTCAAACCTTTCGTATATGCTCAAAGTTTTCAGGAAAAAAAACTCACTCCCGGTTCCATTCTGAATGATGCGCCGACCGATATTCCCGTATTTCGTGGGATTTACCGGCCTTTGAATTATGATAAATCTTACCAGGGTAAGGTGACGGTAAAACAAAGCCTCGGTTCTTCCCTGAATATTCCTGCGGTAAGAACTCTTTCTTATTTGGATATGGGAAAATTCATAAACACATTATCCAAACTGGGATTTAAGGAACTCGCTTATCCCGAATTTTACGGACCTTCTCTCGCTTTGGGAACGGCGGATGTCAGTCTTTGGGAATTAACGAACGCTTATCGAACGTTTGCCAATGCAGGAATTTATTCCGAGCCGAAGGTTCGATTCGAAGAGTTAGGTGAAGTTTCGAAAGATAGGCGGACATCTTCCGATGAAATTTTGCCGGAAGAAAATATTATCTTTCGTCCCGAGGTGGCATTTTTAATTACTAGTATTCTTTCCGATAGGGAAGCGCGTGCTCCAAGTTTCGGTTGGGAAAATCATCTATCCACATCGTTTTTCACTGCGGTGAAAACGGGAACGAGTCAAGATATGAGAGACAATTGGTGTATCGGTTATTCCGGCGAATACACGGTCGGAGTTTGGGTGGGAAATGCGAAAGGTTTACCCATGAAAGATGTTTCCGGTATCGCCGGCGCCGCTCCTGTCTGGAGGGATGTGATGGAATTCCTTCATTCGGAAACTCCTTCCCTCTATCCGAAGCCTCCTGAAAATGTTTTTTACAATACCAACAAACAGACGTACTATGAAAAGGGTTTGGAAGACGAGTCTATGGAAACGTTTCCTGTTTCCAAAATCAAAATTCCGCCGAAAATCATTTCGCCTGCGGATCAGACCGTTTTTGCAGATGATCCCGATATCCCGAAAGGAAGACAAAAAATCTTATTCAAACTGAATCGGTATGAAAAAAATTCAAATTGGTCTTTGAATAAAAAAATCCTCGGACCGGCTACGGAACCTTTTTTTTGGAACTTGGAAAAAGGCAATTTCCAATTGGAGCTCTTGGATCAAAGTGGAAAAGTGTTGGATCAAGTTTCGTTCGAAGTTCGTTAGGGAGTAAAGATGGGAAAACCCGCCAAATACAAACACAGTTATTTTCAAAAAGTGGCATGGGGAGAGATGGACGCCTTCGGACATGTCAACAATGTAACTTATGTTAGATATTTTGAGACTGCTCGTGCGGATTATTTTACCGCGGAATCTCTTTGGGATTCTCCTCTAAAGCCGGTTAGGTTCGGTCCCGTACTGACCCATTTGGATATGGACTATCGAAAACAAGTTGTATTTCCCGCTACATTGGAAGTTTCCCTGGAAGTGGATTCCATTTCATCCCGCGCTTTTACAGTTGTATGTTCCATGTGGAATCAAACGGACGATTGTGTCCTGACGGGACACGCCAGTTTTATCTGGTTTGATTTTGAACTTCAAAAACCTTCCCAGATTCCCGATGTTTTTCGGGAAAAATTTGGTTCTAAATGAGACCGGAGTTGTTTAATATGGAATGAGCATGAAGCTAAATAGGAGAGAATCCGACAAGTTCCAATTGGACCAGGAAGTGTTGAAAATCGCAAGGATTTGCCTTGGAGTATTTTCCGCATTTATTGCTTTTGGAATTTTTGCCCCCACCGAAGAACAAGGCCTCTATGATCCGAAGTGGATTCGAATCGTTCACTCCGGCGTTACATTCGCTTTTTTTCTTCTCTCTTATTTTTCCTTTCTGATTCGCAGATACATCCAATCGATTACTCTTGTGTTTTTTTATACAATGAGTACGCATTCTCTTGCTCTACTTTATTGGAACTCGCTTTTCGTCGGTTATCTGATCGGTATGGTTATGGTGATCAGTTGTATCGGAGTGAGTTTTGTAGATCGCAGATGGCTTGTGAATTATTTGGTGTCTGTTTCGTCTGCAGGAATTCTTGTAGGGATTTATACGGTAGACCCGCAAGTAGATCTTTCTCTTTATATCACATCCATCATCACCCCGGCGATCGTATCTTATCTTACTTTGAATGTAAGACTTGGTTCCGTTGCAAAATTAAGAGATTCGGAATCCCAATTGAAACTTTTTCACGATCGGGTTTCCCGTGATTTGGAACTTGCTCAGGAAATACAGAACAATCTCGTTACAACTACTTGGCCGAAAATTCCAAATACCAAATTCACTTCGTTTTTTCGTTCCTTTGAAAAAGTGGGGGGAGATGCGATCAGTTATAAATTAAGATCCGACGGCAGCATCGCTATTTTTTTTGCCGATGTTTCCGGTCATGGAATTGCATCCGCAATGGTTTCCGCCATGGCAGTGCTGGCGTTTAACATCCATGCTGTGGAAGAGGAACCGGCGACTTGTTTGAAGTCCATGCACGAGGATTTGAAAAACTTAGTCACAACCAACCATATCAGTGCCGTTGTTGTTTATTATTTTCCCGAGACGAAAAAGATCAGTTATTCCTATGCGGGTCATCCTCCTCTTTTGCATTTGAAAACGGACGGAAAATTTCAGTTTTTAGAAGGAAGCGGAAGATTGATTGTATCCATGTTGGAACCTAAGCTTAGAAATTATTCCAGGGTTTTGGAAGAAGGAGATAGACTTTTGTTTTACTCCGACGGAATGATAGAAGTTTTTGATGAAGAAGATGAGATTTTCGGAGAAGAGAATCTTGTAAACAGTATCAAAAACCATTTCGATAAAAAAGGAGAAACATTATTAAACGCACTTTTCGAAGATGTGACTGCCTATTCCAAGGAATCCGCATCCGATGATATGAGTATGCTTTTACTTGAACTTCAATGACATTAAATTTATTTTTAACACCTTTTACTTGGTTTAAACGGGAATTCATTCCGTTTCGGATTTTGGATCGCTATTTGTTTTTCGATTTTTTGAAAAACTTTTTAGGTACTTTGATTCTACTCACTTCGATGATCATCATCTATGAATTTACCAATAATATGAAATATCTGGTATCTTCCAAAGTACAACAATCCCATGTGTATTTATATATTTTATACTCCGTTCCGGGAATGCTCGTGCAAGTCGTATCTCCCGCACTTATGTTTTCCGTTTGTTTTGTAGTAGGTCAGTACAGCGTAAATAAGGAGTTAGTTGCCATAATGGTTGCAGGAGTTTCCTTTCTCCGGATCATCACTCCTATTTTGTTTTTCGGTTTTTGTATGTGGCTCTTTATGACTTTCTTTCAACAGTTTGTCGTGATTCCTGCCAACAAACAAGCGCAAATTCAATACAGTTATATGGCCAAAGGTGCCAACAAACTGATTGATTTCGTCTATCAATTCCACGTGAAAGGAAAGAACGGATTCTATTATGTGTATTGGATCGATGAAAAGGAAAATACGGTTAAGGGAGGATTCAATTATATCGAAATCTCCGAGGACGGTCTTCCCGTATTTACAGTATCTTCTCAAAAAGCAAAATTCATAGAATCCCCGCATCAATGGATTTTATATGATGTGGAAGAAGTAAAATTCAATAAGGATTTGGAAGTAGTATCCCGCGAAAATATCCCCGAGAGAACATATCCATTCCCGGAAGATATAAAATACTTTTCCCGTCCTACGCGGAATCCCGAAGAGATGAATTTTTTCGAGCTTGCGGAAGAGATCGAATCCAGAATCGGAAAAGGGATCCCTTATCGCGATGTGATCGTACATAGACACGCCGCATTTGCAATGCCTCTCATGTCTTTTATCGTGGTTGCTTTAGGTGCTCTGGCCGGTGCGATCACCAAACGATCCGCAGGTGTTGCATCCTTGGGACTTACGATCGCAGTCGTGCTTTTGTATTATATTCTATATTCTACGATGAAAACTTTAGCGGAGAACGGAGGACTTCCCATCTGGTTCGGGATATGGATCACTCCGGTGATGTTTATTATCTTTGCTTATGTATTTTATAAAAAAATGAATATCTGATCGGATCCAGGCGATATGAAATTTTTTATATACTCTCTTATTTTCTTTTTTTCGGCTTTGTCCGTTGGTGCGGAAGGTCTTGAGACGGAAGGGCCGCTTCGTTCTCCCTTTCATAGTTTGGATTTTTTCTATCAGTATACCGAATCCCGTCAATTTGCGAAGGCAAAGGAAGCATTGGAATTTCCATCCGTAGTAAGCGAAGAGAAACAAGAGTTAGATGCCGAAAAGTTAAGATATCTGTTCGATCGTTTTTTATGGATCGATTGGGATTCCGTTCCTAAAGAGGAAGAATCTAAAAAAAATCAAAACCCTTTGCGGATAGGTTCCATTCCTTTCGGAGAAAGGACCGTTCCCATCATCATCCATCCTATTTTGCAAAACGGGGAAAGGGTTTGGAAAATTTCCAAAAGCACCGTGAATGCGGTGGATGTTCTGTACGATATGTACCATCCTCCTGCTTGGAAACGTTGGATTCCCGATTCGATTTCTTATTTCAGTTTTTTAGGAGTCGAGTCCTGGCAATGGATCGGCCTTGCTTTTGTGATTTCCCTATCGTTTGTGTTATCTTTTTTGTTTGAGTCCGTTTCCCATTTTATCGGTGGGAAGATTTTACTGAAGAGTTCGGAAAATCTGAACGATTTTCTTTTGGCTTTGCGTAAACCTGCAAGACTTTTCTGGTTTGGAATTTTACTCACCATCTTAAAAGAGGGATTGGATTTAGCATACTCTCCCAAACAATTTTTACAATCTTCCTTGAACGGGATGTTGATTTTTAGTTTTTTATGGTTCCTTTACAAGTCAGTCGACTTGTTTTCCGACTTACTAGAAACAAAGTTAGGTGGTGATACGGAGACCGATATTCTTGAACATAAAAAATTCAAAACCAGTTCCGTCGTTATCAGAAGAACTTTAAAGCTGATTTTGATTTTGATCGGAATGTCCGTGGTATTTATGCAGTTTGACGAGGCGAAACAATTCGGAGTTTCTTTGCTTGCATCCGCAGGACTTGCGGGAATCGCACTCGGTCTTGCGGCTCAAAAAACATTAGGGACTGTGTTTGCAGGGATTCAGTTGGTTTTGACTCAACCGGTTCGCATCGGGGACAATGTTGTGGTGGAAAAGGAATTCGGACTCGTCGAAGAAATTCATTTTACATTCATTGTGATTCGCACGAAAGATCTGCGCAGACTCATCGTTCCTATTTCCTATTTTTTGGAAAAGCCGTTTGAGAATTGGACAAAGATCAGTTCGGAAACGATCGGCAATGTTTTGTTATACGTTCGTTATGAAACTCCTATTGAGATACTGAAAAAAGAAGCGACTCGGTTCGTATTGGATCACCCTCTTTTTAGCGGCGCTACATTCGGAATTCAAATTATAGAAACGAGTCCGAATTATATCACGGTTCAGATCCAGGCTTCGGGTAGAAACCCCGAGGAGAGTTTTCGTTTGCAAACGGAGCTCAGAGAGTATATGGTTGGTTTTTTAAAAAATTGGGAAGACGGCAAATTTCTTCCTTAAGTCCGCCATCCCAATTTTTGTTTTTAGTCCGTGAGAAAAATTCTCTTATAAAGATCCGTTTGTAAAATCCCTTTCGGATCGTATTTCTTTTTCATAGCATAAAACTTTTTCAGGTTTGCTTTCGGAAAATAACTTTCCATCACTCTCTTGCGAAGTGTGGAATCTTTTGCGAAGTAGAAACGTCCTCCCGCCTTTAAAACCACTTCATCCATCGCATAACATAGATTCCATAATTTTTCCTTATTGGATCTTGTTACCGGAAAATCCATTGCCATGGAAAATCCATCCACCGCATGGGTGAGTAAAAAGGGATCAGGTTTGTGTTTTTTAAATACGGATAGGTAGTTTATGATTCCGTAAGATTGGCCCAGAGAAAAGATTTCCTTCATAGCTTCTTTTGCGGTTTCTTTCGGAATGAATACCTGGTATTGGATCATCGCTCCAGGTTTATAAACGAATTTCCAATTGGGAACATAGTCCAGTAGAAATGCATATTCCGCATGACCTTGAAGATAAGGTTTGTTATTCACAAGAATACTCGCAATATACTTCGCAAAATTAATCAGTCGCATTCCCAAATTAAAACTGAAAGGTCTCATTAGAATCCACATCCATTTTTTAGGAATGATTCCGAAAAGTCGTGAAGGAAGATGTTGTCTATCCAAACGGCAGTTATCCGGAAAATCAGGATCTTCCCCTTCGCTTAGATTGACTGCTTTATGAATTTGCCCCCGCCCCATAGCCGTACCGCTTGCAAACGCATCAATCCAACCCACCAGATAATCGGAAGATTTGTATTCTTTTTCAAAATAATCGAAAAGTTCATCGAAGTTTTTTACAAGAACGGGAAATACCCGCATCTTGCCCGAATAAATCGGTTTCATTTTGATTTGTACTGTTAGAAAACAACCTAACATCCCAAAGCCGGAGATGGCGGAATAGAATAGATCCGAATTTGTTTTGGGAGAACATTTTAAAATTTCACCTTTGGCAGTGAGGAATGTGAATTCCTTTACATGTTCTCCGATGGTTCCTACTTTGAAATTGTTCTTTCCGTGAATGTTCATGGAAAGTGCTCCGCCGACGGTAGGCATCATCGTTCCGGAAACAACCGGCGGCCAAAAACCTTTTTCAATGCCCGTTTCCCAGAGGTCTTTGATTCTCGCTCCGGATTGAACCGTAATGATTCCGGTTTTCGTATCGAAATTCAATACTTTATTGAACTCGGTCAAATCCAAAACAATTCCTTCGCTGTTGATGGAGGCATCTCCATAACTGCATCCTCCTCCTCGCAGTGCGATCTTGGTTCCTGTAAGATTCGCATTTTGAAAAATACTTTGAATTTCTTCTTCGGTCGTTGGTCGCAAAACAGAGCTTAAAGAATACTTGTTCATTCCCCAAGCTTCCACTTTTTCCGGTTTGGGAAGTTCGATTTTCAAAGGGGTGGTTTTTGTTTTAGAATTTTTTTTTGCGACCATATCAGATACTCAATTTTTTAAATATAAAATTGGGAATGTTCACTATGATGAGTGCCACCAATTTCCAGATGCCTGGGACGAAGGCTTCGTCTTTGCCCTTGGCAACTATTTTTAAAATTTGCTCCGCAGCATCTTCGGAAGTGATTGCTTTCAATAATCCTTTTTCGGGAAGATCCAAACCTTCCGTCATTTCTGTTTTTACAAACCCAGGTTTAATCGTTGTTACTTGAACATTTTTTTCGGCAAGTCTGTTTCTAAGAGCTTCCAGATAAGTGTTGAGTGCCGCCTTTGATGTGTTATAGACCGGTGCTCCTTTTCTTCCTCTTTCCCCTGCAATGGAAGAGATTCCTATGATTTTACCTTTGCCTTGTTTTGCAAAATAGGTAGCAACAGGATTGAGATAAGCAACGGCTCCTAATGTATTTACATTTAAAATCTGCAAATCCTTCGTAGTATTGTATTCATCGGAAGCGACAGCAGGCATAACTCCGGAAGCGTAATATACTTCATCCAGTCCGCCCAATTCTTTAATTGCTTTTGCGATTGTTTTTTCTGCGGAAGCAAACTGAGTTACGTCCGCTACGATTTGGATTGCGGGTTTTGTTTGCCCTTTTTGGTTCCATTTGGAAACGATCGCCTTCAATTCTTTTTCTCGTCTAGCAACGAGAACCACTTCCGATCCGTTCTTCAATTCAGCCTCTGCAATGGCTTTTCCGATCCCGCTTGATGCACCGATTACGATTATTTTTTTCACTATGGCTCCTATTTTTTGGTTTTAGGGAATCTGGCAAGTTCATTCAATAGGGGAAGTGTCTGTAAACCAACGAATCCTAGTCGATGGGATGAATTTGATCTACAAATTCCCCGATTTGGCCTTTTATTTGGTCGATTACCGGTTGAATGAGGCAAGAGAAGGGCTTTTGGCCTATCTATGGCAGTTTTATAAGGACGAAAAGAATTGCCAGGTTTTGGTATTTTTCGACGGTAAAAAGGATCTTCTTTCGGATTGTTACTCGGAAGACTATGAAGGAATGTCGGTTCATTACAGCCATGACCAGAAAGCGGACGATTTGATCATTGGTTATTTGAAACAAGCACCGATTCCTTCTCATTGTTTGGTGGTAACATCCGACAAAGAGATTGTTAATTTTGCCAGAAGGATCAGAGCCAAACGTAAAACTTCGGAAGAGTTTTATAAAGACTGGTTGGCCTCTTTAGAGGCCAAAGAAGACGCTGAAATAGATGAGGTCAAAGAAGGCTTGACAGCGACTAAAGACCGGGATTATTGGGAAAAACAATTTTTAGCATAACCATTCCATGTTGTTCAACTCAATTCCATTCTTAATTTTTTTTGCAGTCGTATATCTTTTCTATTGGGGACTGCCGCGCTCTTATAGAAAACCGTTTTTATTATTATCCGGTATTTCCTTTTACACCTATTTTTCTCCTCTTTTCACAATTCATTTTTTATCAGTCATCGCACTGAATTATTTTTTATACACTCAGATTCGCAAAACAAAGAGTAAACGAATTTTAACTCTTTCCGTTAGCTTTAATTTACTCAACTTGGGATTTTTTAAATATTTTTATTTTTTTAACCGCTTCCTTGCGGATGTAACAGGTTATCCGTTTTTTGAAGAAGTTCCGAATCTCGTACATATCGTACTTCCTCTTGCCATCAGCTTTTATTCCTTCCAGGTGATCGCCGCGGCGGTAGATACATATCGTGATCCTTCCAAACCAGTGGTAAGTGCTTTCGATTATTTTTTGTTCGTTGCATTCTTTCCCGTTCTGATTGCAGGACCGATCATGAGAATGACGGATTTTTTTCCCAATCTGGAAAAGCTGAACCCGGACAAAGAAAAAATGTATCGGGCTTCCTATCTACTGATGTCGGGACTCATCAAAAAGGTGTTAGTTGCAGATCCGATGTCTACCACGATCTCACCTATTTTCAGCAGTCCGTCCAATTACGATTCATTTTCGCTTATCATGGCGGGAGTTTGTTATTCCATCCAGGTATATTGCGATTTTTCAGGGTTAACGGATATGGCGCGATCCATCGCATTGTATTTGGGTTTTGAAATTCCTGAAAACTTTACCGGTCCCTTCTTTTCCCTTTCGGGAAGGGAACTTTGGAGAAGATGGCATATTACTCTTTCTTTCTGGCTTCGTGATTATATTTATTTTCCGTTAGGTGGCTCTCGTTTGGGAGAATTCAGAACCTATCTCAATTTGATCATTATTATGACTTTGGGTGGATTCTGGCACGGAGCGGATTATACTTTTATCTGTTGGGGATTTTATTGGGGAGTGATTTTGGCCGGAGAAAAATTTCTCGAAGATCGCTTGGGTTGGAAGCTCACTCCTGCAAAAAACAAGGTTCTTATTGTTTTGAAAGCTCTGATTGTTTTTATGTTGTTTTCCATCAGCGGTCTTATGTTCCGATCAAATAGCGCCAGTTTAATGGTCGATCTCTTCGCAGGTATCTTCACCCATCTTCCTTCTTCATTGGAATCTTTGGTACGATCGGATTCGAATTCCTGGCTTGTGGGAGCGACTTCCTTATTCGGAAGCGGATCGCTTTATTCTTTTTCTCATATAGAAAACCTGGAGCGGGTGAGTTATATGGCCGTGGTATTGTTATTGTTCCATCATTTTCAATACTTTCCGGAGTATTGGAGCAAATATAGAAAATACGATGCTTATCTCGCACCTGTCATCGGAGTCTTTACTATTTTCATGTTAGCGACTCTTTCCCAGGACGGCGGCGATTTCATTTATTATAAATTTTAACGGGGGCAAATATGGATTTATTCAAACATAAGTTTTTACTGATTCCTTTTTTGGTAATCGCCCTGACCTTTGCACTCGACAAATTGATTCTATTGGAAAACGTTCATACTTACTTTTCCAAATCACTTTCGGACATTAACTACATTCAAAAAAACGATTTGTACAAATCTTTGAAAGAATATCTCAAACTGGAAAAACGGGAAAAGGTTCTGGTTTATTTCGGAAATTCAAGAGCCTTATTATTTGATAATGAATACATCCAAAAAAAATATCCCGGTTGGATCATGTTCAACTTTTCCGTACCGGGTGGAAAGTCCGACTATACCTTGCAATGGATGGAGAAGTTCGAATCGGACGGAGTAAAGCCTGATTTTTTTCTATTCGATCATTCTGTGGAACTTTATAATTCCGCAGCAACTTTGAAAGTGGATGAAACTCTTACGAACGGTTTGGACGTCTCTTTTGTGCTTCGTCATATGAATTTATTCACTACCGACGAGGTCTCTACACTCATCGCCAAACGAATGTTTAGAACTTATCAGTACAGACCGAAGTTGGAAACAATCATTGCCCGTGCAAAAAACAGAAAATCGTTTTTGCTTCCTTATCGAGAACTTCGTGACAATTTATTCAGTCGTTTGGATAAAGGGAAAGGATCGGCCATTACTCCGGGGACTCATGAAGCGATTCTGTCCGACGAACTTCTCAAGAAATCAGCGTTAGGTGATTTTCATTCTTATTTGGTTCCATTCCGTTTTTCCACAAATACTTTGACCTTTATAGACAAATCCATCGATATTGCGGATCGGCTCGGTGTAAAATCGGCGGTGATCTGGGTGCGTTTGTCCATACCTTATCTGGATCATATCCGCCATAAGGAAGTTGGTTTGGAAGACGGGAAAAAGGGTACTGTCTATGAAGATTGGATGCCAAGGATGTCCGCTTTCCACAAAACGAAAAACATCCCTTTTTGGAATATGAATGATGATCCGAATTATACTTGTGATGCTTTTAGCGACGCAGGACATATGTCGCCGTCTTGTTATCCTGCTTATACGGATTATATTATGAACAAACTGATTTCATTCGTTCCGTAATGGAGTGCGGATGAATTCCACTCTGTTTTGTAAATCGTTCGGTGATAGTTTTTCAGGTTCCGTCGGGTTTTGTTTTTGAGCCGGGTTCGGCACAACAGGTTTGTTTGTATTTTCTTTATCCATCGAATATCCGAAATAGTATCCGTGGATCACTTCCACCACTGCAATCGCATGGGAAGAATTTAAATTTCTAATCTCAATCACTACTTCTTCCGGTGGGGCGAGAATCTCGAACACCCATTGGTTTTCTCCGGTGATTTTTTCTTTCCGAAGTATGGGCGCCACTTCTTCAGGACCATTCCCGCTAAATACGGTTAGCTGCCACTCTTTTAAAGTGCCGTCACCGGCGATACCGATTCCCAGGGATTGAGGAGCCGCTTCGGAAGCTTTTAAATCAAAACGAATCGCGCCGCCTTTGTTGATCGCACCATAAAGTCTTTTTTTAGAGAGGGCGGGGTAAAGTGCCAGATCCTGCAATCTGGCAGTGACTTCCTTCACATTCGTACTCAAAGAAGAACCGGGTTCCGCATTCAATGTCCCTACAAAGAGTAAACTGAAAATCAGCAGATAAAAAAAAGCATTCATAAACATATCTTTCATAGGACTCGGATTCATGTATTTTTATTATATCACGAGTATCCGGCTATTTAGGACAAGAGTCAATTTTTTTAATGGTTTCCTCTAGTCTTGTGATTTCTTCCGGATCAAGAGATCCTCGTCTTTTACCTAGGAAATCTACTATCCTTTCTTTTGCAGGGCGAAATACAGGTTTGCATTTTCCTTCAAAATAAGAATAAGAGCTAAATCGATCGGATTGGTTTTCACTGATCAATTTATAAAATGCAAATATATCTTTTGCATCATTTGTTTTTTGATTCAAGAGAATATAATCTTTATAACATTCACTCAATGTCGGCCCGGGCACTCCCGTCATCGGACAGGACTCGGCTTTGTTTGCATTTAGATATGCCATGAATTCGGCGTAAGTGTAAGAATTAAGAGACTTCCCTTTCGGAACTTCCACTACAGGTTCTTTTTTTTCTTCCACTTTCAAAAACTTGGAAATGGTTTGCGGTTTCTGAAATGGGTTAACAATCGTTAAATCATATTCGCCGGCAGTGGCATTAGAAGTATCAACTTTGACATCGATACGTTTATCGCTTTTGAATTGTTTATCCAAGATCGGTAATTTTTTCTCTTCTTTGGAAATTTCCACTTCGGTAACATCCAAAAAATGATCTCCTTGGATTTCCAACTCGGAAATTTGTTTTTGATCCTTTTCCGGTTCTTGAAGTTTAAGCGCGAGTTTCGGTTTGTCTTTATTGGAATCAACCGTAGGAATATCGGAGATTAATACTTCCATCTCTTTCCAAGGAGACCATACAACAGGTTTTTTGAATATATTCAAAGGAGCGGTGCGAACGAAATAATCCCCCACACCGACGTCTTGCACAGAGTAATAATTCTTCTCTATTTTTTTATCAACGATCACTTTTCCTTGCGTGTCTTTGATTTGAATTTGATAACCGCTTGCGTCAGGGATGTTTTTCCAAGCCACAAATTTATAGAGTTCGCTTGCGATCAGCGAGGAAGCAAAACTCAGAGATACTAATAAAATCAGACTGGAACGAACTTTCATTGTTTGTGTTTTCCTTCTTTGTAAAGTCGTTTGGGAGAAATAAATTCGATATCATTCGGCTTTAAGGTTTTTAATTGATCCAAAGCGATGATAAAGTTTCCTTTTCTGGACTGTGCCGGATTTCCGTCTCTATGTTCCAATAATTCCCAGGAAAAAGTGCCTTCGTCCAAAATTGACAGATCCCGGATGGATAAATTGAGCGATTTTGTCTGTGCCCGATAAATCGCTGTTCGGCGAGAGCCTTCTATTTGATACAGAACAAATTCGTATTTGTCCGAACCGGGGCCGGCTTTCCAGACGAAATCCAGGCTGTTTTTGCCTTTCATCTCGACAATATTATTTACGGGAGAGATGAGTTCCAAAGGAGGAGGTTTCGGTTTATCCGCTTTTTCTTCTTTTTTAGGCTCTTCTTCCGGGATCTTCTTTTCTACGATACTGAACTTGGAAACTACGGAACTGGTTCCTTCTTTTCCATCGGAAGAAAAACCTTTGACTCTCGTATAATACGTACCAGGTGCAAATTCTTTCCAATTGGGCTGAAAGAAATTGCTCGCGGTTTCTTTGGAAAGACTTGTCGCTGCGAATTTCGAATCCTTTGCTACTTCCAATTTGTATTTGATCAATTCGGGATTTCCTTCCCAGATCATGATGGCTTGTCCTTTTTGAATTTCATCCAGGGAAATTTCGGATCCGTTGGCGGGCCGAATGATCGTAGGAGCGGGGTAGGTGTCGTCTTTTTTGATCACCAAACTATGTGAAGATGTTTTTTTGTCCGGAGAGCCTGGAAAAGAAGAGTGGGCAGTCACTCTCCAATGATAAGTTCCTTCCTTCAAATCATCCACTGAAATCGTATTGGCTTCGGTCTCTATCGTTTTTATAATATTCGAAAATTGACTGGAATCGGAAATTTCAAATTTATAAGAACGGGAAGTATTGAGTTTTGTCCAACTGAATCCTATCAAAGGAGGGTTGGTGACAAATCTGTATTCGGCCGAATTGGCAGGAGAATCCAGTCTAAGCGGCTCGTCTTTGGCTACGAAAAATTTCCCTGTATCACTGGACTCCCATTTATTGGTCTTTGTGTCCTTGGTTTTGACTCTCCAGTAATAGGTACCTTCTTTTAAGGAAGCGGTGAATTTGCTTGTGTCAACCTTCGAATTAATCAAGGGAAGTTTGAACTGGGGAGACCGTGAAACTTCGATTAAAGATTCTGAGAATCCGGGATCAAGTTTCCATTCGAATCCAACATTCGCATCCGTTCCTTCGATTAGAAATAGTTTTTGAGATAAAGGCAATACCAGGCGAACGGGTATTTTTTTGACTGTTACTTCGCTACCTTCGACTAACTCGGCTTTTCTGCCGCTCTCCACATCCACTTCTTTTCCGTTGTGTTTTAATTTGGAACTTCCCTTCTCAACGAAAAGGCTCAAATCTTTCTGGCCTTCTTTTTCAATCTTTACATCACCGGAAGTAACGTCGATTTCACTTCCTTGTGATTTGATGACTATGTTGGATTCTTTAGAGGAGCCTTTTTTGACTTGGAGGGAACCTTGTGAAAATTCAAGACTCGGTTTTTCTCCTGTGAGATCCAGATTGAACATCGAGTTTTCATCAATATTGATTTCCGTTCCGTCGTTCAAACGAATCAATGCGTCGGAAAAAGCTTCCGAACGGATTGTATCTTTGTTTGTGAGAGGGCTGTTGTTTTCCAGTCTTTCCCAAACAACCTGATCTTCCAGTTTTCTTTGAACGATATTGTTTTTGAAATGAATCGTTCCGATGACTTCTCTATCGCCAATATCGATTTTTTTATTTAAATCATAATAGAACAGTCCTGTAAAAACGACTGCTATAATGATTAATAGAGTGAGAATGCGTAAATCGCGTTTGTCTAATTTCATATTTTTCTATTTGGATTTTTTAGAATCCGGGGTAGGAATACCAACTAACTTTCGTAACTCTTGGAGATTTTTGGGACAATTCGGATCCCCTTTTCTTCCGAGCACTGCATAAACTTTTTGGGCTTTCGCTTTTCCTTTTACCTTAATTTCTCCCATACTTACTGTATTGAATTTGCCTTTGACGTCTTCGTATGTGTTTTCCGAGATCAGAATGTCTGTTCCCGATTCTTTATTTAATGATTCTACTCTTGATGCCAGGTTGACCGTGTCTCCGATCACTGTGTATTCCATCTTGTCGGAGGAACCGATTTGACCTGCAATTACGTTTCCCGTGTTGATCCCGCAACCGATTCGAATGATAGGTTTTTTAACACTTCCTCTTCCTTTGTTGAAGATAAGAAGTCTCTCTCTCATTCTTACTGATGCTTCCACTGCATCCAACGAATCGTTTCCGGAGGAACGCAAAGCTCCCCAGGTTGCCATGATGGCATCTCCGATAAACTTATCTACAATCCCGCCTGTTTCTTTAACACATGTTACCATCTCGCTCATGTATTGATTAAGAAATTCAACCACATCTTCCGGTTCCAGTTTTTCGGAGATGGAGGTGAAGCTTCTGATATCGGAAAAGAAAACAGCGCAGTTTTTTCTTTCTCCTCCGATGGACAATTTGCCCTTTGCGGCAAGTTCCGCAATATCCGTGTTTACGAATTTTCCGAAGGAATCCTTTAACTTTTCCCTTTCTTCCAAACCGCGGCTCATGGAAACGAATGAATTGGTAAGAACTCCGATTTCATCTCTGGAGGTGGAAACCAGATCCAGATGGTATTGACCTGCTTGGATTTTTCTCGCCGCATTTACAAGTAAGAGGATCGGCGTGGAAAGTGATTTTGCAAAAATATAAACTACGATGAATGCTAATGCAAGTGAGACGATCAGAAGATAAACATTTCTTTTTTGAATATTGTTTACTTCTTCGAAGACTTTATCTTCCATTACCTGCGAAATAACCCCTACACCGCCTATCGCCAGTTTCTTGAAGGACCCGAGATAATAGATCCCGTCTTTGTTTTCATATCGATACTGGCCGTTGTCCACGGTGGATTTTTTCATTTTTTCCACTATGGGGAGGTCATTCAGTTTTGATCCGGAGAGAACGATTTTTGCGTCCGGGTGAGCAAGTACGCTCCCGTCGTCTCCGATCAAAAAGGTTTCAACCGTTCCTGAAGTTTGGAATGCGCTTAACAAACGATCTAACTTGACTAAGGTGACTAAGATTGTATTTGTATCCTTTTTTTCCGAGAGCGGGAAGGCCAAACACAGCATAGGATGACGAAAGTAGGGACTTGCATTCCAAATCACAGTCGATCCTGAATATGCTTTTTTGACTTTGTCTTTGATCGTGCCCATCAGGTTGTGGATTTCCGATTTATTATAGTCGTAATTTTGCAAAAAGTCTTCGTTGTATGTTTCAAACTGAGGACTCATGCCCGGACCATAGGCACCGATCAAAATGAAACTAGGATCGGCTTCGAATAACTCTTTTGCTACGACGGAAGAAATCTTCGGGTTTCTTATGATCGCGGAAGCGGTGATATGAACGTCTTGCCTGATCGTTTCCAAATCCGACTGAACCTTCAATGCAAGGATATCATTGATTTTGATATTGTTTTCTTTTACCCGAACCTCACTATCCTTTCTAAAAAAGTAGGAAGCAAGGAAGATCACCCCGGAGACGGAAAAAAGAAGAACAAAGGAAATGATTAATAGTAATTTGAATCGAATGGGGAATTGCGATTCCAAAGAATTGTTCTCATCTTTGATAAACAGGTTTGTAATATTTGTTATGATTTGGCGCATAGATTTCGTCTGAATGACCTAATTTTCAAATTCGATCCGTACAAAAAAAGATAAAAATATTATAATTTAGAATTAATTCACCGTTAGATTTTGCAATTTTTTGACTAAATTATGGGCAGGTCAGATTGACAGTGTAAGTGGAACGGAACGGATATTCGGGAATGGAAAACTCGGTTTCCGCTACAAATGTGTCCGGAAATCCATCAATTTTACTCACATCGCCTAAACAAACGAGTTTATAGCTCCCCGGATTTAGATATTTGATCTTTGCTGTGGGCTTCGATGGTGTTGCGGCAAGAGGGAGAGTTGTAGTGTAATTCCCCTCCGTATTACGGAAAATTGCGAATACGTGCTTAAGTGAACCACCTCCTCCCGTGATCACCAAACTGGAGGCAGTTTCCGGATAAATGATTCTGGCACGGGAAAGTAAATTTCCTCCGGCGTCTCCCTCTCCGTTATGATCGTTGAACACATCACTATAACCTACGTAAGTAACAGTGGTACTACGGCTCGTGGTATAAGAATGAACCATTAGGTTTTCTTTGATATTGGTTCGGATTTCCAGGATATAAGGATCGAATCCGTCCCGCACCTCCATATCGGCCTGAGTAGGTTGTTGGGAATACAAAACGGGAAACATTTTAGGAACGATTTGGGTTTTTGCCACGGAGCTGGTACCGGGAAGGTAATTGTTTCGGGGAACAATATTCAAACCGTAAACAAGCCGGTTGTCAAATCGGGTGCTGGTCAAAATGGGAACTCCCGCATCTTTTGCATAACCGGTCACGATGGACCGGAAATAAATCCCCGAATAATAGTATTGTCTTCCTAAAAAACTTTTTCCTATCGAATTGAGAGTGGCTGCGGTTTGTGCGGAATCGTCATAACCCCAAGTTTCCGCAGAAGGATCATTGGAAGGATACTGTGCCCCGATTCCGTTAAAGAAATCATATGCCTTTTGAACTCCATTGTTTTGTTTACAAGTGTCATCATCAAATGAGTAAGGAACTGTACAAAATACTTGTCTATTGGGAGCAATGAAGCTCCAGAATTTTCTGGAATCAAGTGCGTCTTTGATTTGTGTCAGATCATTCAAGCCTTTCGTATATTTACTTGAGATTCTCACCTCTCCGATATCCAGAAAAATAGGAAGGTCTTTTGCCAAAGGCAAATCATTCGTACTCATGACGGGATCTCCGCCGGTTCCGTCGCCTATATCCTGTTTGTCCAGGTAAATGGTTCCGAGTCCTCCGTTGAGTTCGCCCCAGTCGAGAGGAGAGTCCGTAGAATAAGTACCTTTCAAAAGCAACAACATACGGTTGTTAAATAAAGTGGATAGTACGGGAAGTGTGGTTTCCTTGCCGAGATCGATCTTGGTTTTGCAATCTGCAAAAAGTATAAGGAAAACAATTAAAATAGAATAGCGGATCATGTAAGATAAATCGAATCTCATAACAAGACTCCCACAACTAACCCGAAGTAGAAGAAGTCGGCATTCTGCAACTTATACGCACTCGGATTCAAGAGTCTCGGATCGTCGTAAGGGCTGGCTAAAGGATAAGTATACTCAGGAGGCAAATTCAAATTCGATTCCATTACTTTATTATAATCTACACGAATTCCGATTCGAATTCGTCGGCCTGCGATAAAACTCGCTTCCATTCCCGTATAAAGCATTGGATCCCAACGAGCCGTATCCGCAGGGCGGGCAACCACGTAGGCACCACCACCACCGGCCTTCACGAAAAATTGAATGGGCATCTCAATAGGAAGTTTATAAGCAAGTGCCGTATAAAGAGGCATTACGGTAAGTGATCTTTCCGACCGGGAAAGAAATACGGAGTAACCTCCGCCCACTTCCGTATAAAAAATATAAGGCCAAGGCATTCTTGCATAAAACCCCCCGCCCAAAGTCGTATCCAAAAATCGAACCGCAGGAGTTCCGGGAAAAGGATTGGCGGCACCTACCCATCCCCCTATCTCATAACGTCTTTTTTGGTAATCTTCGATGTTTTGGCTGAAAAGGGAAGAGGGAACAAACCCAAATAAGATAAGGAAAAAATAATATTTAAGGAAGTACCGGTTTGTATAGTTCATTAATCTCAGGGAATTTTTCGTAGTAAGCTCGGACAAAATACAGACCGTAAGGAGGAAGAGTCATACCTGCTTTTCTGCGGTCTTCTTCTTCCAAAATTGACTCAATGGATCTAGATTCCCAACGTCCCTTTCCGATGTCTAGTAAAGTTCCTACCGTAATTCGCACCATATTGTGCATAAACCCGTTGGCCCGAATTCTAACTCTGAAAAGGTTCCCATTAAAATTGTCTTTTTCCAAATTTACGGATAAAATCTTTCGAATCGTTTTTTTTCCCCGAACGGAAGTTGCTTTTGCAAAAGAACTGAAATCTTTTTCACCAAGCAAGGTAGGTAATTCTTTTTCCACTTTGTCCCAATTCAACCTGAACTTCAGCCAATAGGCTCTATTCTTCAGAAGAGGGTTTTCATACTTTCCATGATAGATTTGATAGACATATTCCCGCGCGTCACAGGAAAACCGGGAATGAAATTCATTCGGAACTTCCATTGCATTTCGAATACTGACTCCTTCTCCCGACAATGCATTGATGGAAACGATTAATTTATGGAGGTTGGGGATGGGTTCGAGAGTTCTGAAATTGCAAACCATTCCCAGGGAATGAACTCCCGTGTCGGTTCTGCCCGCGACAAAGATGCGCGACGGAGGATTTCTTCGCAAAACAACCGCTAAGGCCTCGTCTAATGTGCCTTGCACGGTTTTCAGTTTTTTTTGTTTTTGCCAGCCGTAGAATAGAGTCCCGTCGTACTCAACCAGTAGAGCGTAATTGGGCAATCTCTACTTTTCTCCCCCGAGGGATTCGATTAGAATATTGTATTCGTCGTAAAGTTCTCTGGACATTTCCAAAATCGGTCCCGGTTTTCCTTTGGAAGATTTTCCCGAACCGTATAACCTGGCTAAGGTTCTTTTCGCTCTGGATAATAATAGAATCTGGTCTTCCGGTTTGGGTGCCAATTGGTCTTTGAACCGTTTGGTCAAATAGGCATTGAGGTAAATCACCCCGTCAAATCCCCAGTTGTTGTCAGTATCAGGCCCGAGCATACCGGCAGCTTGGTCTACGGGTTCTTGTCCGGTTTGCATTAGCTCGAGTGTAGTGCCGTAAGTGATCGCCGCTTTTTGGTAGAGTAAATCTCTGATTTTGTCATAACCTAGCTCGGGAAATTCGTCATGCAGATCCGCAAAATACCAAGCACCCCGGATCGCGCACACCGCTTTTTTAGGAGTGGGGGCTACGGAATTTCCCCTCTGTTGGTAACAGTCCATTGCCAATAAGTAGGAAGCAGCGCCCAAAACCAGCTGTCTGTCTCCGTGAAAATCCAAAGGCCCTAGGATTTTTTCAATATAAGATCTTCGGATGTCCACTTGCATACGCAGCGCTTCGTTTTCTGCGGGGGCAAGGGCGGACCAATCTTTGGGAAAAGAAGAATAAAGACAACGGGGGCAAACGGAAAGAACGTAGTCCATCGGGCTGACACGTCCGAATTTTTTGTTCTTTTCATACAAACGACGGAGGTCCTGGGATAATTTCCCGGCAATGAGTCGTCCACCCCCCTGGAACATCTGTTCTTTTTGGTGGTTTTCGTCACAAATGGGACAAACAGTCGTTTCCTTGGCTCGGAATGATACTTTTTTGGAATTAGCGGCGGCGGCAGTGGACATAGCTTAGAAAAATCTAGGAAAAGGCTCAATTTTAAAATACAATCTGTCAATCCAATATCATATTTCTCCGATAATCCTCACAGGGGCATCCCTGAAATTACTTGTAAGATTCTTCCCAAGAAGGAAATTACGGAAACGGAATGAACGGCAGCATTATGAAAAAATCCTTTCTGATCCTAATTATGACTCTTGCTACGCAAAACTTTCTTTTTGCGGAAGCTGTCTCCAATAAGTCCTATAAAAAACGTATCGAACTACTTACTTACTTACGCGAGTTAGAGCCGATCGTCAAAAATTTCCGAGGGGAAGACCCGGAAGGCAATCCGGCTGCACTCAATGCGGCAGAAGGAAAAGAAGGTTTTCGGCTCAAAAAATATCTGGAAGCCAAACGGATTTACCAAGAAGGACTTCAGTATTATTTTGAAGGAAACTACGTTGCTTCCTACCAAAGATTTTTAGAATGCCAGTTAGGTGTTGAAAAAATGTTGGAAGAGTTGTCTCAATTGTACATCCTACGTGCGGAAGAGATGATGAAAGTGGCAATGGAAAGAAAAAATGCCAACAACCCTTTGGACAAAGCATTACTTGATATTTCCATCGAATACGGAAAAGGTTCTTATTTCCGATCGGATGTAATGGATCAACCGAGAGAAGCTCCTTTCTCACGCAGAATGTATGATGCGAAAGAAGTTCATTATGTTTATAACAAATATAGCATTGAAAAAAACATGGAACTCGGTTATAGACATTTGGGTCTTGCGAAAGAAGCTAGAATCAACGCTCTTAAGGTGGAAAGAAATTTGGAAAAACACCAAAAACTCCAACCTTCTCATAGAAAGTTCCGTATAGAAAACTACTTCGGTTCGATCAGCCTTTCCCGTGATTCCAAAGCAAATGCGATCAACATATACAAGTTAAAGTATCCTTACGACAATTACTTCCTGAGCAATTCTCAAGCGAAGTCGGAACCGGTGCGTGATGAAAACGGAGCTTACTCCGAAGGTCAACCTGTGAAAGTGGAAGGAGTTACTTACGATTTCAGTAACAACCCTTACATTCGTTTCGATCATAGACTTCAAGCTATGTTTGATGTTCGTATTCCGGAAGAGTATAGAGTCGATTATGCGGACACACGCGGGCGTATCTATGAAGTGGATTCGAACAATATGGTATTCTTGAAATACGATCAGGAAAGAAAGAAAGCTTTGAATATACCTGCAAAACCTGCAACGCCGGCAGGCAATACTCAAGCGCAATAAGAAAATTTCTTTCCGTTTAGTTTATAGTTGTTCACTCACATGTGAAGAAAGCCACAGATGACTGTGGCTTTTTTTATTTCCTCATAAACCTATTTCCCTCTAACTGTCCTTGTGGTTAAAATTCCAATTCTTGATGATTTTTTAGTAAGAAATTTACATGGGCAACCTGCAAGCTACGGACATCTTGTAATGAAGGTTTATTTCCGAGTTCTTCCTCTTGTTATGGGGAAAGCCAGTCCTTATATGGTGAAAGGAATCTGGAAAGCCGCCAAAGGGGATATCGAAGCTAGGATTGATTCCTTCCTGGAAGGTTCCAGACTTTGGGGAGAGGATGTCCGGCAGTATACGAATTCAAAGGTAATCCTATTCAATGCGATCAATCCTCCCGAAAAGGGACATTTGATTTTTTTGAATCATGTGAACGAGATGGATTTCCCTTATGATTGTTATGTGATTCGCAAACCTTACCTTGCCAATCAGGTGATCAAAAAGACGGTTGTGGCTTATTGGTGGATGCTCGCCATGGGTTCGCAGGTATTTGATAACTCCAAAGCAAGAACGATTGCAATTTCCGTAAGGAATCTGTTAGGTGGGATCAAAGAAAATTCCTTTATCGTTTATCCTGAAGGCCGTAATACTTATACGGAAGAGATTCAGCCTTTGAAAAAGGGAATGATTAAAATTGCATTCGATCAAAAGATTCCCGTTTATGTAGTATTGAAATCCGGGATCTCAAATTACCAGAAACAACCCAAAAACAATACGATCGGTTATCTGGAATTAGGCACAATCCGTCCCGAAAACTTTTCCAATTACGAAGAAATGCAAGCGCACTTGCAAGAATGGATGATTACAAAAAAGAAAGAGTTAGACGCTCTTCTTCAGCAAGAACTGATGAAATCCCTAAACTAAAACCTATGTAGGGAGAACTTTCCCTACATTTTCCACAGAATATTAGTTGTTCTCCGATATATATCCCGAGAACATTTGCGTATAATTAATATATGTTTAAAAACAAAAAGCGAGTTTTTATAGTTGAAGACAATCTTCTAATTCGAACAGCTGTTAAGCGAGCTCTTGCTGCAACGGAAGAGTTCGAATTGGTAGGTGAATGGGATGATAACGTCGGCCTTGCCAAACAAATCGGTCTTTCCAGACCCGATATTTTACTTTTAGACCTTCGTCTGAAAGAATCGGACGGGTTGGAAATCCTTCCCGATTTGAAGAAAAACTTTCATCTTATGAAAGTCGTAGTTTATACCATGAAAGACGATATGGTGACTTTCCGAAATGCAGTGAAAGCAGGTGCGGACGGATACATTCTCAAGTCCGACAACCCTCTTACTTTAGGTGCGAGTTTGCAAGTGGTAATGGACGGAAAGTTTGTCACTTCCAAACAGTTCTCTCAGAATTCCAAAAAACCGGAAGGGGATGCTAAGTTCAATTCATTGGAAACTTCCATCATCGAACAATTGAAACAAGGCCATACCTTGGCGAAAGTTTTGGCGGAAGCAAATATTTCCAAAGAACAATTGGAAGAAGTTCTGATGAGTCTGAAGAGTAAGTTTGATGTAAAATCTTTTCCCGAACTGGTTCGAATCATCAGAGAAAAAGTAACGGTATAAAGTATCTCTATCTATCCGGTTGATTTACCGGGATTGTTTTTCGAATTCATTTAGATACTTTTCCTGTTCTCTGGACTCTATGGCTCTTTCGCTTCTGGATTCTCTCACTTTTTGAATCGCTTCTTTGGCAGTCATTTTTTCTTTCCCGATCAAATACCCTGCCGCAAGTGTGCCTGACCGCCCGAGTCCTCCAACGCAATGAATCAATATTTTCCCCTTCTTTTGCAGGGCCTTTTCCATCCATTCTATCGTTTCGTGAAATGAAGGTAAGGTGGGAACCCTTTGGTCCAAAGTGGGAAGATAAAAAGTTTCAAACCCTGCATTTGCATATTCCGTTTTCATTTCGGAAACACCATATTCCGCATACTCCTGTTCCGTGATGAGACTGATTACATGAGTTATTTTTTGTTTTTTCATCTCGTTTATATCGTCGTTTAAATTTCTTCCTCTGTCTTTTCTGCCGGGTAAAATGGTGAGACCTATATTTTGAATCGCTCCCGAACCTTCTGTTTTAAGAAAATCGATTCGCAATGTTTTCGATTTCTGAATGTATTCCCTGATTTTATCAATCAAGACGGTTCCTGTAAAAAGCGCCCATTTTCTTTGTATTTCATTGCTTTCGTCAAAAGACAGGGTATGCATCGCATAACGTAATTGCCCTACATGAGCTTGGTAAGGATCCCGATCCATTTTGATCAACGCTGGATATAAAGATCTGAGTTTGGCAATCACCCGGTATGCTTTTTTTAATTTCGGATTGGAAAGGGAAGAGGGAACGTCGAAGGAAAGAGGAACTCCCAGATCTTCATGACTCGTCAAAATCCGGGTCAACTCCATCGCTTCTTTCAATTCTACTTCCGTTTCGATCTTTGTAAAAATATATAAAATATCATTTTCCAGTTTAAGCAAATCCCGAAGGATATGGCCTCTATGAGTATGGAAAAAATCGATCATCCAAACATTATCCTGGGCATCCAGAATGATATTGGCCCCGTTCAAATCCCCGTGAACATACGCTAGGTTATGATTGATCGCATTGTATTCCTTTAAGACAGTCAGGTCTTTTTCATAAAAGATACAAGGATTGGGAGTGGAGATTCCCGGTAGGATTTCAATCGTATTAGCCGTTTGTGGGCCACCGAGCAGGCTTTCGACTCTCGTTCGAACCGACTTGGCATATTTGGATTGAAAGTCATAGTATTCCAATAGATTCAGCTTTTCCGAAGATCCTGCTTGGTACAATCTGCCTAATTGTTGTTTGAAAACTATATTGATGATATTGTCGATTTTTTCGAAATCATCACTTGATCCGTACATTTTTTGGAAAGTGCGGACATTACCGTCGAGCATTGCCGCATAACGATACTTAATCGCTCCCCTTTCTCCCAGTTCGCAAAAATCAACGATGGAAGGCGCATTGTTTCCTAAAACTTCCTGGATGCGTTCGAAGGAAGTCCGTTCTTTTGCAATCAGATCCCTGTTTCCTATCTTGACAACGCAAGGAACCTGAGTGTGTCCCAAAACATCTACCGAAGTCGACTTGAGTACTACGTTTCCTGAAAAACCTCCGTCCAGTGTTTTGAATTCCGCTTCTTTGCAGTCTCGGAATAAATAAAGGAGAATGTTTTTATCCGCCTCCGAGATAGGATACTTGGGATCCAGTTTCAAATGATTGGAAGAAACCCGGGAATGAGTTGTGATCTTTTTTTCCAAATCCGGTTGGGAGCCCGTGAGAAATTCGGTGAAAGCGCCTATCGAAGGAAATATTTGAATTCCTAACACTTGTTTGAGTTGATCCAAAGCGATGAAATGCATGGAAAGAGAGGAGCTTGCGGTAAGTGCGGAACAGACCGCTATTTCAAATTCAGGGTATCTGGTTTTTAAATCATAAGCGAGAAAAGTCACTTTCGCTTCCGTCCAGACTCCTCCGGTGATCCCCACTTTTAATTTTTTTCCTTTATAAGGGTGGAGTATCGTTTCCAAATTCGTATCTACAAAATCATTCAATCCGGATGCATTTACGATCGAATGTCTGTCGGAAAAATTTTGAATCCAAGGCTCAAATACGAATTCAGCTCCTTTCGTATTTTTTAAACAATGATCACCAAACTGTTGTAAGTGATCTTTTTGGGTCGGAGAATCCGAATCATGCCAGTCCCTGATATGAATGATTTTTAAACGGCCCGGATCCGTATGATAAGCCCAATCGATCAAAGAATAAACTGGCCCGTGTTCCGCCATCTCACCCAAAAGACGATTCGACTCCGCATAACCTACGTGAAGTGCATTCGGGATGGGATCGTATTTATCCAAAAGAGCTGTAAAATCATTCTGGAGACATTGAGTGAATAGAATTGCTTCTTCCTTGGGCATGGGAAAAATATTGACCGCTTCTTGTAAAAAATCGAGTTTTTTATCTTATATTACTTGTAAAAATTTAAAAATGGAAAATATAAATCCTGGTTTCTAAATAAATAAAAAGGTCAAAGTATGAAAATTTTTTTAATCGTTTTTTCCGGATTTTTTATATTCAGTCCGGTATTATTTGCAGGAGATATCGGATCCGACTGCAAATTCAAAGGTCAAAAACTTTTTGGTAAAATCCAGTTTGTGAATTCTTTCCCGGACTTCAAGGTTCAGATCGTAAATAGTTTTCCCGATTTAAAGGTGCAACAAGTTGCTTCCTTCCCGAACGATTGCGGGAAATGGCAAATTGTAAATTCTTTTCCGGACTTTAAAGTTCAGATCGTAAATAGTTTCCCCGATTTTAAAATCCAATATGTGAATTCATTTCCCGGGGTTCCGTAAACCGAGTAACATCGTTGTGATGGTGGGTTCTTTTTCCAAGGGAATTCTATTCTCTTCGTTTGCGAATTTCACATTCATCGTAAAACAACTGTTTTTCATTACCCGATCCCGGATCCACCATTGATGGACTGCGGCACTTCTTTTTTCGAAAGGTTCCGCATCGGGAGCATGTCGTTCTTCATTCCATCTATCCGGGATTTGGCGGCTTTTCAATTCATAGGCAAGTGCGGAAACGAAATTATCCACCGCATAGAAGAGCAGCTGGTCGATTCGAATGCATCCGTCTCCCGATTTGGGAACGGATTCCCGTATTGCGATTTCTAAGCCCGGTCTGTTGAATTTAACTCCTTTTAAAAAACCATACGCGGGGATGGCGCCGGGGCAAGTGACAAAGGGAGTTCTTCTTTCTTCAATCTCCGTTTCAATGATTGTTTGTTGAGAAAGATCTATCTCAATCAGAAGACTGATATCATGATAACGGTCGTAGATCTTGGATTCGATTACTGCACGGGAAGGAGACTGATCGAAAAACCACCAGAAGGAAACGCTCATATTTCTTTCCAATCCGACGGGAGTGTACTGCATTTTTTTGCGAATCGACATATTATAACATTCCTCCCGGAAAAACTTTGTTTTTATTCATCAGCTCCATGGATAAATTAAAGTATGCTTTTGCTTTTTGTAACGACGTAGAACATAGAGTAGGTGTTTGTTTGCATTCCTCATTATCGCCCAAAGGAGGATTTGCTGTAAGGGTGAAATTTTTGTTTCCGTCAGCCCACTGGAATAGAAACTGATTTTCCTCTATCCAGCCGAAAGCCGCTCCGTAGGCAAAGTAAGCGGATTCTTTTGTTTTTCCCGAAGAAAGAAGATTTTTGCCCATTGCGGAAAAGTAAGTTTCCTTTCCCACCAAACCAATTACAGTTGGTAAAACGTCCAATTGAGATACCGTTCTTGTATCCAATTTTGCTTTGATTTTTCCCGGTGCCCAAATCAAAAAAGGAACGTTTCTGTCTTCAAAGTAGTTCAGATATCTATGATGGGTATGATCCGCTGCGAAAACAAAAATCGTGTTTTTGAAATAATCGGATTTTTTAGCACGACCGATGAAATCGGAAAGAGCCCAATCCGCATAATGGTATGTATTCAAATAATCATAGTCTTGAACGGATGAGTCGTAAATTTCAAATTTGGAATCGGGAACTTTGTATGGATAGTGCGTTGTCATCGTCAGGATTGTTCCCAAAAAAGGTTTTCCATTTTTATTGGAAGCGTTGATTTCATCATGTAACAATTCCAATATGTCCCGATCGTCATAACCCCAGGCTCCGATCTTAAACCGGTTTGTTTTTTCTATTTCCTTTTTTCCGATTATTTTTTGAAAACCCCAATGAGGAAGAATGGTTCCGAGGCTGTCGAATTGCAAATCGTCTCCGGTGATAAAGATCGTGTCATAACCCCAGTGTTTGAATACATTTCCCAAACCGGAGAAATTTCCAAGCACTTGGTGTGTTCGAACAGCTGTTAATCCCGGTCTGTCGGGAATTCCTGTCAGCATGGAAAGAAGTCCGTTGGAAGTCCTTCCTCCGTTGGCAAAAAATCTTTTGAAACTGTGTCCTTCTTTGGCAAGTTGATTGTAAAAAGGAGTGAGTTCTTTTCCGTTTACGATTCCGTCACTGATAGGCCAAACGAATTTTCCCGTCCAGGACTCCTGTAAAACCAAAACGATGTTCGGTGGTTTTGATTTATTTGTTTCCAGTTGTTTTCTGAGAAGAGGGTAATTGGGAAGGTTTACAAATTCCGCTTCGGGATAATCGATTTCATTTCGAACCAATGCGTAAGATTGGGTCAAATTCATTTTTAATTCTTTGGGAATGGATTGGCTTTTGAGATCCATTATGGTCGTATAAATTCCGTTCAACGGGATATTGTTTACGAACGTATCTTCGCAAAGAATCGCATTACTTGCTCTCAAGGGAGTTTCCTGAACTCCTCCTCTTGTGAGTGTGATCGTGAGAAAAAAAGCAAAGGCCAATGAGATTAAAAATTTATAAAATGAAAAAGGTTCATCTCCCCGGGGGAGAATCCATTTCTTATAACCGTAAAAGGAAACCGCAAGAAAGCCGATGATCCCTGAAATGATAAGAATCATTGCAATCGGATTTTCATGGATGGCGGATTGGATGAGTATCGGCATGTCTGCCAAAAATACGACCGCTTCGTAACCGATATGTTTGTTTGCATTTTCATAATAGAGCATATCTCCGGAAAGATGAGCGATACTCCAGGCAAAGATCGGAATGGGTGGAAAAGACCAAAGAACACGGTAAGAACGAAATCTGTTTAAGATGCTGAATTTGGATAGAATATAGAATACTCCCAGTAACATTCCTACCGTTGCCAGGTCGAAACGAAGTCCTACGGCAAATGAATGTAAGATGGAGTCGACTTGAAAGGATTCAAGTCTGTAGGAATATACAAAAAGAAAAATAATCCTGAAAACAGTGAATAATGACAAAAAGGATACGGAGTATCCCAGAAATAATTTATCCGGAAAGGACAAATTGCGATATAGTAGTTTCATTCCGCTCCAAGACATTTGAAAAAAGAGAAAGGTCAACTCGCTTCCAAACATTGTTGATTTATTTTCTGTGGAATTGGACTCTGATTCTTACTCATGTCATACATTAAAAAAATCCTAATCGCAAACCGGGGAGAAATCGCAGTTCGAGTCATTCGCACTGCAAAACGCCTGGGAATCAAGACTGTAGCCGTTTATTCGGATGCCGACCAAGACAGTCTCTATGTAAAACTTGCGGACGAGGCGATCCATATCGGTCCGCCTGAGCCCAGACTGTCTTATTTGAATCAGGATGCGATCCTCAAGGCATGTGCTGATTCCGGTGCCGATGCAGTTCATCCCGGTTACGGATTTCTTTCCGAAAATGCGGAATTTGCGGAAAAACTCTCCGCCAAAGGAATTAAATTTCTCGGGCCGAAACCTTCTTCCATTCGGGCAATGGGAGACAAAATCGGCTCACGCTTGTTAGTTGCAAAGTTCGATGTTCCCATTGTTCCCGGATATGAAGGCGAAGATCAATCCATGGAGCGTTTCAAAAAAGAAGCCGACAAAATAGGTTATCCTATTATGGCAAAGGCAAGCGCCGGAGGCGGAGGAAAAGGAATGCGCAGAGTGGAATCCGCTTCCGAACTGGAAGAAATGATTTTGTCTGCAAAAAGGGAAGCATTGTCCGCTTTCGGTGACGATCGTATTCTTTTGGAGAAATATATTTCCAATCCGCGTCACGTCGAATTTCAGATTTTCGGAGACCAACATGGAAATGTGATCCATCTGCACGAAAGGGATTGTTCTTTGCAAAGAAGACACCAAAAAGTGATCGAAGAAACTCCTGCACCACATTATCCCGATTCTTTAAAAGAAGAAATGGCAAAAGCCGCAGTCCAAGCGGCAAAATCCGTTTCTTACGAAGGAGCCGGCACCGTCGAATTTATATTAGGTGAAAAGGGTGAGTTTTATTTTCTGGAAATGAACACCCGTTTGCAGGTGGAACATCCCGTTACCGAAATGACTACGGGCCTTGACCTTGTGGAATTACAAATCCGTGTGGCGGAAGGGGGAACACTTCCCGAAACTCCGAAACAGAAAGGACATGCTATCGAAGTGCGGATTTATGCCGAAGACCCTTCGAACGGATTTTTACCTTCCATCGGAAAAGTTCACGCTCTCCAATTTCCCGAAGGAGAAGGAATACGGGTGGATTCAGGAATCGTATCCGGTTCCGAAATCTCTTTGTACTATGATCCTATGATCGCAAAACTGATTGTATGGGATGAAACCAGAATCAAAGCCATCGATAAATTAGTAGCGGTTTTAAAGGAAACGATCGTGTTCGGTCCTATAACAAATGTTAGTTTTTTGAAAAATCTTGCAGATGCGAAAGGATTTAGGGAAGGTAAAGTATCCACTCATTTTATCGCAGGGAACGAAGAAGAACTACTCCGCCAAAATGTTCCTTTCTCCGTTCGATTGGCTCTGGCGGGTCTCGCCGGTGCGGAAACAAAAATAACTGATCCTTGGGTGAGTTTGGGAGAATCGGCATGATGCTTAGATTGGATACGCATGAGGGTGAACTTTCCCTTATCTTTTCACATAACAATGTAAAGATCATTCATAACCGGAAAGTGGAAACCGTTCCTCTTCCCAAGGTTTCTAACAAAACAAACGAGCCTCCTTTCGGAGGACAGATTGTATTTGAAACCGGAAGTATTCTTACCTACTTGCAAGTTCGAAATGAAATTTTCCTGCACTATCTGGGAGACACTTGGTCCTTTCGTAGGAAGGAAAGGGAATTGGCTTTGGCGGGAAGCGATTCCCCCGAGATCAAAAGCCCTATGCCGGGGAAAATTATACAGATGTTTGGTGAGCCCGGTAAAAAATTTTCCAGAGGAGAGACCATCCTGATATTGGAAGCAATGAAAATGGAAAATGCGATCAAAGCACCTTTTGATTGTAAGGTGAGCCAGGTTTTGAGAGCGCAAGGCGAAATTGTACAACAGGATGAGCCGTTGATTTTATTAGACAAAATTTAGCCAGAAAAGGCAAATTGTGTCAAAATCGTTTGACAAGTTCATCTAACATAGCAGAGTCTGACAACCTATATAGTGAACGAGTCATCAATGAATCTATCTTTATTTCGGAAATTTTTATTTCTGTGTATTCTCATATCCACTGTTGCTCTCTCCGCTCAGGAAAAGCCTGAATCGGAACAAGCACCGACCATCAGACCTGCCCGTGCCGATTTGCCCTTTGAGATTTCTGAAAAGAAACGATTGAGCGAGCGGGACTTAAAGATCAAAAAAGAAGGCGGATACATTACCGGTCTTCCTTTGTTGAATTCCGATCCCAACAACGGTATCGGTTACGGAGTTAGGGTTTTTTATTATTATAACGGGGAAAGGTCCAGGCCACTTTTCGAATACACCCCGTACAAATATAGAGTTTTTGTTCAGTATTTCACTACGACAAAGAGCAATCAATACCAGGATTTAAGTTTTGATGCACCTTATATCTTCGATACGAAATGGAGAGTACGCTCGGATTTGATTTATGAAAAAAATCCGAACTTGCTTTATTTCGGAATGGGTACGGAAACCTTGAAACCTCTTTCCTATTTGGAAAGAAATGATCCTTCCGGAAGACAGATTCGCAATGCAGGTTTCAGCGATTATTCTGATAGTTTAATGTACCGCAGGCCGGGTGGATCGGGAGAACAGTACAATACAGTCACTGACAATAAATACAATCGTTACGAGTTGGAAAATCCGAACTGGACCTTCTCCGGTGAATATTCTTTCTTCGGGGGAACGGTTCGTACGATTGCAGGTGCCAGAATTTCCAGACAGATCATTCGGACCTATGATGGAAAATGGCAGGATGCCAAATTCGGAGGTTATGACCAGTTGGCCGGACTTCCTCTCAATATACTTGCACCTAACGAAGAAATTTCAACTCCGGAAGGAACTACTAAAGTCACCGAAGAAAACAAGGCTGGAAATATCATCGGTTTTAAGGGTGGGAATGTCAATACAGGCCGGATTGCAATCGTATATGATACGAGAGATTTCGAACCGGATCCGAACCGAGGTGTGTTTTTGGAAGCCACTCACGAAAGATCTCTTCGTGCGATCGGTTCCGATTTCCAGTTTAACAAAAATTATGTTTCCGCTCGCGGATTTGTCAGCCCTGTAGAATGGTTTACAAAAAAACCTCATGTCCTTTTGGAGAAACTGGTCTTGGGCGCCAAAGGTGCCATGGTTCAAACCAACGGAGATGCCCCTTTTTACGAAATGCGAAATATGTGGGGAACGGAAGTCACTCAATCCGGTCTCGGAGGAAGAACCACTTTAAGAGGTTACAAACAGGATCGATTCATAGGTCAGACGATGGCTTATGCGAATTTTGAAGTTCGCTGGAAATTCGCATCCATAGATGTTGCCAAACAACATTTTGATTTTCAATTGGTACCGTTTTATGATGTAGGTAGAGTTTGGGATGCAACGGAAAAAGTGAACTTAAAAGGTTATAAACATTCCCGAGGTTTGGGCTTTCGAATTCCCTGGAACCAAGCAACCGTTATTATCATAGATCACGCTTGGTCTTCGGAAGATTCGCAAACTTTTGTGAACTTTAACCATATATTTTAGGGAAGTAAAGACAATGAAACATAGAAATATACTATTGATAATGGCACTTTCGCTGGTTGCATTTTTTGTAAATTGCGAAGCGAAACCGGAGAAAGATTTTTACGGAGTTTCCGAAGAAGAAACGAATTTGTTGATCGCGGGCTTTCTAGCAAATCAAAGTTTGGTGGACACACGGACCGGAACGATCCGAGATCCAGCGGCAGGCTTGGAATGGCAAAAATGTTCTGTAGGGCAAGTGTATCGTCAAACGCAGAATGATTGCCAGGGAGCAGCGGCAGGAACGGTGTTGAATCCTCAAGATCCGTATCGTTACGGAGCACGTCAGTTGGCATTCTGCGATAGCAAGACTCATGCTTGCAACCGAGTGACAGTACCTCAAGTGTTGCTTGCGGCATCTGAGATAACGATCAGTGGAATCAGTGAAGCATACCAGGCATGTGCGGCACTTGGCACAACTTGGAGAGTTCCAACTCCGATCGAATTGAAACGACTGACGGAAACGGGAAGGATCTCGGTATTGAATTATTTTCCATCGACTTTGGAAGCGGAATACTGGTCTTCTTGGTCGAACGAACAAGACATCCCGGGAGAGACGGCAAGATCCATCTCTTTTGACAGATCCACTTTTGGTGATGAGAAAAACACTGTGAAGACGGATCGAAATTATGTCCGTTGCGTTAAAAATCTATAATTTCTGACTTTCACCTCCCTGCCACATCCCTACCGTTAAGGTAGGGATGGTTCCCAAAAAATCCTTCCCATTTTTACATAATGTCGTAAGACATGACATCGTTAGACAATTTTATATAAAAATAGGTCAAAAATGTTCAAATATATAACAAGAAGTGTCATACTTCTTCTTTTTTTATTCTCTCTGGGAATCATGGCACAAGCAAAAACGGAGGAGGAAACCGGTCCACGCCCACCGCATCCCGGCCTTCCGTTTGAGATTTCTGAAAAGAAACGGCTGAGTGTCAGGGATGTGAAAAATAAAAAAGAAGGCGGATACTTCACCGGTCTTCCTCTTGTGAACTCCGATCCGAACGTAGGGATCGGTTATGGAGCGAGGGTCATTTATTTAAATAACGGAGGAAGAGATAATCCATTATTCGAATATACTCCTTATCGTTATCGAATTTTCGCTCAATATTTTAACACAACCAAAAACGCTCCCTATCATTGGTTGAGCTTGGATGCACCTTATATCTTCGATACGAAATGGAGAGTACGCGCCGATTTGGTTTACGATAGAAATCCGAATACTTTGTATTTTGGAATCGGAGAAAAAACACTCCAACCGTTATCCTATCTGGAAAGAAACGATCCTGCAGGTCGTATGGTGCGAAATGCTCCTTTCGCCGACTATGAGAACAATTTGGGATACCGTCGTCCCGGGGATGTAGGTGCGGGAGAAGCTCCCTATGTTACCGATTCCAGATACAATCGTTATGATATAGAAAACCCGAACTTTAGCTTTTCCGGCGAATATTCTTTCTTCGGAGGAACGGTTCGTACTGTAACGGGAGTAAGATTATCAAAACAAATCGTTCGTACTTATGACGGCAAAACTTATGATGCCAAATTCGGAGCATCGGAATTATTAGGTGGAGTTCCTCTTGGGTCAGGCTTTTTGGATAATGTTGTAGGAGATCATCTCCCTACTCCGGAAGGGGAAACCCGTTTGACTCGTGATCAAAAAGACGGTAAAATTTTGGGATTCAACGGTGGAACTACAAACACGATTCGCGCCGGAGTCGTGTATGATACGAGAGATTTCGAACCGGACCCGAACCGAGGTCTATTTTTGGAAGCCACTCACGAAAGATCCGCGAAGGCAATCGGTTCCAATTATGAGTTTAACAAAAACTTGGTATCGGGAAGACTTTTCTTCAGCCCTGTGGAATGGATTACTAAAAAGCCACCGGAGTTATTGGAAAAATTCGTAATCGCTACAAGAGCGGCTTTGATGCAAACCAACGGAGATGCTCCTTTCTATGAATACCGCAACATGTGGGGAACCGAAACCAATCAATCGGGGTTAGGTGGTAGAACTACAATTCGCGGTTACAAACAGGATCGATTCGTAGGGCAAACGATGGGTTATGCGAACTTTGAAGTTCGCTGGAAATTTGCATCCGTCGATATTTGGGGACAACATTTTGATTTTCAATTGGTACCATTTTACGATGTAGGTAGGGTCTGGGACGCTACAGACCGGGTGAACTTGAAAGGTTACAAACATTCCCGGGGTTTAGGTTTTAGAATTCCTTGGAACCAAGCAACTGTTATCTATGTGGATTATGCAGTGTCGAAAGAAGATTCACAAGCCTTTGTGAACTTTAACCATATATTTTAGGGAAGTAAAGACAATGAAACATAGAAATATACTATTGATAATGGCACTTTCGCTGGCAGTTTTTTTTGTGAACTGCGAAGCGAAACCGGAGAAAGATTTTTACGGAGTTTCCGAAGAAGAAACGAATCTATTGATCGCGGGTTTTCTAGCAAATCAAAGTTTGGTGGACACACGAACCGGAACGATCAGAGATCCAGCGGCAGGCTTGGAATGGCAAAAATGTTCTGTAGGGCAAGTGTATCGTCAAACGCAGAATGATTGCCAGGGAGCAGCGGCAGGAACGGTGTTGAATCCTCAAGATCCGTATCGTTACGGAGCACGTCAGTTGGCATTTTGCGATAGCAAGACACATGCTTGCAACCGAGTGACAGTCCCTCAAGTGTTGCTTGCGGCCTCAGAGATAACGATCAGTGGAATCAGTGAAGCTTACCAAGCTTGCGCAGCACTCGGAACAACTTGGAGAGTCCCAACCCCGATCGAGTTGAAACGACTGACGGAAACGGGAAGGATCTCGGTATTGAATTATTTTCCATCCACTTTGGAAGCTGAATACTGGTCTTCCTGGTCGAATGAACAAGACATTCCGGGAGAAACTGCGAGATCTATCTCTTTTGACAGATCTACTTTTGGTGATGAAAAAAACACTGTGAAGACGGATCGAAATTATGTCCGTTGCGTCCGAAACTTATAACATAAAAGTTGATGCACCCTGGTTCGGGTGCATCAAACGGACTCATCTCTAGAACTCGCGAATTCCTCAAAAAATCTTTCTTTTTTTGTAAATTATTGTAATCTAATCAGTAGATCCTCCGAAGTACCACTTAGAATCATAGGAGTAGGTATGAATTCGATCGGATTGACCCATCAGAAAGCGAACCTAAACGGTCTTTATACGGACCGACGCGTGAGCTATGTCGGTCATGGTCAATTGGAAAGTGCTCCTGAAACTTTCTCCGCACTCCATGTGATTTCCCATGAATTGGGACATGCACAGGAATTTCGCAACCAAGCTTTCCGGGACGGCGCCGAAGTCAGATCTCTCGATGTTAAAATCAATTATGAATTAAGAGATGGTCGTATGGTTGCTGTTAGCGGGGAAACATCCGCTATCACCCAAAAACGAAAAGAATCCTCTTCCGGGGATCCTTCCCTTCAACCATACTCCGATGGCAAATCGTTTCAGGATATTTTTTCCGCCAAGTCCAAAGAAGAGGACGAGAAGAAGGCGAAAGACAAAGACAATGAATTGGTGAAAAGGGCGGAACATGATAAAAAAGAAGTCTTGGAAACCCGTATCAAAGAATTAGAAGTTCGTTTGGATTCGGAGAAAAAAAAGGAAATCTCTCAGAACAAAGGAGATCTCCCCGGAGAACAAGACGTTAAATCCAGAGAGATCGCTCAGGAAAAAAGGAGATTGGAAGAAGAAGTTCGATTTCTTAAAATGAAAGAAGAGATCAAGGAAACTTTTTCCATGTTAACCGACATTCGTAAGATGATGGTATCCAACGTGTTTGGAATGATGCAGGTTGCAAACGATTCCAAACCGGGTCAGTTTTTCGAAACATTTATCTAGTTTATTCTTTAAAGTTTAGTTGGAATATTTTTCCATATTTTCGCAACCTGGAATATTCAATTTTCCTTTGGTGCCTTTGTAAACGTCGCAGGATGATTTTTCCATAGCGGAAATACAGGTTTCAAATGCATTTACCATTTCTTCCGTTACTTCTTTTTTCTCAGTTTCGCGTTTCTTTTGCGCTTCATCAAACTTCCCTTTGAAAAAACTGATGCAATTTTCTTCCGATTGCATGAAAGGAGGAATTAGATTTCGGTAAGCTGCGGGAATTTTTGCCAATTCATCTTTTGTACATTCGATGGATTTGTTACACATTACTTTTTGAAATTTGGGAGTGAGTTCTAAGAGTTTGGCTTCGGGAGATACGGAACCTTTACAGGCGAAAAGAGAAAGTATTCCGAGGGATACCGCTAAAGAGGCTGCTTTGATTTTCATGTATGGACCTTTTTGTAAATTTATTTAACAATTAGGGAAGGGGTCTTTTGAATAGGGAACCTTTTTTTGTTTTATTATCTCGCTAAATGGTTTGGACTTTGCTGAGAATGAATTTGCGGATCTCTCCGATCCCCTTACCAGTAGTGGCAGAAACAAAAAAAAGCGGGAAAGGGTAACCCAGTTCGTTCATTACAGCTTCCATTTCTTTTTGAACCGCATTTCTGTCTTTCTGGTTGAGTTTGTCTATTTTCGTACGAACGACTACCGGAAGAATTTTTTTCAATGTAGCCGTTTCAATCATTTGTACTTCTTCCTCGGGAAAACTTCTTTGCGAATCGCAAAGAATGAAAAGAACTTTAAGAGCTTTGATTTCATTCAGAAATTGATCCAATAAATTCATCATTTCCTTATGTTCTTTGTGAGATGCCTTTGAATAACCAAACCCTGGTAAGTCGATAAGTGAAAACCCCGCTTTTGTTGAAAAGACGTTGATCAGCCTTGTTTTGCCGGGAGTTTTGGAAACTTTGGCAAGTCCTTTCCGATTTGTAATTGAGTTCAAAAGAGAAGACTTCCCCGAATTGGAACGACCGATAAATCCGAGCAAGGTTCCTTCCGGAAGAGGTGTTTCGGGAGAAATTTTCGAAATGGAAGTGCTGAAACTGGTTTCCGGAAACGGCACTTCTTCGTAATAAGTAGGTTTGTTCGGATTCATAAGAACTTGTTCTGTCAGTTTTGCGGAAGATCCTTTAAATTAGAATCAAAGAAAGAAAATAAGATTTGGATCGGCTTGTTTTCATAATATAAAATCGGAATATTTTCTCTGACAAAGAAAGGGATCTTCTTTTCCCGCAAACATTCGGATATCTCCTTTCTGCCTATTGAAACTTGAATTTTTTCACCTGGTCGGGGGATCTGAAGGGACAATTTCCCTTCTTGATTCGAAATCCTTCTTTCCTGATCATTCCATCGGATGTACAAATCGTTTCCTTCCGATCGGGAAATCGGGAGAGAAAACAATGGAGAAGAATTGTCTATGATCCAAATATCACCTAATTTCGATTTGTAAATAGTAAAAAGCTTGTTTTGTAGAAATGCCTTTTCTCCCTTCGTTTGCCTGACAAAATCTTCGAAAGGCGCTTTGTAGACGGAGGGAAAGCCTAAAAGATCCAAATGTAAATCTATGAGAGTTTTCTTTTTGTCTTTGGAAGATTGAATCCATGTTTGGTGGGGAATCAGGAAATGTTTGGTTTTCACAGAATCTTTTTTCGATGTTGCCTCCGAATTCCGATCTATATGCGAAGATAGAAATTCTTCGAACTCTGCTTTGTCCCAGGAGTGAAAGTTCCAATAAATGGAGTAGTAGTTCAGGTTTTCTTTTTCCAAAAGAGGTAGGACTTCATTTCGAATCCGATTTCTTTTGAATTTTAAATCCATATTGGATTCGTCTTCATAAATGGGATATGATTCTCCGATCCGATCGTAACAATCCAGTCTTTCCTTATCTTCTAAAAAAGCCAAAGGCAAAAAACGGTTGGGACTAAGAGGAGGAAGGGTTTGCAATGCGTTTTTTCCGCCTCCCCGAGTAAGATGAAGTAAAATGGATTCGAAATAATCTCTTGGATGATGTCCTGTGACATAATATGAGTTATGTGACCTGGAAAGCAAATTCAGCTCTTCGTAACGGGCAATTCTTCCCGTTTCTTCCAGGCCCTTTTTTAGCTGGGAAGCAAGTTCAGGAATTTTTTTTTTACAAACAAAAAATCGGAAAAACGGGTTTGGATGAATGTTTCCATTTTGGTTTCTTCCTCTTCATTATTTCTGATTCCGTGATTGAAATGAAATACGTAGGGAGAAGGGCAATTGTATTCTTTATGCAAATATTCGTAAAAAAATAAAACGAGAGTGGAGTCCTGGCCTCCCGAGTAAGAAACAATTGTTTTTGTTTTTTGCAAAAGACTTAAACTGTTTTTTCCCATTCGGCGAAGGAGTGATTCGAAGTGAGATTGCAATTCTTGGGAAAGTTTGTATTTCATAGTTTGCGAATCGCCACCATAGTGATGTCGTCGTGTTGTTCCGCTTCCATTGTGAAATTCCGAATTTCGTTGTAAATCCTTTCCAATTGGTTCTTCGGTTCCAAAGACAAAGAAGACAAAAAACTTTCCTGCAATCTATGATCACCGTACTGTTCGTCCGATTTGTTAAGTGCTTCTGTGACTCCGTCTGTAAACATAAGAAGTGTATCATTTTTTCCCAGGTCGATGGAGTCTTCGTTTTTGAACTGGGATATATCTCCGGTGATCCCTAAAATGACTCCTCCGGTTTCCACGATTTCAAGTAAATTTGTTTTGTTTCTGTGAATGTAAAGTAATCCGTGTCCTGCGCCGGAAACAAGGATTTGATTTGTTTCCAAACTCCAGCGGATCAAAATCAAACTCATGAATCGGGGAGTGGCCGCATCTTTGTAGCTGGTATATAGATAATTATTGATATCGTTGACGATTTCCCAGGGAGAATCTTTCACTCGCACCAAAGAATGCAATATGGTTCGCACGGTTGCCATAACAAGGCCTGCTGCGACTCCTTTCCCGCTCACATCTCCGATGCATAAGAATAATTCCTTTCCGTTGGGAGATAGAATAAAGTCGTAATAATCTCCTCCGATTCCTCTTGCAGGAACCATAAATCCGCCAAACAAGAGATATTTGGAATCAGGAATTTTTCTGGGAAGAAGGGTTGCCTGGATTTCCTTTGCGATCTCTATTTCCTTTTCCAGTCTTTCCTTTTGAGAAAGGTTCTGGTAAAGGTTTGCGTTTTCCATTGTTATGCGGGCAAGGGAAACAAAAGCATTCAAGGCTTCCAATTCATCTTGAGGAAATCGGGAATCCGGTTTTGCCAAAGTGAAAATACAATCGGTTCCATTTTCGAGGCTGATCGGAATGATCACTACCTCTTTCCCGATCACTCCGATAGATTCAAAAACCGGGTAGTCGATCGGATCGACAGTGATGGTTTCCTTTGCATGCAATAGATGAATGACCGTCGAAACATCCACCGTATTTGTTTCCGTACTAATTTGAAAATTCTCCAAATCACGGATGAGTTTGAAAACCTTCACCTTCATCGACTTGACCGGTTTTTCAATCAAACAGGCTACGGAAGATTCTACGATTCCCGATAAAGTCAATAGAATCATTCGAACCATTTCATCATGATTGTCCAAATAAAGTTTGCTGAGAGTCAATGCGGCAGTATGGAGACTTTGAAAATTTTTGGATTGGTTTTGTGATTTGGAATAGAGTAATGCATTGCGAAGGGATACTGCAAATTGCCCGACTACTAATTGTAAAATCTCCTGATCTTCCAGATAAACGGAATAATCGTCGTCCTCATAATCAACAGCTAACATTCCTACTGCGGTATTTGCATAGATGATGGGAATTACCAATTGGGATTTGGTTCCGGTGAGTTCCGAATAAAATTTATAAAAAGGATGAAGTTCGTCTTTCAGAACATAAAATCTGGATTCCCTTTTGGCCATGGATTCGATCAAAACACCGAAACTCAAATCATAATCCAAACGAATGCGTTTGATCGCTCTTTGTAGGCTTTTTTGCCGAGCGGTATAATACGCTAGTCTAATTTCACCTAACTCTAGATTTGTGATGAATACCGCAACTTTATCTCTTTTCAGTCTCTCGGCGATGAGTTCAGTGAATCGGAACAATAAATCTTCCAACCCCATGGATGAGTTGAACAAAGAAAGACAATCCAGTAGGAATTCCGTTTTTTCCTGTGAGGTGAGTATGTTTTTGCCGACTCTGGCTATTTTGCGTTTTTCTAAGATCCATTCCCGATCGCAGGTTCTGCAATAAAATCTTCCGCGTCTTGTGACTCCATCCGGGACTTCAGGTTCCTGACAGAGCAAACAGAGGGTTTCTTCCACGGGGTCTTGGTTCATTCGGATTGGATCATATAAGAACTCCATTCAAACATTCTACAAGTATTTTCCAAAAAAAGAGAAGGGAGCTGGTACGATTCGTGCTTAATGTATAAGCAAATGTTAGTTTTTCTATTGTATTCGAGAAAAACTACGTCTAAATGAACAGAAAATGAATAAAATGCCTATTATTTATGCATTGGAGCTAGCTATTGAGCATTTGCTGTTGCGTTTTTTTTATACATACCGTAAACTTTAAGAGCAAAATATTATGAATTCAAAGAAAATCAATCCGATTCAATCGATCCACGATGTTGCTACAGCAATGAATTCCACCCAGGACCCGGATGGTTTGCTGGAACTGATTTTGGATCGTTGCATTCAAATTTGCGGAGTAGAATCCGGCTCACTTATGCTCATCGATGAAAAATCAGCTGTTTTGGATGTGGTGACTTCCCGGGGGATGAATCAACAGATTTTAAGGGAGACCAGATTGAAGATCGGCCAAGGGATTACGGGGATGGCCGCATCGACCGGGCGGGCGAAACTGGTGAATGATGTTTCCAAAGATCCTGATTACATTCAGGTAAAGGAAGAGATCAAATCGGAGTTAGTTGCTCCCATGATTGTGGAAGACGGGATTATCGGAGTGATCTCTCTCGATTCAAATCGTTTGAATGCATTTAGCGCGGAGATGCTTGAGATTGTAAGTGTACTTGCCAACCAAGCTGCGCAGATTTTTAAAAACCTGCAAACCATCCGCAATTTGGAACAAAGAACCAAGATCCAGACCACTCTGATCGAAATTTCAAAACTAGTGACTTCCACTTTGGATTTGAATGAAATCTTCGAAGGCATTATGGTTACGATGGAAAAATCCCTTCGTTTGGAAAAAGGAAGTATCGTACTTCATAATAAGGAAGAAGGTGTATTAAGAATTGTCGCAGCCTCGGGTTTGTCTCAAGAGGAAATGGACAAAGGTTCCTACCAACCGGGAGAAGGGATTACAGGAAAAGTATTTGAATCCGGCGAAGCGATGATCATCGAATCGGTTGCCAATCACCCGGCATTTTTGAATCGGGTCGGTTATCTTTCGCATTTTAAGCATGATCCGCATAACGTAGGTTTATTGTGTTCCCCTATTTTGAGCGATCAGAATATAATCGGTGTAGTGAACGCATTTATCGTACAAAACAAACACACCGATCTGAAATCCTATTTGGATTTTTTGCAAGTAGTTGCTTCTATTATTTCCCAATCCATCAAGATCCAAAGCCTTGTGGAAGAAGCAAAAAAGGAAATCTCAAGAGAGAATATCCAACTCAAACGCGAATTGAAAAACAAATACAAGTTCGGTTCTCTCATCGGTAAAGCGACTGCCATGGAAAAGATGTTTGAGAAAATCCAATTGGTCGCTGATTCCCGCGCTTCCGTATTGATCACAGGTGAATCGGGAACCGGTAAAGAGATGATTGCAAATGCGATTCATTACAACAGTTCCCGTTCGGAAAATCCGTTTATCAAAATCAACTGTGCAGCCATTCCTGAAAACTTATTGGAAAGCGAATTATTCGGCCATAAAAAAGGAAGCTTCACAGGAGCTGTGTCCGATAAAAAAGGAAAGTTTGAAATGGCGGATACAGGTTCCATCTTTCTCGATGAGATCGGAGAAATGGATTTGAATTTGCAATCGAAGTTGCTACGCGTTCTGCAGGAAAGAGAGATTGAAGCGGTCGGTTCCGTCAAAGCGAAAAAAGTCGATGTGAGAATTATTGCCGCTACAAACGCAGAACTGGAACAATTGGTTGCAGAAAAGAAATTTCGCGCGGATTTGTTTTATCGCTTAAATGTTGTTAAAATTAACACTCCTCCTCTTCGTGAAAGAACAGAAGACATTCCACTTCTCATCAACCACTTCCTGGAAAAATACGCAAAAGATAATAATAAAGTGATCAAAGGAATCACAAGAGAAGCAAGTAAATTGCTTTTGAAATACCGTTGGCCGGGAAATGTAAGGGAGTTGGAAAATGTGATCGAAAGGGCAGTGGTTCTTGCCCAAGAGGAATTATTATCCGAAGAGGATTTTTCCGATATAGTCGATCATTTTGAAGAACATCAAGAAGCTCATCCGGAGATTCAGTCCGCCTCTCATGCTGAGCCTATGAATTCTTCCGAACCTTTGGATCTTGCTTCGGGGAGATTGACCCCAAGTCAATTGGACAATTTGGACGGTAGAGCAATGGAAATTGTTGTGAATGAAGTGGAATCCCGTTTGATCCAATATGCGATGAAGAAATTCCGTTATACAAAAACAAGAGTGGCGAAGTTTTTGGGAATCAATCGGAACACATTGGATAAGAAGATTAAGGAATTGAACATCGAGTATTAGACATTAGGTGGTGTATTTGTATCCCTGCGCCTTAAGATCAGCTCCTCTGATGATTCTTTGAATATTTCTTCGCTCAGTATTGGATTTTATTCTGGTATCCCCGCCCTGATTTGGGTGGGGAACTAGACCCGCCACCCAATGTGTTCCTCTTACTATAAACTCCTAATTTTGTCGTCGTACTTTAGAAATTGAACGAAAATTTTTAAAATAAGTTCGGCTTTTTGCCCATTTCATCCGGCTTTTCTGATGCTTCGTTTAACTTCAGTTGTCCGGAAAATGATTCAGATGGGTTGTCGGACCCGTCTGAATCGAATCTTCAATCGCATTATGAATGTATTCTTTCGCGTGACCTACTGCTTCCGGCAAACTGAGTCCATGAGCAAGATATGCTGTGATAGCGGAAGAAAAGGTACAGCCTGTACCATGCGTATTTCTTTCTTTTAAAAAAGGTTTTTTGAAATTATAAATAGAGGTTCCGTCGAAGAGTATGTCGATGGCTTCGGTTGCCTTTGGCAAATGCCCCCCTTTCAAAAGGACAGGGACCTTGAAAATATCAAACAGGCGTTTGGCTGAATTTTCCAATTCATAATGATGAGCAATAGTATCGCCTAGAAGAAGTGCTGCTTCGTCCAGATTCGGTGTGATGAGGGAAGAAATGGGAATCAGTTTTTCCCTCAATGCGGTGATTGCATCGTCTTTCAAAAGTTTGGCGCCGCTCGTTGCGATCATAACCGGATCCACGACCAATTTGATATCGGGTTTTGATTTCAACATTTCCCAGACGGCATCAATGATTTCTTCCGAGAATAACATACCGGTTTTGCAGGCAGATACGGGAAAATAATCAAGCACTGCGTCTAACTGTGCTTTGATAAAAGAAGTAGGGATCTCATGGATAGCGGTCACTCCGTCGGGGTTTTGTGCCGTCAAACAAGTGAAGGCGGTAGTTCCGAATGTACCTAAGGATGAAAAAGTTTTGAGATCCGCTTGGACACCTGCTCCTCCTCCCGAATCGGAACCTGCTATGGAAAGAGTAATAGGGAAATTTTTCATAAGAGACCTTTGGGATTCCATGCGAATTTTTTCAAATCAATCGTATCGTTTGCATCGAATTTTATTTTTTCACCGATGAGAATCTGTTTCTGTAAACCGGCGCGTATGGCATCTCCTTTGAAAGAGATCTGGCCTTGCGCATTGATGACTCTTTGCCAAGGTACGGTCCCGGCCTGACTTTTTTTCAATGCATTTAACGCGTAACCCACCGCTCTAGCGGCTCTGGGTTTTCCCAAAAGAACGGCAATCGTTCCGTATGTCGTGACTTTTCCTTTGGGAACTTTTTTTACCATAGAATATACATCCTGATAAAAACTAGATACTGCTTTTTTCGGGGAAACCATGTGATACGATTTCTATCTGCTATCTCCGTTCCAAAGAAGTAAATCATTTATTTAAGAATCGGATTTTCCATCTTGGTCATAGGCAGTCGGAATCGATTGGTAGAATTATGAAACTTTCGGATTACGCCAAGCACTTGTTACTTTCTCCGAACCTGGAGGATAAACTTATTTCCCCGCTCAAGGTATGGGAAGAAGAAATAGAATTGGTTCCCATCCGCATGGAAAAACCGGTCCGGGAAGATCGTTTGTCTTTCTCCGATAAAAAAGTCAAAATTCCCAGATTGGAACATTTGAATCAAACCAGTGCGAAGGGATTGACTCTTCATCATTTTGCAAATCATGAATTGATGGCGATTGAACTTTTTGCCTGGGCGATCCTTGCTTTTCCCGACGCACCCATTCATGTGAAATACGGTTTTATCAAAACCATCGAAGAAGAACAATCCCATCTCAAACTTTATATCAAGCGAATGTCCGACTTTGGAATCGGATTCGGAGACATCCCTCTCAATTATATATTTTGGAAACAGATCCCTAAACTACAATCTTTGGAAGAGTTTACTGCGGTATTATCCATTTCTTTTGAAGGAGCCAATTTGGATTATTCGCAAGTGTATGCAAAGGCATTCCATCATTTCGGAGATTTCGAGACGGCGGAGATTATGATGCGGATTTTTGAAGATGAAATCAAACATGTGAAACGGGGAATGCGTGTGTTTCAAAACGGGATTCCCGAAGGAAAATCGGATTGGGATTATTATCTTTCTTTGATTCAATTTCCATTCACTCCCAGAAGAGCGAAAGGGTATTATTTTATACCCGAGACGAGAAGGATGGCGGGGATGTCCGAGTCCTTTATTCAAAGCTTAGGTGATTATACGGATGAATACACTTCGCGAGTGAATCATCGGATTTTAGAACGATTCTCATTGGATGAAACCGTTTGGAAAAAATCCGACTTGCCTAAGACGCACCTCTCAGGATAGATTATTTGGACACCTATCGGAGACTAAGAATGAAATTGCAAATTACTCTTTCTATTTTGTTTGCATGCCTATCTTTCACTGTGGTTCTCCACTCTGAAAAAAATAAAAATACTTCCGGCATGGAAATGAACCTTCATGATTTTATGGAGGATTATACAAAGCCTGCAACCAAGCTGTACGATAAAAAAGGAAATGCGGATTACTTAAATAAAATTTTGGAGCATATTCCTTCTCTTGCTCCCACGGATCAACAGAAAGAATGGAAGGAAATCATCGATGCAAAGTTAGCCGTCGGAAAACCGGAAGATACTTGCAAGTCCTGCCATGTTAAATTCAAAAAAGATTATAAAGACAAATTTAGAAAAAAAATCCTTCTCATACCGGAAGAATTAAAAGATTTCCCTGCTGAAATCAAAGCTGCATTGAAAGCAAAATAATAAAATCTTAATCAAATAAGAGCGCCTCTTAATACTTGCGCTCTTGTCCGGTTGAAAAATTTGCTTTATGCTAACATTTATGTTCAAAACAAAACTATATTCTCTTATATTATTCCTATTTGCATTCGCTGTGTATGCGGAAGACAAGGACTTGGAACCGCCGAAGGAAAAAAAAGAAGAGCCTGTGCAGACTGTTTCTTTGCCCAAATCACTCAAGTTTGGCGGCTTTATCGATTCTTATTATCTGTACAATAATAACCTACCCAAAGCCACGGAACGAAAATATACGACCCAAGGAGTTCGTAACCAGGAGTTCAATGTCAATCTGGCTTATATTGATATGAAAGTGGACGAAGAAAAATACAGAGGCAGGCTTGCGCTGCAATACGGAACTTCCGTAAATACGAATTATTCGTCCGAACCTACAAAGGATACTGGCTCCAATCAATTGGGTGTTCGCAATCTTCAGGAAGCGTATGTCGGGTTTCGTTTGGCGGATAAAACCTGGGTGGACGGAGGGATTTATTTCGGACATATCGGATTCGAGTCTTGGATCTCCCATTTGAATTGGAATTACACCCGGGCTTATGCACTTGACTATGTTCCTTATTACTCCACGGGAGTTCGCGTCTCTCATGAGTTTACAAATAAATTTTCTATGCAGTTTCACGTGATGAACGGATGGCAAAATATAACGGAGAATAATCGGGACAAGTCTTTGGGACTTCAATGGAAGTATAAATTCACACCGAGTTTGACTTTGATCGTAAATCAGTTCGGGGGAAATGAAGCACCGGACAACGAACGAAAACAATTAAGACTTTATAATAATACGATATTGGAATGGCATGCTTTGGAATGGATGTCTCTTGCAGGTAGTTTTGATGCAGGCGCCCAGAAAGCGAAGCAGAGTCTATTGTATGAGCCTTGGTGGAATGTTTGGGACTCTCAGAATCCGATTTACAAAGATTCGGAAGCGAAGGCATTTCGTCATTGGTATCATGGGACGTTTTGGGTCAGTTTCAAATGGGACCCAGCGTATCGTTTGAGTTTCCGGGTGGAGCGGTTTTACGATCCGAAACAGGTGATGGCTCAGACAGGAACAAGACATGGATTTATGTCTAACGGTTATACGGCGACTCTCGATTTGTTATCCTGGGAACCCGCACTTTTAAGATTCGAATACAATTACAGAAGATCCGCCGATTCCATTTTTGAATATAGAAACGGACAAACTTCCAAGAAGGAAGATTTTTTCGTAGTAGCTTTCAGTATGAAGTTATAAATAAAAATCCATGATGGAAGTTGGCTTCTTCCATCATGGATCACTTGAATTATAGGAGAAAATAGTTTTAGCTTATTTCGTTTTCTTTTTATTCGAACCTTTTTTCGTTTTCTTTTGTTCCGAGACGGACTCTTCTTCTTCATAATCGTAATTTTCTTTAAACGAGTTAAAGCTGGAAGTGCGCGGATAAAGTGTGGAAGCGTCCGTTTTGTTTCTTTCTCCGACTACCATCAGATACAAAGAAGGCAATACAGTTAACACCAAACACATGGCGGAGAAAAGACCTCCTACGATCACAGTAGCAAGAGGCCTTTGCACATCCGAACCCACACCTGTTCCTAAGGTAGCAGGAATAAGGCCGAGTAATGCCAACAACATAGTCATTAACATAGGTCGAAGTTGGATTACCGCTGCTTTACTTACTGCAAGTTTTGTGGAAATCGTCGGCTCATCGATGAGTAGATGGTTGGTTCTGGATACAAAAAGTACACCGGCCATCGTTGCGATTCCGAAGAGGGATATAAATCCTACCCCACCTGATACGTTGAAGTAGTATCCTCGGAATAATAATGCATAGATTCCCCCGACTAACGAAAGAGGGATACAAGCAAGTGCAACATAGACATACTTTAAATTGCGATACAACATAAATAGAACGCCAAATATGATTAGAATCGTAATCGGAATCACGATGGCGAGTTTCGTTCCTACACGGGATAGGTTTTCATACTGGCCGCCGAATTTGATTTGATAGCCTTCCGGCAATTTGATCTTTTGTTTTACCTTTTTTTGCAGTTCCGCAACAAAACCGCCTTGGTCTCTTCCGCGGATATTGGTTCTAACGGTAATATTTCTTCTTCCTTCTTGGCGAAAGATCATAGTCGGCCCGTCTTCCAGACTGATCTTTGCCAGTTCCGAAAGCGGAATCCTTTCTCCTTTCGGAGAAATGATCGGCATGTTCTCAATCGCTTTTTGAGAAGCTCTATAGTCTTTGGAGAATCTAACTACGATACCAAATCTAGCAGGTGTTTTTGGGGGAATGTCGGAAGGACCTTCGTAAAGAGTACTGACTCTCTGCATCCCGATCGCGGCTTCAATCATTTGTTGAATATCACTTACGTTGATTCCGAAACGAGCGGCTGCTTCGCGATCGATTTTTATAGTTAATTGAGGACTTTCCGCTTCTTGCTCAATTCCGTATTCGCTGGCACCTTTCATGTCCTTAACGATATCCAAGACTTCGTTTCCGATTTGGCGCATCACCTTGAGATCATCTCCGGCAACAAATACCGCCAAGTCGGCAATGGTTCCCATGATGGCCTCGGAAAGGTTATCCATAATCGGCTGGGAAAAACTGATTCTACAACCCGGAAGAGTCGCTTCCAAGTCGTTTTTCATACGAAGCAAAAGTTCCTGTTTGGTAATCTTTTCCTGCCAATCGTTATAATCTTTTAAGCCGATGAGCACCTCAAGTCGGTTTGGTGGAAGTGGATCTGTTCCGTCATCGTTTCTCCCCAATTGGGAAAGAACTACGTTGACTTGTTCATTCTTATAAATGGTCTCTCTGATTTTAGGAATGAATTTGCGGGATTCGGGTAAGGAAATCCCTACGGGAAAAAAGATACGAATGTTGAATCCACCCTCATCCATTTCGGGAAGAAATTCGGTACCGAGACTGTACATCCCGACTCCGAGCAGTATCGTAACAACCGTAAATGTATATGTGACTACTTTTTTGGAACGGTCTACTATATATCCGATCAGTTTTTCATATTTTACTTCTACCCAGGCATAGAAAGGATTATGCCATTCGATTGGCCCGGGATTTGCCGACTCGAAGTATTTTTTATACAACATCGACATGATGACAGGAATGACAGCCATCGCAAAAATCAATGCACCTAAGATGGCAAAAGAAATTGTGAAAGCCATCGGCTTGAACAAACGACCTTCGATTCTTTCGAAAGAAAAAATAGGTAAATATGCCAGGATAATGATTAAGATCGAGAATATAATCTCGGTTCCCACTTCGGCGGCGGCATCTCTTGTGAAGATAAGAATGCCTTTTTCTTTTTCGGAAGGGGACGCATCTCTGTAGCGCCTCATGATATTTTCCACCATGATAACGGCACCGTCGACTATGATTCCGAAATCAATTGCACCTAATGAAAGTAGACTGGCAGGAATCCCTGTCATATTCATAAGCAAAAATGCAAACAACATGGCAAACGGAATCGTGGCCACTACAACCAAAGAAGCTCTGACACTTCCGATGAAAAAAATCAAAACAAGACTGACTACAACCACTCCCTCCACCAGAGTTTTACCGATGGTTCTAAGAGTATAATTGACCAAATCGCTTCGATCGTAAGTGGTTCTGAGAGTCACATCGGGAGGAAGATAGTTTTCATTGATCTCTTTGACTTTGGCACGGATTCTTTCGCCCATTTCGTTGGGATCACCCCATCGGCGCATCGCCACCAAACCTTGGACAGACGAATCGACGTCGATCAATCCCTCCTGTTCGTTTTGGATCGTATACCCGAGGACACCGCTCGGAATAGGATGGGAAATTTCAACGGTCCCCAAATCCCGGACGAATACGGGAACTCCGTTTACTACTTTAACTACTATGTTTTCAATATGTTTGGGATCCCGGATGGCACCAAGGGAACGGATGGGAAAACCTTGTTCTCCCTGTAGGAGCAGGTTCCCTCCCGTATTCAGGTTGTTCACCTGGATTGCCTGGATTACGTCATTGATTGTCAATTTATAACGAATCAAACGATCGGGGGATGTTACAATGTGAAATTGTTTCGGCAGACCGCCAAACGTAACTACGTCGGCAATTCCGGGAATCTGCAACATCTTGGGCATAACCACCCAATCTTGGATGGTTCTCAGTTCCATAGGAGTGTGATTGCCTTTGGACTCCACTACATAGCGGAAAATTTCACCTACAGGAGAACTCATCGGCCCCAGAGACGGATCCACATCGTCTGGGATATCCGCATCTCTTACTCTTTCCATAAGACGCATACGGGCAAAGTAGTCGTCAGTGCCGTCAATGAATACGAATTGGAAGACCACCAAACCGTTGATTGTTCTGGATCGTCTAACGGCAACATTCGGGATTGCATTTAATACCCGTTCAATGGGAAGGGTTACCCTTTCTTCCACTTCTACCGCCGCTTTTCCGGGGAATTTTGCTATAAGTCTGACCTGTGTGTCTGCGATATCGGAGTAGGCTTCTTTACGAATATCGATCCATGCCCAGGTTCCGAATACGACAGAGACGATTGCCGCGACTAGAGTGTAAGTGCGGAACTGTAAGGCTTTTTCTATAAAATCTTTAATCATTCATTTTACCTTGTATCGAATAAATAACCCATCTGCATAAGTATCTGCGGGTTTTTGTAATCTCCTTGTCCGATCCCCCCTCCCAACTGGAGGAAAAAATTTCCAAGAAGTATATCGTAAGTTAAACCGATGTATTGCTGTTTGAGATAAACTTTCTGAGTATCTCGGCTTTTGTATTCCAGTAGTAGAGCCAGATCAGGATTTACTTCCGCCACATACGCGCGGATAAACTGGTCTTCATATTTTGCGTCTCTGTATTGATATCCGGGTATATTCAAACCGGTAGGGTAGGAGGTTTGTCCACCCCGGCCGACTTCGGGAGAATAAGGATCCACATTAAAACTACCAGCTACAATAGAGATACTATGCGCAATGACGGGAGTTTTCCAGAAAGTATAACCCAAGTCTACTTGTCCTCCGTTCCAATGCGATCTCCAGCTACCACCTGACACACGCACAACGATGTCTTTGTAGTAGTAACCCAAATTAAGGTTGATGCTTGCCGGACTTCCGATCGTTGCCCCGTAAACCCAAAAGTTGGTGGACTTGGGTTGGTTTTTCGGAAGAAAAGTATCAGGATCCAATTCATCTTCTTTTCCGAATCTGGTTTTTTTATCCGGATCGGGACTCCATTCCGGAGTTTCCTCTTTGTCTTTTTTGTCTCCGGCAGGTGTAGGTTCCGAGAAAAGAAGTGAGGAACTTAAAAAACTCGTTAATAGAATTAAGTAAAAAAATCTATTCATGATTAAAAACCGAAACTCAAACCTTTGAGCAGAATAGATCCTTGAATTACTACTTTTTCCCCTTGTGTAAGTCCAGCGACAACATTGACTACGTCCTTAGTTGAAACTCCCAGAGTCACCTCTCTTCTGGTAAAGTTAAGAGGTTCTTCTTCTACAAAGACATAGTTTTTTCCTTCCACCGTTACGATCGAGTTAAACGGTAAGACAACGGTATCTCCCGCAGTTTCTTCCGGGAATTTCACAACCCCGAACATGCCCGGTTTCAATTTATAGTCTTTGTTTATGATTTCGATTCTTACCTTCGCAGTACGAGTGTAAGGGTCTACGTTATCTCCAATTGCTTCGGCAGTTCCACCCCAGTCTTCGTCAGGGAAGGAAGAAAATTTTACTTTTACCTTTTTGCCCCGTTTCAAGCTATTGATTTGTGATTCGGGAACATCACAGATGATCCATGCTTTTTTATTTCCCGCATTGGCAAGTTCGCTTGGATTAAGACCGACTGCCCGTAGTTTTCCTTCGAATTCCGCAAGTTCGGCGGCATCATTTCCTACATCGGTTTCCGATTCCACAAGATCTTTTTCCGTAGCTACTCTATGTTTGAACATATCTTGAATTCGGTTTAGATTTTTCCTGGATCGATGCACTTTGTTTTTAGCATGAATGTAACCTACATAAAGATCATTTAATTCTGAAGATTCGAATAACACGATCCTTGATCCGCTGCTTACCGATGGAGAAGTGGAAGCGATCAGTCTTGCAGGCGCTTCCAGGTTCACAAACTCTCCACCGTTTCCGATGATGCTTGATTTTACAATCTCGAGACCTGGGCTTGTCGGCTTGAACTCGATCCTAAGTCCGTTTTCATGGACGACCGCTTTTTCCGGATGATGAGGAACTTTCTTAGGCCCTCTGGTAAGTGCAAAGATAGCTATGGAAACAATAACTACAAGAGCTCCTGTTGCTAACAATAGAAAAGAACGTTTGTTAAGTTTTGTCGTAAGATTCATAAGATTTTACTCCTCTTGGCCTTGTTTGTTCGAATTGGGTTTATAATTTTGTTGTTTGGGAATAAATACTCCCAAACCTACCGAGTAATTTACACTTTCAATTGCTTCCATACGATCTGTTTGAAGCTTTAACATTTCCACTACGCTTGATCTGTAGGTTTCGAAGAAATCGGCAAACTCCAGGATGGTGATGTATTTTTTTTCATAACTCATGATCATATCGAGAGATAGATTCGCATAATCTTTGATATACGTATCAATGAATCTGCGGTAGAGTGCGTCTTTGATTCGCGCGCCTTGAAAAGCGATCGCTACTTCGTTCTCTACTTCCAAAATTCGGTTTCTAAGTTCTTGTTTGCGAACCAGGATTGCTTTTTCTGCGGCTTGGATATTTCCTTGGTTGCGGTCGAATACCGGAACGTTCAATTGGGCAGTGACTCCCCAATAGTTTTGAAATGCGGTTCCCCCTCTATTGTAAACGGGACCGATGGACAAATCGGGAATTGCGTTTGCATGTTGCAATTCGAGATTTGCTTCTTCATACTTTAGGGTTTGGAGCGCTACTTTCAAATCGGGACGATTTTCCCTCGCTTTGGAAACCAGATCGTCCAATTGGGATGCGTTCGGAAGGATGTTATCCAGAGTGCTTTCATCCACAATAGGGTAAAAAGCGACTTTGGCTTCCCTGTATTTGTCTTCATTAAGTAGGACTTTTAAATCGGCTTCCTTCTCATAAACTTTGATCCCCAACTCTTCTCTTTCTTTTTTGAGAAAGAATAATAACGCTTTGAGACGCAATAACTCTGCCTGGAGGATCGCTCTTCTTTTGTACGCAAGTTCGGATGAAGAGACTGTTTTTTCTATGGAGGCAATACTTTGGTCGTAAAATACGATGGCTTTTCTATAAAAATAAATAGTATAATATGTTCTTCTGAGCTTTGTAAGCAAGGCACGTGCAAGATCATAAAATTCCTGTTCGCTGATCTTTGCATTCAACTCGGCAACTCTCACCCGTTTGTCTATCTTTCCACCAAGTAAGAATACCTGTTGGATCTGCACCGTTGTTTGGCCGGATCGAGTCGTATCAAAATATCTTTGTGTAGGTTCTGCAAATATACTTTGATCTATGAAAATATTCGGGTTAGCGTAAAGCCCCGCTTGCAAAACACCCGCTTTCTTTGCATCGATTTGAAACTTTGCGGCAATGAGCAGTAAGTTGTTTTTCCAAAGTAGGGTTTCCGCATCCAAAAGATCCAAAGAGACATCCTTTCTCTGATCTTTGGGATAAAGCTCCGAGCCCAAAGAATTCGGATTCTCGTCGGAAATCTGTCTATCCAACATGGAAGACGGAGATTTTTCCTGGTTTCCTCCTTCCGGACTGAGAAACCCGAAAGGAATCAATATCATAGGAATAAGAAGAAATTTAAATTTCATGCGTAAACCTTTGTTAGGTGTTTATGATAAAGATAATGCATGTGTGTATCCTCCTGATACAAATTCCAGGAAGTAGTTTTTTAGAGAAGTTTGCAGCGAGAGAGTATGTTATCTCTTACTTGCTTACAAAAAACCCTAGTTTCCTTACTGGAGAAAGAAATTGCCGTTTGTTGTTAAACGATTGGTGGGGGGAGATTTAAAAGTAAATCGGAAAGAAGGGATGAAATATGAAAGGTATGCGAGATTGATATATTGGAAAAATGAAGAAACTTTGTTTGGCTCAGTGTGAAAAAATTTTCAAAAACTAAATCCAGGAAGTCGCATCTGCTTCTGGTGAAGAGCGCGTTATCATCCATTCCCACTAGTTCAGGATCACTTACCGAATGATGCTCGGATTTCGTCGCAGATAAGGATTTATGGCTTATCGTTGCTGATTTGAGATCAAGAAATGCCGAATCAAATACTCCGTCTTCCTCAGTAGGCAACAAAATAACCGCACTGAGCATTAAGACGATCGCTTTATGGAGCATCCGATTCATCACAATTGCCATATTTAAGAAGACGAGCAACGCTTCAAATAAAATAGGTTCCCAAAGAATTAAAATTTATAATGATTTAAAAAGTTCATTCTTTTCTCGATTCGGACCAAAATACTAAGCAAACTAATTCAGTTTGGTGGCAATTTGCGAGAAAGTTAACATAAGATTGGTAGAATCACTCAAATTTCATTCATAACTGATCATAAAATCTGACATAAGAACCAATAGCAAAAAGGGGATCGCCCTGGTGTACGAACCAGGACGATCAAAGAGTCTTTGGCAAATGAGAAACAAATTTTCACTTAAAATTCAGGAAAAATAAAAACATCCTGTGTTCTAAATCCTTAAGACTTAGAACACAGGTTTAAAATGGGAGAGAGGAGTTAAACGGGGGGTGGTAGACTTAAGTATTGGTCTAACAGAAGATTTGAATATAGAGCTACAACATCGGACCCTTCCGAAACCGGAACGAAAGTTATACGGCAGACGTAGGACTTGGAATATCCAGTATCCGCATCTTCCGGAGATCCTTTGCCAAAATTTTCATTCGAAGACTCACAAGCATCCTGCACAGTGGAAGACATTTGCGAGTGGAACGAGCCTTTTGCGCTTGTGTTGGCCGTGCGGTTTGTAGTTGTTTTGACAACCCGAACGCGAACCAGCAGGTTTTCATCTGATAAAAAGGAAATGGCTAACGCTAGGGATAAGAAGGAAATTCCAACTGTCCTTAACATCTTTTTTGCCATATACACATTTGACTCATGAATCAGATTAAAATCCAGCATTTTTCGATTTAGGTGCTTAGTTTTTGAGCAAAAAACGAAAAAAATGAGCTATTACATTTTTATGAGACATAATGCGGCGATGGTCGTAAAATCCCCCGCCCTGAGATCAGCTTCGCTACTGATTCTTCGAATACTTCTTCGCTTCTATTGGCGCGAGGAAGGGGTTGGGGGGTGTGGCTTGTGGGCTGCTCGTTACCGCCTAACATAAAACCAACATTCGTCTTCCTCGATTTGCATTTTCGCAAAAATTCTTCCGGAAAGTTCGCCTTTTTGCTGCTAGAGGATTTTCCCCAGCCACTCAATTCGGAAAAGGTCCAATCTGCGGTCCAACATATTGCGGACAGCTCCTTTTTTCCTCACTTCCTTCAGAAGATCCAGGTCCAAGTCTGCGATTAGAGTCATTTCTGTGTTAGGCGTTGCCTCGGCGGCGATCGCATCATGAGGGAAGGAAAAATCGGAGGGGGTAAACACCGCCGACTGGGAATATTGGATGTCCATATTTTCGATGTTGGGAAGATTGCCGACGGAACCGGTCATCACTACATAGATTTCATTTTCGATGGCTCTTGCTTCCGCGCATTTTCTGACTCGGAGATATCCGTTTTTCGTATCGGTATAGTAGGGAACAAATAATATGTCTATCCCTCGTTCGGCGAGGATTCGGGTCAATTCGGGGAATTCTACGTCGTAACAGATGAGAATTCCTATTTTTCCCGCATCCGTTTCGAAAACCTTGAGAGTGTCTCCGCCTGTCACTCCCCAGTAGGATCTTTCGTCGGGGGTTGCGTGCAATTTGTACTGTGAATCGTAGGTTCCGTCCCTTCTGCAAAGAAAGGATACGTTTCTAAGCTCTTGGTCTTCGTATTCGAACATTGAGCCGGTGATGATATTGATATTATAGGAGACCGCAAGCTTAACCATCTCATCTTTCATTCTTTCCGTATGCTCGGCTAATGCGCGTACGGCGTTTGAAGCGCTCATTTTATTGAATTGAGTGAGAAGTGGCGCGTAAAAAAATTCCGGAAAAAGGCAAAAGTCAGCATTATAACTTGCTACGGTATCTACAAAAAATTCCACTTGGTCGCGGAGTTCCTCGAATGAACGAACGGATCTCATTTGCCATTGAACAGCTCCTACGCGAACGACTACTTTTTTTCTTCCGATGAGTTTTTCTTCGTCTTCGTAATAGATATTCAGCCATTCCAGTAAACAGGCATAAGAACTATAGCCTTTGTTATCCGGGAAATAGTTGGTAACGATCCGTCTGACGTGAAAGTCGTTTGCAAGCTGAAAGGACAATACCGGATCAAATAATTCCTTTTGTTTTACGAGATTTACGTATTCCTGGGGAGTCATCTCCGACTCATGATCTTTATAGCCGGGCAACCATCCTCCGACTATGATTCTTCTCAGATTCAATTTTTCGCAGACTTCTTTTCTCGCGTCATACAACCGCCTTCCCAATCGGAGTCCTTGGTATTTCGGATTCACGAATACGTCCACACCGTACAAACTGTCCCCTTCCGGGTTGTGGTTGGGTAATCCTCCCCCTCCCGTTATGGAATGGTAGGTATGTTTGTCTCCATGATCATTATAAGATACGATCATGGAAATGGCAGCCGCAATGACTTCTCCCTTGTCTTCGATCGCAATTTGACCTTCGGGAAAAATGTTGATTTGTCTTTCGAATTCTTCCTTAGTCCAGGCGCCGTCAAATGCCTTTGAGAAGACCATGTTCATTATTTTTTGAACGGAATCGTAATCGGAAGGACGCAAATGACGCAACTCAAGTTTGTGTTGCTCGCTAGCAGCTAACTTTGATTTTGCTGCTTTTTTCGGTTTCTTTTTTATTTTTTTCTTAGCGTCCATAATCGGAAAATCCGGTGTTAAAATACTTTCCCGGGATTCATAATTCCTTTGGGATCAAACACCGCTTTGATCGCCCGCATGGAATCGATTTCCGTTTGTGAGCGGGAAAATCCCAAATAGTCTTTTTTCAGAAGTCCTATCCCGTGTTCTGCGGAAATGGAACCTTTGTGTTTTTGAATGAGTTGGAACATCTCAGGATCCACTTGTTTGCATCTTTGAAAAAAATCGCTGTCGGAAAGTTCCTTGGGTTTAACTATATTTAGGTGAAGATTTCCGTCTCCGATATGTCCGAAGAGTGCGATCTCAAACCCTTGGTATTTGGATGAGAGAAGGGATTGCATATCACTCAGGAAGGCCTCCATATTGCGAAGAGGGAGGGAAATGTCGTTTTTATGAACCGTATAGGCAAGAGACAAAGATTCGGAGATTCCTTCTCTGTATTTCCAGAAGGTTTGATTTTGTCTGGTATTTTGGGCAATAGAACCGTCAGTGATCAGTTCCTTTTCCGTAATCGATTCCAAAATGGCGAAAAGTTTTTCTTCGTCCGATTCTTCCGAGATTTCGTATTCCATAAGCACATAGTATTCGCTAGGCGCCGGAAACGGATCGGAAACTCCCAAATGTTCTTTGACTTTGTTCAAACAATAATCCGTTAAAAATTCGAAAGCAAGTAAAGGTAAAGAAAAGTTATGTGTTTCTTTGAATATCTCCAGAATATTTTTGTATTCGGGAACAGCAAGAAACACTACCCGGATGTCTTTGGGAGGTTTCGTGAGTTTGACCACTGCCTCTGTGATGATTCCCAAAGTTCCTTCGGAACCGATAAACAGGTGTTTTAGATCATACCCGGTGTTGTTTTTTAAAATTTCCCCGTTGAAACGAAGTACTTCGCCTTTTCCCGTTACGACTGTTAATCCTAAAATCCAATCCCGGATGAGTCCGTAATGTACAACTCTCACTCCACCTGCATTGGTTGCGATATTTCCACCGATATGACTGGATCCTGTTGCGGCAAAATCTACCGGGAAATAGAATCCTCTCTCTTCCGCTTGCGCATGAAGTTCTTTGGTAATCATACCGGCTTGTACGTGTAAGGTGCCAAGAAATGGATCGAAATCGACTATTTTGTTCATTTTGGAAAGCGAGATTACGATCTCACTGTCTTTAGCAACAGCGCCTCCTGCATATCCTGTCCGACCACCTGACGGGACAATGGCGATCCCGTTTTGGTAAGCATAATCCACCGCTTTTGCGACATCTTCCGTAGTTTCGGGAAGGATCAGTATTTGATAATTCGGCTTGTAAACTTTAGTACGATCCGTTCCATAGGAATCGAATGTCCCTAAGTCCAATTTTCCGTCATCTCTTGTAAAAACTTTCTCTTTTCCGAGAAGTCGGATCAAATCTTCTTTCGCATTGTCTGTAACAGTCGTCATTGTATTTCCTTTAAATCTCCGAAAGATCGATCTGCGAATTTACTGCAGGATCGTCCTCCCCTGGAAAAAGTCTCGTATAGGAACCGTCCGATTCCAAAACTCTGGCTTGGGTATTGTCCCGAAGCAACAGGTCGAGTATCTTATTGATTCTTTTTTTATGTTTGTCCTGCAAAATCGGGAACATAACTTCGATTCGGCGCTGGAAATTTCTAGGCATACAGTCCGCGGAAGCCAAGTATACTTCGTTTTTTCCTCCGTTCTGGAAAAAATAAATACGCGAGTGTTCCAGATAACGACCGATAATCGAACGAACTTTTATGTTCTCCGAAACCCCTTTGATTCCAGGCCGAAGACAACATATCCCTCTGATGATAAGATCGATTTTCACTCCCGCCTGACTTGCCTCATAGAGTTTCATAATCACATCGGGATCGACGAGTGAATTCATTTTGAAAATGACTCTTGCTTCTTTTTTGGCGCGGGCGTTTTCCGTTTCTCTTTGGATTAGATTTAAAAAACCTTCTTTTAAAAAAGTAGGTGCCGCATAAATCTGAGTCAGTTTCGGCATTTTTCCCGAGCTGGTGATTGTATTGAAAAGGATGGCTACATCTTCCGTAATTTCCGGTTCTGCGGTAAACAAACTTACGTCCGTATAGAATCTTGCCGTTGTGGAATTGTAATTTCCCGTGCCGAGGTGAACATAACGGTTTAGTTTGTCGTCTTCCCGTCTAACAATGAGTAACATTTTGCAATGGATCTTCAAACCCACCACTCCGTAAACCACATGGACTCCGAAATCTTCCAGTTTTTGCGCCCAACGAATATTTCTTTCTTCGTCAAACCTTGCTTTGAGTTCTACCAGCACGGTTACCTGTTTTCCGTTTTCGGCGGCTTCACCTAAGTATTGTATAATGGGAGAATCTCCTGATGTGCGGTACAAAGTCATTTTGATGGCGAGCACTTTGGGATCGGAACTTGCGATCTTCAGCATGTCTTCGATCGAACGGAAACTTTCGTAAGGATGGTGGAGCAGGTGATCCGTTTTTCGAATCTCTTGAAAAATGGATTCTCCTTTTTTGATATTGAAGCCTGCTTTCGGTTTCGGATATGAAAATTTCAAATGACCGGTCTTGTCCAGAGTTTGAAAATACATAAGATCGTTTAAATTGAGTAAGGTGGGAATTTCCATTACCTGATAATCTTCCAATTCCAAAAGACCTTTGAGTATATCTTTGATATGGCCCGCACCGCTATGAACATCCAGACGAATGGCATCTCCCCACATTCTGTTTTTCAGTTCGTTTTTCATCTTTGTGAGAAGATCGCCTATGTTTTGTTCTTCGTTAAAGGAAATGTCGGCGTCGCGAACGATTTTGAACGTGTGGATTTGTTTTACATCCATTCCGTAGAAAAGATCGCTTAAATGAAGTTTGATGATCTCTTCGAGAGGAAAATATCTTCTTTCATCCGGATCGGAAGTAGCCGGTAATTGCAGGAAACGGGGAAGTACGTTCGGTACTTGAACGATTGCGAATAATTCCTTTACCTTGTTTTTGTCTTCATCCGAGTAAAGGGTGATTCCCAAATTCAAAGTTCTGTTCAAAAGATGAGGGAAGGGATGGGACGGATCGATCGCCAGAGGAGTGAGGATGGAAGATACTTCTCTTTTGTAATAGTTTTTAACAAACTGGATATCTTCTCCCCGAAGGTCTTTCGGGTCTTGGACGATGCTGATTTTGTTTTCGCTTAATTCATGTAAGATGGTCGAAAGACTTTCGTATTGGGTTTTTACAAAACCGGACACCTTTTCGTAAACTTCGCTGATGATTTCGGATGTGCGTTTTCCGTTCAGGCTTCTTTCGTCCACACCTGCGGTTTTCAAATTGATAAGTCCCGCCACGCGAACCATAAAAAATTCGTCTAAATTGTTCTCGGTGATACAAAGGAACTTCAGCCGCTCCAAAAGAGGGTTGTTTGTATTTTGGGCTTCCTCGAGGACTCGAAAATTGAAATCGACCCAGGAAAGTTCTCTGTCAAAAAAGATATTTGGGTTCCCCAGTTCTATTTTTTCTGGTGGGTTAGCAGTCATAATTATCAAATTGCGGAAGGAAAAAATTCTGTAAATTCCTAATCATTTAAGCGAATTCGACGACACTAGCTTTGAGGGGTTGTAGGAAAAAAATGCCAGCATACACGATGCCAGGTCTTATGACCGGCCAAAATACCAACGAAATCGTCAAAAAGCTCGTAGATTTGGAGCGTCGCCCTATCAAACGTTGGGAGACCGAAAATGAATATGCCAAAGCGCAAATTCAAGTCTGGAATGAGGTGAAAAATCTCACCACCAACCTACAAACCAAAACCCGCGCCCTGGTTTCCTTTACGGCTCCTTTTGCCACAAAATCCGTTACTTCTTCGGTAGAAGGCGCAATCACAGGGGAAGCTTCCCGCGCTGCCAAATCGGGAGAAAGACCTCTCGAAATTCTGGAACTTGCCACAAAACACCAATTATCCGGTGTTCCGGTTGACACCGATACAAAATTGCCTGCGGGGAGTTTTACCGTTTATTCCGGAAAATTAAAAGAAACAATTCAGTTTCCCGGCGGAAATCTTTCCGAACTTACCAATTCCATCCGCAACTTGGCCGGTGGTATTGCGCAAGGCACAGTCATCAAAATCGACAAGGATTCGTCTCTCGTTACTGTAACATCCGTTAAGACAGGGAAGTCGAATGTATTGCAATTCTCCGATCCGGACGGGATCTTAAAAGCAGCAGGACTTGTGGGAGAAAACAAAGCTGCGGGAGAAACGACTTCGACTCCGCTTGTTTTGAATTTGGAAACGCAAGTTCCCTATGAAGAAGATCGTTTTAAAAGTTCGAAAGAGCCTGAGAAAAAAGTTTCCAAAACGGAAATCGCAATGATTATCAAAGCCGACACAGCATTTTTATTGGATGTAAATCCTTTGGAGATCAGTCCCCGCTCTTATATTGAATTTCAAGTGGAAGGGGAAGCTCCTTCCTCCTGGGAATTGGGAATCTCAGCCGACAAAGACGGAAATGTTAGAAACAAATTGATTCCCGTTCCGGTAAAAGACGGAAAATATTCTCTTCCTATCTCCGATTTTGCAGAAGGAAAAAAGTTAACAAAGATTATACTGACAAATGCTTCTGCGACGGACGTATCTTTAAAGTCAGTGACTTTTTTTCAACCACCTCTTCCGGGAACTGCAGAACCTTTGAAAGTTTTGGCGGAACCGAAAGATGCCAAATTTAAAATCGACGGAGTGGAAATCACCCGGGAATCGAATGATGCCATTACCGATGTTTTGGAAGGAATTTCTTTTTCCATTCACAAACCTACTACTGAGCCGGTGACACTTAACATCAATGTGGACAATGCGAAAGGGATGCTACTCATCAAAGAATGGGTTCAAGCCTACAACGAGCTGATGAAATTTTCCAAAGAAGTCACTTCCGTGGAAAAAAATTCCAAGATCTCCGATAAAAAGGCGAGTGATAATACCAAAGAGTTGGATATCTCCAAAGAATTTTGGGATAATAAAGTCAAATCGGGAATTCTTGCCGGTGAAAACTCCGTTTTACGCCTGATAGCTGGTATGAAGACGGTTGCAAACTCTTATTATCCTGTAACAAAAGAATCCGGGTTCCGGGTACTTACGGACATAGGAATCTCGACCGGGGCAGTAGGTTCCAATTGGGAAAAAATCCAGGACGGAGCACTCATCATCGATGAACCGAAGCTTACCCAGGCACTCTCCGACAATCCCGACGGAGTACGGGAACTCTTTGCATCGGATACGAATAACGATGCTAAGATGGAAGACGGCGTAGGCGTTAGACTGCTTGAAAATCTAAAACCGTACAATCAATACGCTTCCGGGATTGTTACCAGTAAGGTTAAACTTCTGGAAGACAACTTGGCGGGTAATAATAAAAAAATCAAAGAACATGAATCGCATCTATTGAGTTACGAAGCAAAACTAAAACAAAGATTTCTCTATATGGAACAAGGCGTAGGGAAAAACAAATCAGTCGGGACTTATTTACAAAACAATCTATTTCGCGGAGGTCAGGATTAGTATGAATATTTATATTAACGATCAAAAATTGGAAACAAAATTGAATGGGGAAACTCATTTGGGTGAAGTATTGGATGAAATACAAAAATGGATCGAATCCAATGGAAAATATCTTCGTCATTTTACAGTGAACGGCCAGGAAATCAATCGTTCCGAAGTGGAAACTTGGGGAGTGGAAAAAGCGGAAAGAATCGATCTCGTTGTCGGTGAAGAATTGGATATCATCGAAGATAGCCTTGTTGAATTGGATCGTTATGTGGATGTCGTAGGTTCGACTCTTGTGGGAAGAGACTCCCTGACGGAAAAAGAAAATTCCGATTTGAAGGAAGGAATTCCTTGGATCGAGTCGATGCTTCTTTCCACAAAAAAGCTTCTTCATTTGAATCTTTCTTCCATCAAACCTATGGGCAAGGGTAAAAACGTGGAAGAGATCATCGAATCTTTGAAGTTAGGATCGCAAAACTTGGATTCTACGAATGCAATCGAAGCGTTTTTGGAAGACTTACGTGATTTAAAATTGTTTCTAATCGATCTAAGCGCCAGATTGAATGTAATCCGAAAAGACGACGAAGAGTTATTTGAAATCATCGGACAGTTCGTAAAAGACAAAGACAAAGTTAAAAAAGACTTCATGCTTGTGAATGAAAACTTTCAATCGGGCAAAGACTATCTCGCTACTGAAATTCTAACGGATGCTGTGGGAAGATTGAATTCGTTGATTTCCGCGCTCGTATCTTTGCAGTCCCGTCATACGGAGAACAAATGGTCGGAGATTCTGATTGATGGAAAATCGTTGGGTGAGCTCACTTCTTCGCTCAATGAAACTTTGAACGGAATCGCATCCGCCATGGAAAAAAACGATATCGTATATGCGGGAGATATTTTGGAATACGAACTTCCCGAATTGTTGGAAGGTATGGTTCCTTTCTTGGAAAAGATTCTGGAAAGCGTTAAAAACTAATAGTTTTTAGACGAAACTAAAATGACTTTATTTTTGGATTTAGACAATACGATTCTTCCCTCAAAAGAAGCTTATGCGGACTCTATTTCCAAATTGGCTTCTTTTTGGAAACAAAAAGGATGGGGCGAAGAAGAGGATTTTTTGTCCCGCTATGAAGACGCCAGAAAGGTCATCAAACAAAGGTTAAAAGGTCATTCTTCGAACCGACTTCGAATTCTCTGCTTTAAAGAAATGGTGAGCGGGAAATGGAATGGAATTTCCGTTAAAAAAATAGAAACCATTCTCGATTTGGAATCCAAATACTTCGAATTTTTCACCGATTTTTTAAAAAAAGAAAAAAGCAAAAATCATAATTGGGATGAAGTATTTTCCCTTTTGAAAGCAATCTCCACCAATTCGAAAATTTTCTTTCTTACAAACGAAAATTTGAAGACCCAGTTACTCAAAATCCAATCTTTCTTTCCTTCCGATTTTCGATTCCATCTGATTACGTCGGAGGATTTGGGTGTGGAAAAACCGGATGAAAGGTATTTTCATTTTGCCTTGGAAGAAGCGAATTCCCTGCCAAGCGATTGTTTTATGGTAGGGGATAGTTTGGAAGACGATATTGAGGGTGCTAAAAGAAAAAACATTCCTGCTATCTACCAAAAACAAAGGTTTGGTGAAAACAGGGAGATCCGGGAGTTGAGTGCAGCTCCGCTTGTTTTGGAATCGGAAAATCTGATTTCTACTTTAAATTATATCCGGACTACCTGGAATTTATAGACGAATCATTTTCAATTCGCCAAACATAAGTTTATTTGTTTCCGTTGTTTGTGTGGAATTGAAATAAATCTTTCGCGTCCAGCTCCAATCTTTCCAAATACTCACTCGCTAGTCGTTCCCCGGATTCTATTTGCCAGGATATTCCGTTTCTGTTGATAAAACGCGATATCTTTTTGTATTTGGGTTCAATGAGCCAATACTCTTTGACACCGTTCTTAAGATAAGAGATCATCCTTTTCTCCAGGCTATCCAAATGGGAGGAAAGGATTTCTACGATTATCTCCGGTGTCGAATGGATGCATGTTTTGTTCGCACTTGTGATCGGATGTTTTAAATAAATGATATCGGGATGAAAGACTTCTCCGGCAGGAAAAAACAAATTTGTCTCTTCTAAAATTTCTCCGGGGAATTCGTTTCCAACGGCGTTCCGAATGAGGCTCGCGATTCTTTTTTGAATTTTGTAATGTTGAAAAGATTTGCCGAATCGCAAATGAAGAACCCCATCTACGATCCTATAACCGTAACCGTCGTGTGGTAGTTCCTGAAATTCCTTCGGTGTTGCCCGCCATCCAACATAACGGGGACCATGCGATAGTGTCACAAAGTCTTTTCTTAAATTGAGTTTTCTGTTATTCATAAATCTTCGAAGATATCTGTTTTTATAGCAGATCATATTTCGAAGCTTGCAAAAAATAGGATTGGAAGCTATCTTTACGATCTTAATGTTTTTTGACGAAATTTAGTTTGCAAAAAGACAAAAAAATCCCGGGATCAATGGAAAAGAGACAAAAACCGGGCTTCCTTAGTAGAAGCCCTTAGTGTTTGTAGTAGGGAAGCCTACAGAGGCTTTCGTAAAGTCAAAAACAAGGTATTGTTCCAATTGACCAGTCCGAAACTAAGGTTGAAAATCAATTTTGTAAGAAAATAATAACCTAACTTTGCATAAACGGCAAGTTTGCTTTTGGAACCGGCGACCGATAAAATAGGCATAAGCACCTTATATTCCGGTTTGATGAAACCGCATTGTCTACCGAGTTCCGCCAAGGTTTTCATTTTATAATTATTCACATGATCTTTGGCTTCCAGATAATGAACATCCGGTTTCATTCCCCGCAAAGTCACTTTCAATCTCGCTTTTGCCAACTGGATGGGAAAGTTGGGAGTTTGTAAAAATAATACCCCACCCGGCTTGAGTAGCGTAAATAAATACGTAAGCAAAAAATGAGGTTTTGGAATATGTTCTATCACATCCCAAAGAGTGATCACATCAAACGAGTTAGCTTGCAGTCCTGAATCCTGAACAAGTCCTGCATGAACTGTAGTGAGTTTGTTTTCTTTTTTAGCAAAATCCACCGCGCGTGTGGAAATTTCATAACCGTGAGCTTCCCAGGATGTCGACTCTTGTACTGCTTTTACGAAAAACCCAAGCCCGCATCCCACATCCAAAAGTTTTCCTTTCGGTGCTTTCAGATAAGTTCGGATAAAATCTTTGTAGATTCCTCTATGCGCCTTGTCCCACCATTCCAAATCATAGGACTCGTCTTCTCCGTCCCAATAACCTTCGTAATGTTCCGCTTGTTCGAAAGATGAGTAAACATGGCCGCAGGATTTACATTCTACAATGGGAATTCCATTTTCATTAAAAACAGTAGAGGATTCGGAGGATTGGCAGAGAATACAGGATTTCATGTTTACTCCATGTATCGTCTAAATAGGGAACGCTGGGTCAAACCAAAAAAGGAGCCGATCTCGCTTGCCAACGGAACCCTCTTTTTCAGGATTGGGTAGAGAAGCTGTTTCGGAGTTATCATTTATGAAGTTAAAATTTACTAAAATGGAAGGGATTGGAAACGACTACGTTTACGTTGATGCCACAAAAGAAGACATCCGCTTAAGCCCCGAACAGATCCAAAAACTATCCGATCGCAATTTCGGAATCGGAAGCGACGGAGTTATTTTTATTCGTAATTCCAAATCCGGCGAATTCCAAATGGATATGTACAATTCCGACGGAAGCTCTTCCGAAATGTGCGGAAACGGAGTCCGTTCCGTAGGTAAGTATGTATTTGACCATGGGTTAACAAAGAACACCCGACCCACAATCGAAACAGGAAAAGGTGTTTTGACTTTGGATCTTTCCACCGATTCCAATGGAAAAGTCCAAATGGTTTCCGTAGATATGGGAGAACCGATTTTACAACCTTCCCTGATCCCCATCGTTTGGCCGGGTACGGACCCGGTTGTAAATCAAACCATCGAAGTGGATGGGCAAAAATACCAATTTACATCCGTTAGTATGGGAAATCCTCATTGTGTAATATTTGTGGAAGATTCGGATAAATTTCCTGTGCATGAAGTAGGTTCCAAAATCGAACACCATCCTCTTTTTCCGAGAAGAGTGAATGTGGAGTTTGTTACGGTTCGCGGCAAAGATCATCTTTACCAAAGAACCTGGGAACGCGGAGCGGGAGAAACTCTTGCTTGCGGAACCGGGGCTTGTGCAGTTGCAGTTGCTTCTCACCTAACGGGGAGAGCCGGACGTAAAGTAAGAATCGATTTGAGAGGAGGAACTTTGCATATTGAGTGGAATGAATCCGGAAATATCATCATGACAGGTCCTGCCAAAGAAGTATTTACGGGAGAGATCGAAATTTAAAGAGATTCGAAGAATCTCTTTTTATTTCTTTAAAAAATCAACTTTCTGTAGTTCACCCATTCTGCGTTTTGTTTCTTTAGATGCTTCGATCATACCTTCCGCCAAAGGAAGGTGAGCGTAATCTTGGTATTTCACTACTTCACCGAACACTAAGTTTACTTTTTTATAAACCACTCTTTTCTTGATTTCGCAAACTTCTTTGGGCATTCCCATAAAAGCGCGAACCAGAGGAGGGATCGGGTAATCGGAAATGGTTTCTTCTTCCGGGATGATGACAGCAGGAAGTATATCGACTTTGTTTCGTAAGCTGAATGCGGCAAATCCGTCGTGGAACTTTGCGAGAGGTGCTGAAAAATCATTTTGCACCATATAATCATGACCTTCGGGAAATATACCAAGCACATCTCCGTTTTTGAAAACCTGTTGTACTTTCTTGATACTCGCCATGGAAATATTTCCATCAATCGCCATAGGGATGGTTCCGGTTTTTTCCACTAAGTCTTTGAAAAGGGGAATACGGGTTGTGTACTCCGCCGCAATCCAAGAAATGAATCTGGGAAATACGGATCCGATGACGAAAGGATCCATATCACTTCTATGATTGCAGGTTAGAATCAGTTTTCCTGTGGGAACTATATTATGGTAACCGTAAATAGTCGTCGATACGGCTAGATTAAAAAATGGAGTTACGAACTTTTTGATGTTCTCTACATTCTTTTTAACCTGATCGACTGTATTTTCCATCTTTTTATTCTCCAATTAATTTTTTCCACCATGACTTTGTTTGGTCATCGTTAAGCGCCCGTTTGTTTGGGTCTGCGCCTTGGCGGTTTGCATCGTCTTGGTCATTCCCTTCCGTTACTGAAAAGGTGTCCCTTCTCCTCTTTCCTGTTTGGGGTGCAGGAAGAGTTCTTTTTATCTCTTCCAATTCTCTTTGAGCCCCAGCATTTGATTTAAGATACGCGCGAATCTCGTCCCATTGGGAGTCAAAATCATTTCCATAAATGGCGTAGTTCATTAGATCGATTCGATCAAAATCGGGCATATAAGCGGAATCCTTCCCTAGTTTCTCCTTTAGAGTTCAGACTAGTTTTCTGTGAAATTCAATCTAATTTTTCCGGGGTAAATCCTAGCTGAGGAGAGGATTTTTGGGGACGGGAGTTGAAGAATCGGGGGTGGGATTCCCGATGATATTAAGGTGAGAGATAGAATCGAGTCAAAGCGACATAAGATCAAAAAAGCGAACCAGAACCAAACTACACTGCCAGGCAACGTGATTCCTTTTCCAAATTCCCGTCCGAACAAAGAGAAAATTTCCGATCTTTATGAAGATTTGTTTTGCGGGGTAGAGGCGGAGAAAGAAGGCTTAATATAGATGATAAAAAAACTACTTCCGATCGCCTTTTTTTTCCTGGTATTTTCCGATTCCATGTGCCTTAGGCTCTGGATTGTTTCCGGAAAGTTCAGAACGGTCGAAGACACCAGAGAGAATAAATCCTATCAAAGAACGCGTTCCTTTCTAAAAGCGAAACAATGGTTGGAATACAAACTGGACCCCGAGATTTCCAAAATCAAAGAAGAAAATCAGGATGCGGGAACGATCAAAGGGATAGGTCAGATTCGTTGTTATGTGCCTTACGGGATCGGAGAAGTGGATGCCAACGAACACGAGTTCAATTATTCAATTTCCATCAGGGACGGATCCGCAACGATCTTAGTTGATAAAATCTTTTCTTTTATCAGAGATCCGAACGACATCATTTTGAATTACGGGCCGAAAGACGAAAGAGTGGCAAAAGTAACGATTCGTTCCTGTTTTAAACCCTTATTGGATGATTTTTTCGAATATATAAAATAAAAGACTTTGGTTTAAGAATTAACGATCCAGAGAACCGGGGGAACCTACGGCACCGTATGTGTTTGTGCCTGTGGGAGAACCCGTCAGGCCGTAATAGTCCAAATTCTGAGAGCCTGTGCTGCTGGTTCCGCTTTGCACATTTGCATCTTGTGAGCTGTTCCCTGCGGAACTAGCGGCAGGTGTTTTGCCGTCACCTTCTAGCAAGTCGGTAATGTCTTTTGTATTCAGAACTTGCGAACCGCAGCCCAAGATCAAAAGAGAAAGTAGCGAAACCGAGAAGATTCGTAAACTCATGATTCGATTTTAAGTAACCTAGGAGTAAGGCGCAAGGAAAAATATCTTATTTTTTTCGTCTTTTTAACAATACTCTCTGGATCCTTTTGTGTTTATCGTCTGTTAGCGGAAATAGAAAAAGAAAGATAAGTGACCCGACGATAAAAAAGAACCCCACTCCCGGACCGAATATCATCGCTAAGGAAAATCCTACTTCCTCGGATTGAGTGGGTAGATTTGCATCAAATCCGATTATATCCAATAAAAATCCGGAAAGTGCAATTCCAAATGCTTGGGAAAACTTAACCCCCATTTTCCAGAAGCCAAAATACAACCCTTCTCTTTTCCGGTTGGTTTTCAATTCATCATAATCCACAACATCTGTTAGTATGGAATCCATAATCAGAATGGAACCGGCGAAGATTCCTCCCAAAAAAGCGACTAGCAGAGGAGGTCTTATCTCTCCGTAAGGAAACAAGGGATAGGCGATGACTGTTAATAAACCCAGTAAAAATACTCCAGAAAAGGCAGGAATTTTCTTTCCAAACTTTTTTGCCATCCAAACCCAGAACGGAATGGAACACATAAGAACCATAAAGAAAGGCAACATGATATTAAGGATCACGTCCGATTCTTTCAATCCCAGTCTGTATTGATAATAATAAAGTGCAATCGCAGTGTTGAATGTTCTGCCGATTCCGGCTACTATGAAGGCAACGAGTAAAACCAAAAACACTTTATTTTTGAATACGGAATAAAGCGATACGAAAAAGGAAGATTGGTTTTCTTCTTTAGCGACAGTATTATCTTTTCCTTTTGTAACTAAGAAAGCCAGTACGGATGTGAATACGATAACTCCGGAAACAATTTCACCTGCTCCGATTCTGGAGGACATGATGTTTTCTTTTGATGTTTCATCACCTAGTGATTGTAATATGGCGGCGGGGACAATCATACCGACAAGCATCCCGATATTGCTGAAGAAAAGTCTCCATCCGAAAATAGAAGTTCTTTCGTTTCTTTCAAAGCTTAGTTCTCCTCCAAGAGCTATATGAGGAACGGAGATGATCGTCATCGCGGTATTTACCAATAAATAGGTAGTAAGTAGATATAAAAATTTCCCTAATTGGGAAGTGATTTCCGGTGGTGAGAATAGAATCAGAATCGAAAGGGAAAGGAAAATTCCTCCGAAAAGAATATAAGGTCTTCTTCTTCCCATTCTCGACTCGGTTCGGTCGGATATATTTCCCATCAAAGGGTCGCTCACCGCATCCCAGATCACCGATATGGCAAGTGCGATCCCGGCGAGGCTGGGAATGAGCCCGATTGTTTCAGTATAGTATTTTAGAAGATAGATTTGAGTAAATAACTGAACAGCTGTTATGCCTACTTCCGCGGAGGCGTAACCAAGCTTGGTTTTAATGTTAAGGGAATGAATTGCCATTTGGTGTATCTATTGGACTGACAAGAAGGGGTAAAAGAAGGTTATTTTAAGTAACCTGCGAGGATCGTCAGGTCTTCCTTCGGGTATTGCAAAAGCTCCAGATTTTTGAGGATTTCCAAAGCTTGGGAACGTTCTCCCGTTTTGAGATAGAGATGGAATAAATGAACCAAGTAGTTTGTTTTTTTCGGAGACCGGATTCTGATTTTTTCCGCGAGTTCAATCGCGCGGGGAAGCTGGTTCGTTTTTTTAAATAGTTTGGATGCAAAGTAAAGAAAATCATCATCTTCAGGATGGGAAATCAGATAAATTTCCATATGTTCCATCGCTTTTTTGAAGTTGCCGATTTGATAGTATAACTTCGATAAGTCTTTTTGAAGTCGTTCGTTTGCATTCGGTTCCGACTCAATCAAACCCAAAAGAACCTCGATGGATTCGGAAAAGTTACCTTTGGAATAAAGTTTTTTCGCCTTTTTGAATCCCAGTTTTGCTTCCGAAGAGATCGGATTTTTTTTTTGAGCTTCGTGCGAGTAGCCTATGCGGATGAGAGAAAGATCATCGATTATTTCTCCTTTGCTCAATATGATTTCTATCATTTGATTTAGATCCGCTTTTCCTTCTTCAATGATTCTTAAAATAAAATCTTCGTCTAAATTGACTTCCCAATCTTTTCCATCGGGGCCACCTGCGGTGAGGATATCATCTTTTCCGTCCGAACCGGCGATGACCACATCACCATTTAACAATTGAAAGGTTTTGACTTGCGAAAAAGTTTCCGCTCCCAATGTTCCCAATTTTTGATAGGACACTTCCGATTTTATAAAAGAAGCTTTTCCGTCTCTGTACAAAACCGGCCAGGGATGTTCCGCATTGATAAAGTAAAGTAGACCTGTCTCTTCTTCAATAAGTCCCATAACAAGGGAGATGAGCATGGTTCCGTCGAATGCTTCGAAAATGCGATGCATTTCCTGGAATGAATTTCGAATCCATAAGTCGGGGGAAATCGTCTGGAATGAAGAATTGTTTTTTGTTCTTTGGACAATGGATTGAAACACAGCTCCGAACACAAGTGCTCCTCCCGCACCTTGCATGGATTTGCCCATTGCGTCCGCGTTTACAAATAACAGGTATTTTTTGTTTTGAAGATATATGGAATGAGAAACGTTTAAATCTCCCCCGATCTCATATTCTTTTTCTTTGAATTCGAAATTCTTTTTTTGTTTGAGTAAAAAATCCACATGAATCAAATCGCTTTTTATTTCTTTGATCGTAAGAGGATTGAGAAGCAGGTAAGTTAAAAAATAATCTCCGTCCTGTTGGTATTTCAATTTTCGCACTTCCTGGAGGGTGGAGTTGAGTTCTTCCGTTCTTGCGGTAACTTTTTCCTCCAACCCTTCGTTTAGAATTTTGATTTCTTCGTACATTCCTTTTAGTTTTTGTATGATATTGTTTAAATAGAATGCCTGTTGTCCGAAATCATCTCCCGATGTGGGAGTTACTACTACGCTGAAGTTTCCTTTGGCAAGTTCAGCCAAAGATTTGCTGGTTTCGGATATTCCTTGTTTGACGGTCATGGCAACTATATAAGAACATACGATAAGAGGAACGATGAATATACAGGAAACAATGACGATGGGAATCAACGGCTCTTCCACCATTGTTTCTCCCTTTACGATGGAATAAAGCAGATAGGATAAAACGGATACGGGAAGAGCAGCTAAACTGAAAAAAGCCAAAACGATTCGTTTGAAATAATCGAATTTGGGGATCTCGTTCGGTTTGATTTCTATATTGCGGATTTGAGGTAAGTCGAATAACGGTCGTAAGCTGTTCTCCGTGATAAAGTAATATGTTACAAAAGAGATGGGAGGGATCATCGCGATCGTAAATATGCCGGAACGGACTACGGAAGGAGTGTATTCCACCAGGTAAGTGTATAAGGTGACGATCGGTATGACTCCGGCAAACCAGCGAAATACAATGAACCCCGCTTCAATCAAAGGATATTTGAATATATATAATTTTACTTTTTTTGCGTAATCCTGATCTTGAAATGTATATTGTATATTGGATGAATCATCGGGGACTTTGATCTTTTCTATCTTACGGAAAAGACGCCGGATCATAAAGTAACGCCAGAACGTACCTAAAATTCCGATTCCGGTTGCAAAGAAGAGGCATAAGGCGACAAAGATCATCCATTTTTCAGTTTCCATCTTTTGGGTGATGATGGCATAATAAACAGCAAATGGAACAGGAACTGTATGTGTGAAAGTTTCTAGTTTTAAGGTGAGTTCCCAGAATAGTTTTTTTGAATTCACGGATTCCACCTGAAAAAGCAACTGTTCGTTATTTTTTCCCTTGTGTTTAGATTATGCAATCATAAAGAAACTTTGTAAATTAGAAAACCGGAATCCGGCTCAATCTGCATAATGAAAATTCTTGATAAAACTGACAACTCCCGAAGTAGGTAAAGGAACACTGAAATAATAGCCCTGTCCCAGATGAACTCCCGATTCACGTAGTAGATTTCTTGTTTCTTTGTTTTCAATTCCTTCAGCTACAACTTCCATCTTCAATTGATTTGCCAGATGCACTGTTGAATCAATGATCTTGCTGGTATTTGCATTCTTTAATACATCAAATACAAAACTTTTATCGATTTTCAATTCTGTGAAAGGTGCTTTGCTCAGTTGATCCAGAGAAGAAAATCCTGTTCCGAAATCATCAATGGAAAGTCCGATCCCTTTCATGCATATCCTTGTTAGTATTTCCAAAGCCTTCGGATGATCTTCGATTTTTCCGGTTTCAATCAGTTCGAGAATGATTTGGTTTGGGTCCAGGGAATATTTTTGAATCAGATGGACGATATCTTCCGGCATGGAAGTATCCACCAAATCATAAACAGAGATATTGATGGAGACTCTTTTTTTGATTCCTAATTTTGCCAAAATCCCGAAGAAAGAACATGCTTCCTGGATCAGATATTTCGTAAGATCACCTAACATATTGAAATTGGAAACCAAGGGGAGGAATTGGTCCGGAAAAATAATTCCATGTGCAGGATGGATCCATCGAACCAATGCTTCAAAACCGCTGATTTCTTTTATTTGTAGATTGATTTGGGGCTGGTAGTATAAAACGACTTCTTTGTTTTTAATTCCTGTTAGAATTTCCTCTTTGGAGAAATGAAATTCTTTTTTTTCCAATTGTTTCGGTTTCTTTTTTTGATTTTTTCCTTGTTCAATTGTTTTTAAAATGGTATCGATAGAAAAGGGTTTGGTTAAACTACCGATTACATTCAGTCCGTAAGCCTTTGCCACACGTTCCGCGCTTTTAAGAACGGACTGACTGTGTCCACTGATCAAAATAATCGATGCTTCCGATTGTGCTTCTCCCAAATATCTGAGAATTTCCACTCCGTCCATATCGGGCATAAACAAATCGAGCAAGATCAAATCAATCTCCGCAGAATAGTTTTCAAAAAACGAAGTAGACTTTATCAATTGGATGATTTCCTGGAAATTCAGTTCCTTCAGAACATCGGATAAAAACTCATTCATATCCGGTTCATCATCTAAAATCAATGCCTTGTTAAAGTTCATGCTTTCGTCCTAATACTTTTTGAATGGTTTCTTCCAGTTCTTTTGCTTTGTAAGGTTTACTTAAAAAATGAAATTCGGTTAAATCGTTATATTCTCTTTTTCTTAAATCTCCGGGAAAGCCGGAAGTAAGAATGATTTTCATATTAGGATAATCTTTTTTTACAATCTCTGCGAGGGCGAGTCCGTCGATCTCACCCGGCATCATTATATCGCTGATCAACAAATCAAAACTTTCTTTTTGTAATAATTTCAAAGCATCATCGGCGGATAATACTGCTGTAACGGCAAATCCCAAATCACTCAAAAGGCTTTCCGCAATATCGATGATTCCTTCTTCATCATCTACAAGTAACACATGTTCGGAGTATTTTTCGCCGGAAGAGTTGCTCGATTTTTCTTCAGCTGCCGGATTTTCCTTTTTCGGGCTTTCTTCCATTATGGGAAAATATAATTTAAAACTAGTGCCTACATCCACTTCACTATATACCTTGATATGGCCGTTGAAATGTTTTACGAAAGTATAAATCATCGATAACCCGAGTCCTGTTCCCTGTCCTACTGCCTTGGTTGTAAAAAACGGTTCATAGATTTTTTCCAATACATTCGGAGGAATTCCTTTGCCTGTATCTATTACCGATATTTCGGCGTAATTTTCCTGGAGGTCGGGTGAGTTTTGCAGTTCGGGCAAAATATTCTTTTGCACTTGATCGATCGTTATGATCAATCGGCCCGTATTTTCCATGGCGTCTCTGGCATTGATTGCCAAATTCAAAATGGTATTTTCCATATCGTTCTTATCAAGGAAAAGATAGAGAGGTTTATTATAGAAGTTGAATTGAATTTGAATGTGTTTTCCTATAACTCTTTCGAGAATTTCATGCATGTTGGAAATCACTTGGTTGATTTCAACCAGAGTCGGAACAACCGGTTGTTTTCGTGCGAAGGCCAAAAGTTTTTGGGTAAGTTGAGAGCCTCTCTCTACCGCTTTAAGAGCGCTGCCGATTTGTTTTGTGAATTGTTCTCCTTTGTCTATGATTTTTCTTTGAATTAGTTCCAAATTTCCACTAACAATTGCTAGTATGTTGTTGAAGTCATGTGCGATACCTCCGGCGATTTGACCGAGCGCTTCCAGTTTCTGTGATTGTTTGAGTTGTTCCTCTACCTTGATTTTATTGGAAATATCCCGTATGGTACCTGTGAAATATTTTTCACCGGAAAACTCCCATTCGGTGACGGAAAGCTCGGCGGGAAAATTTTCTCCGTTTTTTCTTCTTCCGATGATTTGTCTTCCGTAACCGATGATCTTTTTGATTCCCGTGGTGTGATATCTTTTCAGATATTGATCGTGTTGGGAATGATCCGGTTCCGGCATTAGAATTTTTACATTTTGGCCTACGAGCTCTGACTCCGTGTAACCGAAGGTTTTTTCCGTAGCCAAGTTGCATTTTTGAATGATTCCATTCTGATCTATGATCAGAAGTGCGTCTATGATGGTTGCCAAAATGGTTTTGAGCCGGATTTCATTTTTGATCAGAGAGGCTTCGTGTCTTTTGCGTTCCGATATATCCTGACGGGTTCCATGCATGAATAAAGGCTCTTTGTCTTCAGACCATTTCGTAACCTTGGCTCTGTCCAAAACCCAAATCGTATGACCAAACTTATGTTTCATTCTGAACTCGGCTTCATAATAGGGACTTTCACCTTTGAGATGGTGCCCCATAATTTCATTGATTCGGTTCAGATCGTCTTTCAATGTGAACTTAGTCAATGTATTCAGGTTGGTTTCTCCCAATTCGGCAAGTTTGTAACCTAACATGTTTGCCCAACGTTCGTCTAAAAATACTTCTCCCGTCGGAATATTCCATTCCCAAATTCCTACGTTCGTTCCTTCCAGAATGTCGGTTAACCTTTGTTTTTCGATCTTCAGATCTTCTTCCAGTTTTCTTCTTTCTGAAACATCGATGCCTGTAATCAGAATGTATGTTTCTCCTTTGTAAGGAAAAATCTCTGCCGAACTGAGAACGGTTTTTGTTTCCCCGCTTTTGTTTTTAATATTGATCTCGAAATTTTTTAACTTTTTGTCTTTTTCCAGAATTTCGAGCAATTGGGCTCTTGATTCCAATTCCAAGATGCCCAAATCTACGGAATTGCGACCTATCGTTTCTTCCAGGCTATATCCGAAAATTTCCGTCCATGCCAGGTTTGCCTCGACGATGATTCCTGATTTTTGTTCGGATAAGATCATAAAAGAAGGATTGGAAAAGAATGTTTTTTTGAATTTCTCTTCGCTTTCGATAAACTTCTGTTCGGCTTTCTTGATGGCCGATAAATCCTGAACTACTTTTACTATATAATCAATGTTTCCGTTTTGATTGTAGATGGCGGAAAGATGCGCTATGACCCAGACGTAAGTTCCTCCTTTTTTCAATAATCTTTTTTCAACAGAATATTTATCTATTGTTCCATTGAGTAATTCGGAGAAATGGGGACTATTCGAATTGCGATCTTCGGGATGAGTTACATCGTCCAAAGTTAGATTTTCCAGTTCCTCTTTGGAATACCCTAAAAGTTCCTGAAATTGTTGGTTATATCGTAACCATTTTCCGTTGGGATAAAAATGTGCGATGCCTGCGGCTGCATGTTCGAATGTGGATCTGAATAGATTTTCGGTAACTATTTTTAAATCAGGGTCATTTGATTTTGCTTCTACAACATCATGTCCGATCTGCAAAACCCCTGCATACATTCCATCTTCGTTTTTCCACGCGGAAAATTCCCATTCCGTCCATTCGTTGACTTCGGGATCATTGGAATGTTTTCTACATTGAAAACGAATCAGTTTGGAAGTTGAGGCGCATTCTTCCAATGCGGTTAAATACACGGATCTATCATCAGGATGAATGAAGTTCAATGCTGAGTGGTAAAGAAGAGCAGCGTGCGTTTTTGCAAATCTATACTTAAACCAATCGTTTGTGTATAAATATTCTCCCGAAAGATTCGTGAGTACATAATAATACACTTCTGAGTTTGTCATCCATTCCGGAAATATATTAGTAAAATTCATTGTTTGCAAATTACCATTATAAAAGTAAAAATTGAAAACCGTTTCAAAATGAAATGGAACGTAGGAATGAAAGCTTAGAGTTTGATTATCAGATAATAGTTTTTTTAAAAATAAAGCAAAAATATTACACCTATCTGTTAATTATACGGCGTACAATCAGTACTGTTTGATTTTTGTTCTATGGTCTTAGAGAGAGTCTAGGGAAATCCCCAGGAATCCTTGATGCTTAATTGTGTAAGGACTGTGTCATAAAGTAGGCATTTTGCTGATGTAATTTATAATTTATTTAAGGAGAGATCCCTCGCCAGGGATTGCAGCAAAGAGCCCGGTTGTGATGTCGTTGCATCCTATTCGTCTAACACCTCCGAGGTAATCATTAGGCAAAAAGGCGAACTTATAGAAAAAATTTTTACAAAAGTCTGAATCGGGATCGCGGAATTTGCTGATTTATGTTAGGTGGAAAACGGCAAGCCCACGAGCCACACCCCCCAACCCTAAACAGGGCGGGGGATTTTAAGATTCAATGCAATATTATGTCTCTTCCTTCTATTGGTGCCCAGACCTGGGCGGGGAAACTAGATTCGCGCGTGGTTCAAGGCAGGAGAGCTGGGAACATCGAACACAACGTCTAATTGTCTTCCGAGTCCCAACCGATGGAATAGATGGCACCTGTAGCAAGTGCAAATAGAGTTTGGTATCCTACCCATACCCAAATGAGAGCCGTTGGTGCGACTGATACTAGGTTGGAAAGAAATAAGCCGAGTCCCACGTAAGCGGTCAAACTAAAGAGCAGTCCGAATAAGAGTCCACCCACAAGTCCTTTGGGTAGATTTTCTTTGGCATAACCGTACATAATTCCCAAAAACAAAGTTTGGAGTAGGTCGCCTGCAATCGGTCCAACCCAATAAACATCTGCTATCGGAACGAAAATCCCTTTTAAGGAAGGGTCAAAATAGAATTTGGAAAAAAATAACATGCGTAAGGGGATCGCAATTGCTTCCCAGAACGCGAAGGCCAAAAGGAACCGGACTAGAATCCGGTTCCATGTATCTGTGTTGGCAGATTTCATTTTATCTTCCTACGATGAACACCATATTGGTAGTTGCAGAACCACCGATGTTCAACATAAGACCGTTTTTAGCACCTTTCACTTGGTATTCGCCAGCATTTCCAGTCACTTGTTTGTGAAGGTCTAGCATCATACGAACTCCCGAAGCTCCTACCGGATGGCCCACACCAATGAGTCCACCGGATGGGTTGATCGGTTTTTTACCACCGAAGTCGATTGTGCCTTCTTCGATTGCGATGTGTTCTTTGCCCGGATCGGAGATTCCGAAAGCGGAGATCGCAGCGTATTCGGAAGAAGTGAAACAGTCATGAGTTTCAAAGACATCAATGTCTTTTACGTCCATACCCGCTCTCTTATAAGCGTCTTTTACTGTTTGGCGTGTCCAAGGAAGGATGTATTTGTCACCCACGGACTCATCTTTTTTTGCTTCGAATGTAATCGGTGCTACACGGTGTCCCCAACCTTTTACGCGAGGGATGTCACCTAGGCTTTTGCCGTGTTTTTTAGCATAAGCCTTAGCATAATCTTTGGATGCAAGCACGGTTACCGCAGCACCGTCCGTTACTTGAGAACAGTCAGTGATACAAAGTCTTCCACCCACAGCCATATTGTTATCACCACCGCGAGCAAGTGCATGTTCTTTGTTCATGAACCAGGAACGGGTTTGTGATTTAGGGTTACGTTTTGCGTTTGCATAATTGATTCTGGATATCTCTGCAAGAGCATCCATAAATCTTTCTTCTTTTAGGCCGTATCTTTCTAAGATAACGTCTGCTAGTTTTCCGAAAAGTTTAGGGAAAGGAAATTGAACTCCCTTTGCTTCTTTTTCGTAATATGCTGCAGTTCCTAGGAAGTCTCCTCCAACCGAAGAAGAAACCGTTTTCATCACTTCGATTCCTAGAACGATCGCAAGATCGTAATCATCTGTGCGAATGTGAGAGATCGCTGCATCCAACGCAACGGATCCGGAAGCGCAAGCTGCTTCATAACGAGCACCGGGAACTCCGTAAAAAGCAGGGTTCACTTCCGTTAAGAAAGCACCCAAATGACCTTGGTTTGTGTATTGTTCCGCATCAAAGTTTCCTACGAATACCGCTACGCGGTTTTCTTTGTTGAGTCTTTTGATTTCGGAATATTCAATTCCTGTTTTCTCCAAAGAGTCTTCGATGATTTCTCTCATCATGGATACGAAGGTTTTTCCTTCTTTGGACCAGTTTCTTTGGAAGTCGGTTTGTTCTCCGCCGAGTACGAATACTTTATTATCACCCATAGTAATCTCCTGCCTTAACCTTTGAAAAGAGAGCGAGCATCGAGTTTGTCGCCTAACTCATAGAATTTTTTGCCTGATTTTGCATCCGAAAGGATTTTCGGAACCGGCAATTTGGATGTTTCTAACATTTTGATGGTTTCTTTCGGTCCACCGAGGAAATCTACTAGTGCGGAAGCAGGAACCCAGTTGAATCCGAATCCCATCGCACCGTCTGTCATTTCTTTAGTTTCCACTACTTCTCCGACTAGGGAAAGAGAATAGCTAATATAACGACCGATAAAGTAACGAGCGATGTCTGCTTCGAAACCGTTTGCGGTTTTTACAATTTCCATAGCACCTTTGTAATCGGACTCTTTGATCTTTAGACGTGCTTGTTTGATAAAAGGGATATCGAATTTCGGATAAGGATCGTAAGCACCGGTTTTGATGTTATAAACGAATTTTTCACGTTTTCCATCAGCGTGTTTTACTACTTTGGTGAGTCCGCTTCCGGATTTCATACCTAACTTTCCTTCGTCGATCAACTTTTGGAAGTAACCCGGAAGTTTGAAAGTTTCGTGTGCTTCGTCTTTTGTGTTGTCGTAAATATTATCAACGATCGCTTTGTGAACGTCTAAGCCGACAAAATCAGCAGTAGCAAGAGGAGACATCGCACGACCGGTATAACCGGAAATGATTTCGTCAAGTAATGCAATTCCACCTTTGTCTGCATATTTTTCCGCGAAGTGAGCCACTTCGTTCATCAATTGAAAACCGATTCTGTTTCCTGCGAAGGCAGGAGTGTCGTTTGTATAAACTACGGCGCGGCCCAGAACTTTGTCCAAATACTCACCGAGTGCTTTGGTTACTTTTTTATCGTTACCCGCATGAGTGACTAACTCACAAAGGATCATTTTATAAGGAGGGTTGAAAAAGTGGGTTCCGTAATAGTGCTTCTGACCGTCTTCATCATAAGCTTTTGCCAATCTTCCGATGGAAAGACCGGAGGATACGGTTGAAACAATGGTTCCCGGACGTCTTGCTTTCGCAATACGGGCATTAATCGGTTCCTTGACTTCGTAACTTTCGGCAACAAGTTCAAATACCCAATCGGATTCTGCGACTGCTTTTTCCAAGTCGGCATCATACGAACCAGGGATCATTCTGCCCCGTATTGTATCTGTTTTTACAGAACTAACTGCGGCTTCGATACCTTGTTTTGCTTTTTCTACGTCTCTTGCGAGCATATGGACTTTAGCACCACCGAAAGCGGCGATAACGCCCGCACTCCCAGAGCCCATAGCTCCGTTGGCACCTAAAATCGTGACGGTTTTGATTTCTCTCATGAAGTTGGATTCCGAATATAATTTTACTTACCTTTGTACAAAAGGAAACCCCTAGGAAAATCGTTTTTTTTGTCAGAAATGTTACAAGCGGGTGGGGAATTTATGCGTCTAAGAGGGTTTAAAAGATCACAATGTGACATAATGTCCGAGGAGTGGGGAATGGGAGTGGAGTTATTTGTAAGAGGTACCACATCTTAGGAGCGTGGGCGGCTCGAACATTTCCAAAGACCCGGATTTTTTCCTTCAACGACCCGGCTCTTCGCTTCAATCAAACGAGACAGGTTTCGTTTGATTTCCGCTTCGATCCCTGCCGCGGGTTGATCATCGCAAAGATATAAATTCATCTCTTCCTGGTCCGTGAAGCGTTTTACGGATGCAAACCCCTTTTCCGCTTCATCGTAACGGAGAGAAAGATAATGTAACCATTGCTTGATTCTCCCTAAGCGGCTTTGTGCGTTCATATTGCCCGCCAGGCTGATCCAATACTGATAAAGGATTTCTTTCATCTCTTTCCAGGCAAATGATTCGTTTCGTTCTCCCCGAATTTCCAAGGCCAGGGTAGGATTCGCAATCATACCTCGACCGATCATAAGATCGGTACAACCGGAAATCTCCCGGCAGCGAGCCGCATCTTCCTTCGTCCAAATCTCACCGTTTGCCACCACGGATACCCGGACTTCCTCTTTTATTTTAGCAATCCATTCCCAATATGCAGGGGGTTTGTAACCGTCGATTTTCGTTCTTGCATGCACTACGATTTCTTCTGCGCCGCCGCTTTCCAGAGCTTTTGCACAATCAATCGCCTGTTCGGTGGAGTCGAATCCCAAGCGCATTTTTGCAGTGACAGGAATCGTTGATGGAACTGCCTTTCTAGTCGCATAGACGATTTTGTATAAAACATCCGGTTCTTTCAGTAATACTGCTCCCCCTCGGTTGCGATTGACCGTAGGAGCGGGACAACCGAAATTGATATCGATCCCATAAGCACCAAGGCTCGCTACTTTCGCTGCATTTTCCGCCATACAAACCGGGTCCGAACCCAAAAGTTGGACTTTTACGGGAACGCCCGCTTTCGTTCTGCAATTATGATTCAATTCGGGAACGTATCTATAAAATCTCTGTGAGGGAAGAAGCGTATCATTCACTCGAATGAATTCACTGACACATTGATTGATCCCGCCGATTTTTGTGATGATATCACGCAAACGGAAATCGAGAAGCCCTTCCATCGGAGCAAGTAAGATACGCCCGATCATGATTTATCTTTTGGCTTTTTGCTGTAAAAATTCGGTAAATTCAATTTGTCCCATAATGAATGTTAGATTGTATCTGCTTTCGTATAACAAAAAGGCGCTTGCTAGAAACAAAAAAACTCCACCGAACAAAGCAACTATTATGGGAATCCAGGAATATTCCTTGGAGACGGCAAGCGTAATCGCAAGGCTTAGACTCGAAATCACGAATAAGGAAGTAGCAGTGTATAAGAAAGCCATCGAACGTTGGATGAGAACCGCCCGTTTTCTTTGTATGGACAATTGATTTTTTAAATAAGATATTCTTTCTTCAGGAAATTCGAATTTACCTTCCAGTATTTTTTCTACTTCCGCTTTGAGGAGATTGACTCTGTCGAAAATCCGCCCTAACCGATTGGCGGTGGAAAAAATGAGACTGGCACTGGCGGAGACAAGCACGGCGGGCGTGATCATTCCCGAAAGAATTTCTAAACTGGAAAAAGATTCGAACATAAGGTTAAATTTGCGGTCTTAGCCGCTTTCACAAACAAAAAATGATGACTAGGCAAAAAGGTGAACTTTTTGGGAAAATTTTTACGAAAAGTCGAATTGCAACGGACAAAATCCTGATTTTGTGTTAGGCGGTGATGAGCAGCCCACGAGCCACTCCCCCCAATCCCTATGAAGGGTGGGGGCCACTGATTCACAAGCATTAGAATTATGTCTCTTCCTTTACTTCCCTCTTTAACAAAACCAAAACCATCGATGGCATCACCAAGACAGAAATGGCGATCGCAATCGGACCCAGCCCCCATTGTAAAAAAGGAGATAGGATTCCGGTGATTCCTCCGGAAAGAACTGTCACAGCCAAAATCATAAATGCGGAACCGCGGGCATCATTGTCCCTTGCGGCAATTAAGGCATTGACAAATCCCGCTCCACCGCGCAACCCAAGCCCGATATTGATCGGGATAAAATAACATACCAAGTAAATTGGGTCGTCTAACCGAAAAAGTGCGCCAAAAAGAAACAATACCGAAGAAAGGGAAGCAAATACAGTGCCGATCAGAATGACTTTTTCCGGACCGAATTTCCTTACGAAATAGGATGAGATTTGTGCGAACGTAAAGAACATCGCTACCGAGATGATTTGCAATAGAATGAAACTTTCAATCACTCCTTTTTTATATGTTACGATCAAGTTCGGTGCGGAAAATACAAACACCAATAATCCACCCAAAACACCTGCATGACTGAGAGCGTATCTTAAAAAATTAAAATTTGTAAATAGACTTTTATAGCTTCTGTTCGGATTATCAGCTAACTTTGATTTATCTCTCATCGGATCTTTTGTTTGGGATACGAATAAAAACACACTTACAATCAGAGAAAGGATCGCAGTCAGTTGAAATCCCGATTTCCAACCGAACTTTGCCGCCAAATACGCACCCAGGAGAGGCGCAAATGCGGGGACCATGGATTCTATACTTCCCATAATACTGATGGCGCGCATTGCACCGTGAGAAGAAAAAAGCCCGCGGATGAGACCTGGCGCGAGCACTGCGGCTCCACTGGAACTGAGACCTTGCAAAAAACGGTAAACGATCAATTCGTAAATATGAACGGAGAAAATACAAGCCAGAGAAAACGCCGCAAAACAAAGTAAAGATGCGGAAAATAAACGAATCGGGTCAAACCTGTCCGCAAGAAAACTAAATACCAAAAGTCCTACGCTCGTTCCCAAAACATAAAACGCGATGATCCATTGCGCCTCGGCAGGAGAACTTCCCGGAAACACTTTGCTAAAGTCGGGAATGGAAGGGAGGATGAGGTCTATCCCGGATAAACCGAGAACTGTTCCCAAATTGATCAAAACTAAAATCCGGAGAGAGGGCCCGGAAAGAAAATGATTCATGGATACAAAGATTTGATCGGAGTTCTGTTTGGCGATTCCTCTTTCTTACCAAGAACCTTCTTTACAGAAGCCGAATGTGTTTTTTTACTGAATCCATTCTTTCCCGGCTACTTGAATGGAACCACTTAAATATATTTATTCCGAAACATTGATTGCCCAGTTGACAAACGCTTTGGCAAAGGCTCATCCCAAGTTGGAAAAAGACCGATTTCAAAAATCCGTTTTTGCATCCCCTTGGAAGGATCTGGAATTGAAAGAGAGAATGTCCCGTATTTCAGATACGATCATAGAATTTTTACCAAAGGATTTGGATCTTCTTTTTCCTATTTTAAAAAATACTATCGATCATCTCAGACAGAACGGAGTGGCGGATTTTAACTTCGCCTATATGTTCTTTCCTGAAATTGTTCAGAAAGCAGGGCTCTCCGAATTTTCAAGAAGCATGAAAGCATTGGAGTTTATCACCGTATTTTCCAGTGCAGAATACGCCATTCGTATTTTTTATCTCCATCATCACAAAGATACAAATAAACAAATGTTAGTCTGGTCGAAACATAAAAACCCCGGAGTGAGAAGGCTTGCCAGCGAAGGAAGCAGACCTCTCCTTCCTTGGGGATTGGGAGTGCCCGACTTAAAAAAAAATCCGGGACAGAGTCTTTCCATACTTGAAAATCTTTGGGATGATGAAGACGAAGTAGTAAGGAGAAGTGTTGCCAATCATCTGAATGATATTTCCAAATTGGATCCGGATATGACTTGGAATTTTTGCAAAAATAAATTCGGAAAGTCGAAAGAGTTGGACAAAAGTCTGAAACACGCAGTTCGTACTCTTTTGAAAAGAGGCCACAAACAATCATTAACTCATTTTTCCTATGATACGGAATGGTCTCCTACCAAAGTATCTCTTAGTTTGGAAAAAGATTCCGTTCGTATCGGTGAAAAGCTAGAGTTTCATATCGGCTTTGATTATAAGGAAAAGAAAACAAGAAAGATCCGAATGGAGTATTTGATTGAATTTGTTCTGGCAAATGGTAAAACCGGCAGAAAGATTTTCCAATTGGGAGAAAAAAACTTGAACCTGGGAGACAAACTTGCGTTAACCAAAAAACATAATTTCGCCTTGATCACCACAAGGACTTATTATCCCGGAAAACACAAATTGATTCTTGTGATCAACGGCAAAGAAGTTAAAGAGATAACCTTTCTTTTGACAAAAGGTAAAAAATGATTTCAAATTATAAGTTTTTCTTTCTATGTATTTTTTTCTTTTCCCAATGTTCCGTTTATTATTTGGAAGAAAAAAAGAATCTGAAACCGAATCACTCGGCGATCGATAAGGAAATCAGTTACGAATTGATCGGTTGGGAAACGAACGAAAACCGTGAGCTAGCTTCTTTATTACTGAAGGCATTCCATACATCAGGCAAATTCAAAAAAATATCCTCTTATGTGAAATCGGACTTAGATATGAGAGTTCAAATCATTTTGGAATCCTCTCCCCGTTTCCAAATTTTATTCGGAGAAAGTCCCGAGCCGGTTTCTTGGATGGTGGAGAGAAAGTTAGGGAGCTTTTCTTTGTATATTTTGAATCGTGTTGCTGCAATGCAAAGTCTCTTTATTATCCCCGTATTTGTTAAAAATGACGATACGATTCTGTTTCGTATTTGGAAAAAGAACAGATTGATCGGGGAATACGTTTATCCTGCGCATTCCCTATATGTAATCGGATGGGTATCCTTATTCTTAAGATGGTCGGATGACCGTGAAACTTTGGATAAACATTATTCCGATATAGTGCATCAATTCATTGAAGATACAAGAGAGGTGTATTAGAATGTACTTTCGAATCGCTTTCTTCATTATAAGTATTTTGTTCCTCGGTTGTGCAGGGTTTTCCAATCCGGTTCGTCAGGCGACCCCGCCAGATTCTTCATTTCCTCCTACTCCCGTTCGCTTGCATTTTACCGGATTCGGTTTTTACGAAAAAGAAAAACTCAAATTGCGTGAGACGATTCTACAATCAGGTTATACGGAAGATCCGAACGCCGATTCGCTTTTGGAAGTAAAATTGGAAGAAATAGAACATTATTATGAAAACATCAATCTGCATCGATTGAATTTTGTATTGAGTTTGGTCAGTGTTTCTTTGATTCCTTATCGAATTGATACGGATCATAAGATTACATATCGTTACGCAAAAGAGAAAGTCATAAAAGAATCCGAATACCAATTGCATTTGAGCCAATACAGAGGGATTTTGATATTATTTCTATCTCCTTTCTATTGGCCTTCAAGAGCTTTTTATCAAAATATAGAAGAAACCTGGAAACAGGAGTCTACGAACAAATGACCTATCCGAAATTGTTACATTTTATTTTATATGCCTTCCTGGCGGTTTCGCTCTGTTTCGGATGCGGATTCATTCGAAAACAGAAAAAATTAAAAGATTCCGATACCTCGGCTCATGAACTGGAAATGAACGGAATGGTTCGAAGTTTTTATGTTCATGCGGGTAACAATCAAAAAGAGGCTGAGTCCAGACCAGCTAACAGCCGTCCACTTTTGATTGTATTGCACGGACGCCTTGGTTCCGGTTTGCAGGTGATGGAGCAGTCTCGGTTCAATGGATTGGCGGATAGGGAATCCTTTGTAGTAGTGTATCCGAACGGATATAGCAGGAGCTGGGCGGACGGAAGAGGCAAAACTCCTGCCGATAAGGAAAAAATAGATGATGTTTCTTTTTTGGAAGAAATGATTTCATACGTGAAGGACAGATATAATATAGATAGTTCCAAAGTATTCATCGTTGGTCATTCTAACGGTGGTTTTATGGTTCAGAGGATGGCCGCGGAAAAACCGCATTTGTTCAAGGCGGCAGTGAGTATTGCCGCTCAATTGAGTAAAGAAGTTGTAAAAAAATGGACGCCAAAATCCGATTTATCGGTCGCTTTTATGTCCGGGACGGAGGATCCTACGGTTCCGTATTATGGCGGTTACGTGAGAGATGGGGGTGAAATTTTGAGCGTTGAAGATTCCTTTGACAGGTGGAAAACTTGGAACGGATGTTCCGGCAGGGCGACGATCACAAAAAAGGATGAAAAACCTGATGAAACTAGCCTGGAGATTTTCTCCTATACTGAATGCAAAAATAATACAATCGTCCGACTTTATAAGGTAATAGGGGGAGGGCATTCCTGGCCAGGAAGAAAGTCAAGTATCCCTATCATTTTTCGCGGAAAACTTACGGAAGAACTGGATGCAACCGAAGAAGCTTGGAATTTTTTTAAAGGTTTATAAGTGAATCCTGATAAGAATCATAATATAGCAATTGTTACCGGAGCTTCCCGTGGAATCGGACTTGCCATTTCAAAAAAACTGATCTCTCTCGGGTATTCGGTGAGAGGTGTTTGTAAAAATCCGGATCGCTGCGAATTTTCCCATCCTGATTTTGTTTTGGATCGTCTCAATTTGAACGACACCAAACAAATCGAAGGTTGGCTGAAAGATTTCTCCGGAAAAGAGAGAGTTCGCATTTTGGTTCATAACGCAGGGGTAGGGTATTTCGCCCCTTTTGAAGAGTTGTCTTGGGAGCAGATTACGGAGATGATAGCGCTCCATTTAACGGCACCTATGTTGATTTCGAATTATTTTTTGAGAACTTTGAAGACAAACGAGGGACGTATTTTTTTTATCGGATCCGTTTCAGGTACCAAAGTTTCTCCCTGGGGAAGTGTTTACGGTTCCACAAAGGCGGGACTCATCCATTTCGGAAGAGAATTGTTTCAGGAACTTCGCAAATCGGGTGTTAAGGTAACGAATCTGATTCCGGATCTTACAAACACCGGTTTTTTCGATCGTCTGTCTTTTACAACGGATGAAGACACCCGTTCTTATATTTTACCGGAATGCATTGCAGATGCGGTAGAAACTGTGCTTTCCCAACGGGAAGGGACCGTTTTATCGGAATTGATCATTCAGCCGGAACGATTCAAGATCAAAAAGAAAGAAAAAGGAAAAGATTGAGATAAGTTGCGGATAGGAAGGATAGGGAAACTTACTCGATCGGAGCCTGGGATTCGTAATGTTCATCGGACGCCTCAGAATCGTTATGCGAACTTTCGTCCGAACTTTCATGATGATCTTCTTTGGAAGTTATTTTTTTACCGTCATCATCTTTCTTTTTGATGGCTCTGATTTTTGAATCCGTTTCATACAGCCTCTCTATCACTCTTTTTAAAAGTAAAAACAGAAACTCCGGACTTTCCTGTCCCATTTGAACAAATGTACTCCGGTTTATGATTCCCAGTTTTGCACCTTCCGAGACTACGACGATGGATGCTGATCTCGGACTGTTGTTGATGATTGCCATCTCCCCGAAAAATTCTCCGGGCAAAATACTTCTCATCTTAGTATGTTTGCCTTCGATGTGTTTGTATATATCCAGCTGGCCTTCAAACAAAAAGAACATAGCCCCATTCGAAGGAACTCCTTCTTTGAATAGAAGCTCACCTCTTTTGAGATTGATCATGGAAAGTTTTGCGAGCGATTCTTTAAGTCCCATCGGTTAACTCTTTTAGTTTTTGCTCCGCTTCGATGAGTCTTTCCACATAAGTTTGCAAGAGGGCATAAACGAACATGGGATTGGAGTTTGCAATTTTAGTCAGATTTTGTTTGTCTAAAATCCCCAACTGCGCGCGGTCTGATTCTATAAATACGGTCATTGTGCGGGGATGAGCGGAGATGAGTGCGATTTCGCCGAAAAATTCCCCGGTAGAGAGCTTTCTCACTTCGTGGAAGTTTTTTTGATCGGGTGCTCCCATTCCTACGGATAGAGTTCCACTTAAGATGAAATACATCTTTTCGTTAGACGGCTCTCCTTCGCGGACGATAATCTCTCCTCTTTTGAAAGATTTCGTCGGAACGGTATTAACGAAGTCGAATATATTGATTCTATTTTCTTTTTTGGGAAGGGACATCAAGCGCCACGATATATTTCTACTAATTCCGGTATGTTTTTATCTTCGGCATATTTCAGCGGAGACTTTCCACTACTATCATCTAAATTTGCATTACCGCCATTTAAAATAAAAATTCTACCTAACTCTAATATGGAGTCTTTTTTACCAGGATCAAATTGCAGCGCCAGTTCGGAAAGAATAGTTTTTCCGGATTTGTCAGTGAGGTTTAAATTTGCTCTTCGTTCAACTAGTAAAAGTACTAATTTCTTATATTGTTCAGCAACTGCAGCTTCACGCGTTTGTAAAAATTTAATTACAGCCTTTCTTAATACGGTGAACCCGTTGTTGTCTGCGGAATCCACCTCTGCTCCTTGGTTCAGTAATAACAAAATAAGATCACTATTGTTTCTGTTAAATGCAATATGGAGTGCAGATAATCCTCTTTTGTTTTTTGCATTCACACTCACTCCTTTGGAGAGTAATGTCTTAACAAGTTCCTGAACGAACTTCTGATCTTTTTTTTCTACTTCCTGTTTGGCGACCACCATAATCAGTGTTTCTTCTTCCGAATTTTTTTCATTCGGATCTGCACTATTTCCAAGTAGTAATTTGATCGAATCCAAATCCTTTCTCTCGATGGATTCGGTGAGTAAAGACTTGCCATTACGGGAAACATGATTCGGATTCGCTTTTTTGCTTAATAGAAGTTTTGCGGCTGTGAGTTGTTTCGCTTCCAAAGCAAGCGCAAGTGGGGTCTCCCCGTTTTGTACCGTTAAGCTATCCACAGCAACGTTCTTTTTCAAAAGTTCTTCGATGATTTGGTTGCTTCCTTTTTTTGCCGCAACATGGATCGGAGAGTATCCTCCTTCCGTTTGGATATTGAGATCGGCACCGTTTTGAATCAATGCAACTGCAATCGGAAAACGTCCTTTTTCCAAAGCGTCCTCTAGCGCAGGTTTTTTATTCGTAAATCGGATATTTAAGTTTGTTTTGAATTCAATTAAGAGTTTGGCAAGGCTGAGATCGTTTTTTTCAACCGATAATTCCAAAAGTGTTTTTCCGCTTTTTCCTTTCAGTTCGGTGGACAAACCTTTTCCGAAAAGAAGTTTGATTATGTTTAAGTTCTTTTTGTTGTAAGCGGTAAAACTAAGAGGTTCGTCATTATCATCCAATCCGTCCCATTTTGCACCTCTTGTAAGAAGTAGTTCCACCCCCGGTTGATAGGACTTATCGATGGAAAGCAGCAAAGGGGTGATTGTTTTCGTATCTTTCGCATTTGCATCCGCGCCTGCGTCCAAAAGAGTAGTGACTAATTTTATATTTTTCGATTCCAATGCCACAAACAGTGGAGTTCGACCGGTTAACTCCGGTAAGTTGACATTGGCTCCGTTCTGCAAAAGATAAACGATGGAGTCCGTTTTCCCTTTTTCCACTGCAAGGAAGAGAGGAGATTTTCTGGGATTGTTACGAAGGTTAACATCCGCTTTGCTTTCCACTAAAATCTTTTGAATGGAGAGGTTTGCTTTGAGAACTGCGATATGCAAAGGAGTGTTGCCTTCTCCGTCATAAGCATTCGGATCGGCGCCTTTTTCGATCAGTGTTTTGATTTGGTTTGTCAATCGGGAAGTCACCAAGTAGTGAAGCAGGGTTTTTCCGGAAAAATCCCTTCGATTCAAATCGGCGTTCGCAATCACCAAAGAATCGAATTGTTTTGTTTTTCCTTTTTCCACAGCCAACATCAAAAGAGTTTTGCCGTCCGTATCCGCTGAATTGACATCTCCTCCCTTGGAAATGGCGGTATCCAGATCTTTCGGTGTACCTTTGAGTAAAATCTTCACCATATCCGGTTTGATTTCTTCAATGGCTTCGTTTACATTCGGTTTTACCGATTCAAGAGAATTGTTCGTATCTTGAGAAAGCAAGGAATTGAAACTGAAGAGTAGAATGATAAGTGTGATTCTGTGTTTTATTTTTGATGTTTCCATTTTTTTCTTTTCTTTATTATTTTGGTAAGTAAGCGCTAGGGTCTAACGCTTGTTGTTGGGGGCCTTTTCTGACTTCGAAATGTAGGTGAGGTCCTGTAGATTTTCCCGTGTTCCCCACTTCTCCGATGATATCACCCGAACGAACCACATCCCCTTCTGCGATTTTTCTTTGGTTTTGATGAGCGTAATACGTATAAACATTATTTTTATGACTTAGGATGGTGAGCACTCCGTAACCGCCCGTTGTTGTGATGGTTTTCCATACTTTTCCATCGCTCACTGCGCGAATGGCAGTCCCGACAGGTGCGGGTAAATCCACTCCGGAATGGAAAGCACCTACTTTGCCTGTGACCGGATCGACTCTGGTTCCGAAATTCGATGACACATAACGATCGTTATCAATCGGAATTTGGAAGTATTTGGAAATATCATCATTGTCCACCAATTGCCCCTTGTCTTTGGAAACAAATCCTCCGAAAACCCAACCTTCCCATTGGTCGTCCCAATTCACATAAATCCATTTGGAACGGGTTCCTCCGATGGTTTCTATTTCGTTTTTAGAATCTATGATTCTCAGTTTTTCATCCCCGGGAATGGATGCGATGACGGTTCCGTATTCGTTCGGTTCGTCCCGCAAGCGCAAACTGGCCGCTCGAACATATCGTTTTTCGCCTGGCTTCAGTTCGTCGGGATTTTCCTGAGGGAAAGAAGGGAAATCCGAATTGGAACTGGAATCGTAACTTTGTACTTCGGAAGAACTTAAATATCCTCCGAATACCCAACCTTTTTGGTATCCGCTTTCCACTTGATGCCAAGCGGCAGAGATACCGTCTATATTGTCTTCATAATTTGTGGATTGAATGACAGTGATTTTGATTCCTTTGGTAAGTCTGTCCACGATATAGGAATTCACTTCCGGGTTTTCGCGAACATTCAGGGAACTTGCATTCACCCAAAAAAATTTACCTTTCAGTTTGTCTGTGGTTTTCGGTTCCGGTTCCAGGTTTACCGTTTCGGTCACACCGATTTGTTCTTTGCCGGGGATTTCCGTAAACTCGGGAACATTTTCCGTCATCTCTCCCGTCACAGGATCAAAAAACGGTTGTTCTGCGGCTCTCGATTTTTTGGAAGCTTTCAGGTTTTCGGGAAATGCAAATGCTCTTGTAGACGGAGGTTTCAGACTTGCCAGTTTTTTTTCAGGCGAATCTTCTTTGGAAAGCGCAACGGAAGACAAATATTCGGAAGGAATGTAACCTTCTTTTTTCGAATTCGTTCTCACTAAACACCAGTTTGGTTGATCTTTCTTGTCAGGCCCGTCATTTTTTAAAACCAAAACCACTTCTATTTTTTCACCTCGGAGTAGTTTTGTGTCCGTATTGAATTTGGGAAGAGGGTTCGGTTCCGATTTCAATAGATAATTTTCGGCGGAATAGGCGAAAATGGATTTTGCTTTTTTAATTTGACCGCCGGGGGAATCGTTATGTTCGATTACATCGCGGGCAAGACTGGGATCCACCGGCAACTCTTGGAAATTGAGTCCCGGATAACGATCTTTCAGTTTGGAATAGAATTGGTAGTACTTTGCCAGTATCTTTTCTCTATTGGCTTTGTCTTTTTGCAAAAGCGCATCTTGTTTGTCTTTTGCTTTGTTGTCTATGGAGCTTTGCGAGAGTAATGGGAAGCAGGTGATTAGAAAAAGAACTAAGCTCAGTATTTCGGTTTTTTTGTTCATTCCATCCTCTTCTTTTTCCTAAGAAATTTAGTGAAATTTGGGATTTGGTCAAGATTTTTTGGGTTTGGAAACCTTCTTTACTCCTCTTCCGGAAGAAGTGGAGTGAGAAAAAAAGAGATAAATTCCAATTTTCCTCTCATAGAAGACTTTTCATAAATGGAAGCCGTTTGGTTTTCCACAGTTCTTAAGCTTTTCCCACGAACCCCTGCGATTTGTTGGTGGGAAAAACCTCTTAAAATCAGAATTGCAATTTCCTTTTCCGTATCGGTCAGTTTCCATTCATTCATTTGTTGGTTCGCTTCTTTCCAAAAATTCATCTCCGGTCCTTTTAGAATCCGGTTGGTTCTTTTTAGGTCATGGATCACTACTTTGGCTTGGTTGTTTTCTCCGGCTTCCTGTTTCAGTTCTTTGTAGAGGATAAAAATGGTAAGAAAGGATGAGACTGCGATCAAAGTTTCGAAACTGGCAATAAAAACCCGATAACGATCGAAAATGTCGGGCGGGTTGGTCAGAGTGTAGGTTTCTTGGACAATCCAGAGAATGAGAGAGATTCCGTAGAACCAAAGGAATAGAATTCTATATTTACGGTGATTCATGGGTAAATGTAATGTTTACGGGAACCAAACGATTCGTGCAAGGAATTTAACTTGTAGGTGTTATCCGCAATTGCGGGAAACACTCATATCCTCGTTTTTAGTGGGTTCCCACATTTGCGGATAACCTCCATTTGCAGACGAGGTTTTTTTTGAGATACTGTGAGCATGAAACGAATCGCTCTGGGTATTTTGCTGATTTTTCTGGTGGTCGGATGTGTTTCCTTGCCTAACCCGGGGAGGAACTACCGTTATAATAATTTCTACTTTCAGGTAGCACAAGGGAATGTGGAAAGAGTCCGGGAAATGTTGCGTGCGGGCCAGAATCCGAATATCCCGGAAGATACCTTCGATAGGATGACCCCTCTTATGATCGCTTCGAAAGAAGGTCATCATGATGTAGTTCATGTACTACTGACTTTCAAAGCGAATCCGAATTTAAAATCCAGAAACGGACACACTGCTCTTATGATGGCAGCATACAACCGTTATCCTAAGGTTGTGGAGTATCTTTTGGACGCAGGTGCCGATCCCAATTTGAAATCCGAAGCGGGTCATACTGCACTTTCCGAAATCCTTCAGAACGAAAAGGAAACAATCGTCCACTTACTCAAATCCAAAGGCGCGGTTGAATGATATGAAACGATTTATGATTTATTTTATACTATTTCTCGGTTTTGTCTTCTTCGGAAATTGCGGCAATGTAAAGAGCAGAGCAACTTGTTTGAACCAATGCGGTTCGGAACAGTTGGTCTGTAGTTTGGTCACCCAACAACAGAATATGGGCTCGGGTGGATCATTCGTAACCTGTCTTGCTATTTATAATATATGCGAATCAAAATGCGGAGGTACAACTACGACCACTACACGTACCACCAGAACCAGCTCTAGTTCCGGCGGCGGTGGAGGTTCCGGAGGAGGAAGTAGCAGTGGTGGCGGAGGTCACGGAGGAAGCGGGCATTGATCGGGTCATTTAGGTAATTTGAAGTTTGAGTTTTATTTCTAGACAAATCTTTTCCACCTCTTCTCTGTTGGTGGCAAACATGTGTTTGCTGCCAAAAGATTTTTTTTAGAAATCCCGCAGGCATTTTGTGATCCGAGAAAATCATTCCGAAGGACGGATTATCCGGTTTGTCTATAAATGATTTTTGCTCCGATCTTTAGATTTTTATACAAATCGAAAAATTGTTCATTGGGAACGATACCTTCCCCGTCTCTTGAAAATTCGGGACGTAATGCTTTTAAATAGTACATTCCCATCTCACCTTTGTTTTTGGCGGATACCTTGCCTCTGTATTCGCAAACGAAAAATCGTTTTACTTTTTCATAAGTTTCTTCCGAGAGATTGACTTCACCGGGTGTACTGCTACTTTCCATACGACTTGCAATGTTTACCGTATCTCCCCAAACATCATAAGCGAACTTTGTTTTGCCGACTACTCCGGCAACAACCGATCCCGTATGAATTCCGATTCGTATTTCCCAGAAAGGCTGACCTAACATTTCTTTTACGACTTTTACCTGATTCATAAAAGATTTGATCTCCATGGCAAACAAACAGGCATCCACCGGATGAGTGAAATTTCCTTGAGGGATACCTCCGGCAGCCATATAGGAATCTCCGATCGTTTTCAATTTTTCGAAATTGTGGCGAACCGCTATATCATCGAATTGGGAAAAACAAGCGTCTAACTGTTGTATTAGATCTTCAGGAGAGAGGGACTCTGCAGCGTTTGTGAAATTTTTAAAATCCGTGAATAGAATCGTAGCCGATTCGTATTCCATAGGTATGACTTCTCCTTTTTCCATCAATTCTTCCGCAAGTTCTCCCGGTAGAATGTTTTTTAGAAAATGAATGGTTCTTTCTTTTTCGGATTCCAAATCATTCATCAGGTTGGCATTATGAATGGAGCCTGCTATCTGTTCGCAGAAAGAATTGATTTCGAAGAATTCGTCTTTGTTCCAGTCGGAGCCTCTGGTAAGTCTTGTGACGCAGATGATTCCTATGGTTTGATTTTGAACTACCAAAGGGATTTGTGCAAAATTGTCCAGATTGAATGCATCGATGATTCTTTTGTCATAACCGGAAAATAAATTGTCGGAGGATTGGATTCGTTTCAGATAAACCGGCTTTTTCTTTTCATAGGTTCTGAATAAGGAGCCTGATTCTTTGGAAAGAGGTGCGGAAAAATTGCGAAGGAAATTGGTTACTAAAAGTCCTTTATTGAATATCTCTTTGGAAAAAACATAAGGCATTAGTTTTTTCTTTTTTTTATCGGTAAGTAAAATAAATCCGAGTTCCACCCTGTGATTAGATTTTAGAAATAAAAAAACTTCAGTAATAATATCATCTATCTTGTTATGCGAGTTGATTTTTCGGATGGATTTATAAAGTAATTCCAGCTTTTGTCTGTTAGTCTCCAGGATTTGTTTTTCGTTCTGAATCTTTTTATTTTTGTCTGCAAGCTCGACGATCAAAAATCCGGATTCGATGGAGCCAGCAACATAATCTCCTATGATTTTGATTTGATTTTGTTCTTGGGGTGATAGTTTCAAATCACCCGAATAATCCAAAAGATCCAGAGTGCCTATGAAATTTTGGCGTAAAAACAAAGGTACGATGAATAAGGATCTTAAGTTTACGGAATTTTTATTTTCCAGCTCGACTCCTTTCGTGTCGTATTTGTTCAAATCTTCTATAAAAAATGTTCTTTTTCGTTTCCACGCATAGGAATGGGCATAATAAGTGACAGTTTCATTCGTGACTTTGATTCTTCTGGAACGGATTCCTTCCCGAAGATCTTCTTCTATTTCATCCGGAAAATTTGAATCGTAAAACACGAGTTCGTTTGTGTCTTTTTCGAATATGTAAAGAACATAGTGGGGGACTTTGTATTTGTCCCGGAAGTAACGAGCCAGTAAGACCAGGATCTCCTTTAAATCGCGACAAGCATTGATTTCTCTCAACAAAGAATCCAAGTCCGTCAATTGGGAATAAGACCTGTAGAGTTTGTCGGAAAACTCGTCCGATTGGGATTTTATATCGTATATTTCCTTTTTTTTGGAAACGATCGTGTTCTCCAATTCGGAAATCGTATTTTTGTATTGGGCAATCTCTTTGTCGCGGGCGGATAAAATTTTATAAATGCGAAAGAGCAGATAGAATATAATCAGGATCCCAAGAGCGGCAGCGGCTAAAAATTCAATCATATCGATTTACTTGATTAGGATTCTTGCACCGCGTTTTTGTTGGGTGTAGAGTCTTTCGAATGCTTCATTGGGATGAATGCCTGATTCCAATGCAAAGTCCAATCGTAAGGATTTCAGTTCTATGATCGGGATCGGATCTCCTTCGTAAGTATTGATTTCTTTCTGGTTTTCCAAAACGAATAATCTTTTTATTTTTTCGGCGGTCTCAAGCGATATGTTGATTTCGCTGGAATGAGCCCCTCTTCGTATAGCTTGTGTTTGTGTAACGGTTTTGCCCCACACATCATAGCTGAATTTTGTTTTTCCTATTACGCCGGCAACAACAGGACCCGAATGGATTGCAATTGTAATCGAAGGAGGTTTGAATGCAATGTCCGGAAATTCGAGTTTGATCCGGTTCGCTTCATCTCTGATTTGAAGTGCTGCAAGACATGCATCAATCGTATGAGTGAAATTTCCTACGGGTAGTCCTCCGGCGGCAACGTACATATCTCCCGTCATTTTTAATTTTTCCATATTATTGGATTTGATGATTTCATCGAATCTGGAAAAATATAAATCCAATCCTTCCAATAGTTCTTCCGGAGTGAGTTGGGAAGTCATCTGAGAGAAGCCGGGAAAACTAGTCATCAGCATGGTTACGTTTTCGAATTCCACCGGATTGACTCTTCCTTTTCTTTGCAATTCCTCCGCGACGTTTTTGGGTAGAATATTCAAAAGAAGAGAATCGGATCTATGTTTCTCCTCTTCGATCTTGTTCATCAGAAAGTTATTTCCTATAGCACCCGCTATGTGTTCGGAAACCCCGACGATGGATGTGAGCTCCTCTTGATTCAATTGGATTTCCTTGTCCATAATTCCGAAAATCGCCATAGCGACTACTTTGTCGTTATTGATCAGAGGAGATAGAAGTAAGGAGGAGACACCGGATCTGTTTATTATTTCTCTGTCGATTTCGTAAGGGATTTTTTTAGGAATCTTTTTCATATAGAAAAATCTTTTTCTCGAATAACACTTGTAAACGAATCCGCTTTTTTCGTTTAATTGGAATTTCAAATTTTTGAAAAAGAATATGTTTTCATCCGCAAGCAAATCGAAGCCGGAATGATTCAGATAACGGAACTCGGAAAATTCATCATCCATATAATACAACACGCAGTTGGAGATCCGGTAGTTGGATTTTATAAATTCGAAAATCTCTGCGAGAGTTCCTTCCAGATTGGTTGATGAGTTGATTGTTTTTGCAAACTCATTCAGTTTTTGAATTTCAAGTTTGGCAGACTCCGCTTTTTTTCTTTCTTGTTCGGTGATCTGAAGTAGTAGCGAGTTTTGAATGGCTCCTGCAATTTGATCGCAAAAACCTGTGATCCTTCTCAATTCATCCCTACCTAAGTTGAGTCCTTCCTTATAGGAAGTGAAATAAGCCATGCCGATCACTTCGTTCTGAACAATCAAAGGATTGATGATAAATGATTTCAGTTCCAGATTTTTAATGATTTCTTTGTCAATTGAATATTCCAAATAACCGGGAACCCGGGAAAGATAAAGAGGCTTCTTTCTAACGTAGGATTTATAAACAAATCCTCCCTTTTCGTTCAAGGGAATGATTAGGTTGCGTGCAAATTGCAAATGTTCAGGTTTTGCCTGTTCCGGATTCGTAGTGCTGTAAGTATAAAATTCGTTTTTCTTATGATCAATCAGTTGTAAGATGGTTCCTTCGATCCCGAAAGTTTTCAGAATATAATCGAACATCTCCTGAATGATTCGATCCAGATTGGACTCCGAATTGATCTTTTTGGAAAACTCATTCAATTTGATCACTTCGTTTTTGGCGTATTCGGTATTGGCTCGAGCTAGTTCCGCGAGATTTCTTTCTTTATTCAGATTTTCGATTAACATCGAGTTGATGACTGCGGTAGCGATCGCTTCCGCAGTACTTTCCGCTACACGAAGATGATCTTTGGAAAAAGATACGTTTTCTTCCGTTGTGAATAATGTGAGTAAGGCGATCGTTTTCCCCTGTGCCACGAGTGGCAAAATCATCCCAGGATGTTTTCCCACAATATCCACCATGATTTGATTGGAATCGGTCAAAATCCCTTCTTTGACTTTGGAAAATCGAAACGGCCTGTTCCGTTTGTAAACCAAATACATAACTCCCGAATCGGGATGAAGTGCGAAGTGTAGATTGGATAATAACTTTTGTTTTTCTTCCGACAAATCGGAGGAAAGTGCGGATTTATAATAATCAATCGAACCCTTTTCCTCATTGACCAAAAATAGAATCATAGAGTCGCAGGAGACTTCTTTCTTCAGATAATCAAATGCCTTGGACATAATGGATTCCAGCCGGAGACTGGAGTTGAGGGTTTTTGCAAACTCGTTTAACCTTTGTATGTTTTCTCGGGAGTTTGCGAGTTCCTTGGTCCTTTCCACTACCAGCCCTTCCAACCCTTCTTTCAAACTGTTCAATTGTTCGTTGGACCCTTCCAGATTTTCTTTCAACTTCTCAATGGATTCGTAGGCGCGGGTGAATCCGTATGAAAGAATATAACCTTGAAATAGAATGAACAACAGAAACCCGAAAGGAGTGAGGTTGAGAGTATTGATTACGTTGTTTTGATAAAGTATGTCGTTTGTAAGGGCAGCGCATACGAATAAAAATCCTGCGAGAGACATGCTTGCTGCCACCTTGTCATTGTTAAATGCCATAACGGTGGCTGCGATGATTACTAGGCAGATAACCATAAGCAGTAGTTGAAAATAGAGAACAAGAGATGCGAACTGGTGGACCGGAAAAAACAAGGAAATCATAAAAGGAGTGATCAACGTCAAAATTGCCAAGGTTGTTCTTTTGCCTAAAGTCGTGGGGAATATCAAATGATAAAAGTATACGAACACCGCCGTTGAGATGTAAAAAGTGGAAAATTCAAAACGAATCAGCAGATCCATAGGTATTTCCGGGAAAATGCTTGTGAGTAATCTTTCTCCCGTTGTTAAAATCCGCAGAATTAAAAGCAAACTGAATAAGGCTATGAACAAACTTGCTTTGTCCTGCCTTCTCATAATGAAGAGTCCGATATGATAGAGGGCCCACAGAAAAATACTTCCTGCAATAAAAGATGTGACTTGGTAGATTCTGTTTAATTTTCCATATACTTGTTTTCGTTCTCCAATTTCAGCGGATTCCCAAAATCCTC